>NZ_JAUGZK010000004.1:0-416659 GCF_036327005.1 Alkalimonas mucilaginosa
ATAAAGCCAAGAGCCCACTCATTCGAGTGGGCTTTTTGCGTTGAAGCGCCTGACGGCGCACAGCTCACCCACGGCAGCCACCGAGGTGGCATTGCGAAACACTTCCCTGTGTTTCGCCCTTCGGGCCTGCAGTTTGGTCGCCATGCCGGTTCGGTGCATCACCCATCTATCTGCGATAGCCTGAAGGAGCGTCTCTGCCTGTAACTTGTAACAAATGCAGTCTTCCCTGACCGGTGGGCCTTTTTACGTTGAAGCGGGAGCTGGGGTTTCGCTAAGCTAACTGTTTGGCATGGTGCCGGCTGAGCGCCCTGAGCTTTGCAATGTTGCATCTACTGCTGTAGATAAGCTTCAGTCAGCAAGCATGGTTTGCTAAGGTGGAAACCCTGGCAGAGGCTTAGCCCGTATGATCTGATCAGTTGATAAGCTTCTTCTGTCTCAATGTGAGTAGCTATCGGTTGAATTTTCATACTGCCTGCCAACTCAATAATACAGCGGAGCACTGCCTGATTAAGTGGATCTGTGGTAATATTTTTGGTGACGCTTCTGTCAATTTTTAACATGTCAATGGGCAGCTGTTTCAGGTAGCTGAAAACAGAAAGGCCACTGCCAAAGTTATCAAGGCAGACAAGACAACCTAGCTCGTGTACATGCTTGATAAAGGCAATGGTGTCATTTAAATACTCTACCGCAATGTATTCATCAAATTCGAAGCAGATCTTTGTTGTTGGGATCTTGTAGAGCCTTAGTTGTTCTGTGATAAAAAATTTGAAGTCTGGGTCCATGATTGAAGCAGCAGAGATGTTGATATGACACAGGCTGCTTTGTTCAAGATGTGCTGGATGTTGGTACAACCAGGCAAAATAGCGTTCGATAACCCAGCGATCAAGGCGTTGAGTAAGGTTCGCTCTGCGAGCTGCGTAGATAAAGTTAGCCGCTGGAATAAGGTGACCGGCCTCTGCTCTTAGGCGTAACAGTACCTCGTAACGAGATTGTACCGGCTGCTCTGGCTGATGAATAAACTGAATGTTTAGAATCAGCTGATTGTTGGTTAGTGCTGAGCGGAGCTTATGCTCCCATTCTTGCTGTGCAAATTCGCTCACGGAGTCTATCTGGTCCGCTGGATGGAAAAGGTGGATCCGATTGGAACCTTTATTCTTAGCCTGCTGACAACTCTGCTCAAGTATAATTAAAGCCTGCTCTGCGTTATCACTAAGGTGTTCTTTACTGACAACTCCGATAGATGCATTCATCCGGAAAATATGTTGCTGCCAAATAAATCGATATCCTCGTAACACATCAAGTAAACGATAAGACAGCACAAATATTTCCTGTGAGCTCTTACCTGGCAACAGAACCCCAAATTTGTCTGCAGATAACCGTGCAAGGGTGGCTTCGGGCAATTCGTGACGCAATTTTGTAGCTATCTGGCGAAGCAATGCATCTCCGGCGGCCTGATCACATTGTTCGTTTATCCGCTTAAAGTCGATTAAATCAATTTGTAAAAGGCAGCCAGGCTCGGCAGAATGCAGCCAGCTGTCCAGCTTATTATGAAATGCAGTCTGATTAAGTAAAGTTGTAAGATTATCAAGCTCATTCAATTGGCTTATTTTTGTCTTTGCAAAGTCTTCGTCACTCAGAGGCTGGATTTTAATGCAAAACATTTTCTCCAGAGCCGGCCCGAAAAACATATCCGTTGTTGCCGTGATGAAAAAGGAATCTCCGTATGTATTCTGCAACTCTAGAGTCAGAGCGGCTGTTGATTCCACTCCCTGTGTTTTAGGTAGAGGCCATTCTGGCAAAAGCTCATCAAGCTGAAGATCCAGCTTGGCTGTTGATTCGGTGGTGGCGCCGATGAGATTATAAAAGCTATCATTTGCTAGTAACAGTCGTCCAGTTTCTGATGCTATTACAACGGCTCCTTGCGATTGTGCAAATAGTGCTTCTCCACACAATTGTTTGATTTGTTGTGTTCGGGAGCTTGGCAGCAGCGCATCATGATTGTTCTGATGCCCGTAATGGTAGCTGATGCATGCGATGCTAAGAATCAGAGCGGCTAAAGCGACTTCATACCACATCATCGGCAGTTGCAGTAACCCAAACTCTGAAAGCATGATAAGACCACCGCTTATCAGCAAGAAAAGCCAAAGTAATGCAAAGAAACGTGCTTTGCCGTGGCCTTGCAGAAAATGGGCGAAGGATACAAAACAGTTGCTGATTAGTACGGTTAAAGCACAAGTAAGCAGCAGATGCACACGCAGTTGACCGCTTGCGTAGAGCGGGGTAAATAACAGGATCAGACTCAGCGCTTGATTCAGCAAAAAAAGTATATACCAGGGTTGTCGTTTGAATGAGGACAAAGCCTGGTAAGTAAATTGATTCAGACACAACAATGTTGAGCCTGCGAGAATATATAGAATGGCTGAATTAATTTCAGGTTGGTTGGGCCATATATAAGCGAACGCTTGCCCATTCAAGGTGGCGATGATTAAGCCAAAACTAAAATAGCAGCCAGCTTGATACAAATAAGAAATATGTCGGCGCCGGATCAGCAAGTAGAGGTTGTACAACACAACAGCAATCAATAATCCATAGATAATACCGGCAACAAGATTTAGTTGATTCTGAGCGGCTCTGAAACTGTCTTGTTGCCATAACTCTAACCGTAAAGGGACCAGGCCTGCATCCTGGATCTTAAGAAATACATCGATTTCCTGGCCTGGATTTAGATGAAGTGGAAACGCAAAGCTGGGGTAGGGCAATAGGCGTTCATCATAAGGGTAGTCGCTGCCAGTATGGTAATGGTGCTGGAAGCGATTTGATTGTCTATCCAGTAGCACCTTGGTCACTTGATCCGCGAGCGGAAAGTCATAATGGATGATAGTGTCCAAGGGGATTTCTCCATGGTATTGGAGCCGAACGAACAGCCAAACTGCTTGCCCAGTGTCAATTTGTAGCTTTTCTTTTTCCTCTACCAGTTGGAATGCGTGATGGCGGGCCGGATTTAGCAAGAACTCCTCAATCTCCAGCGTATCGTCTGTGATCTGATAATAAAGTGTCGGGCGCAGAGACAGGCTCTCAAGCTGCGGATCTACCTGAATACTTCGGGCATAATGCGCCTGGCTGGTAAAAGATATCCCGACGCAAAGCAGGAAAAGTACAATTCGTGCAATCACAGCATCCCTCACTGCTTACCTGGTAGTCACCGCGGAGTTTTATGGTATAGGCTGACAGGTCTATGGTTGCATAGCCTTATCACGTTTTTATTACTTTGCCAATGTATCATGACTGAGCGAACTTGTCAGATAGTCGCTTATCTCCAATAAAAATGTTGTTCCATAGCGACTTAGCTTGGTAAGGCCAACGCCACTGACTTGTAACATAGTCTGTTCATGTTCGGGAAGGCGTTGGCACATATCAATGAGTGTTGCATCACTGAACACCATATAGGGGGCGATATCTTCTTGCTCTGCCAATTGCTTGCGCAGTCGTTTTAAGCGAGCGAACAGTACTTTATCGTAGTTTTGTGGTTTGCGTTTATCTTTACTGCTACTGGCATGCAGCCGGGGGACAGCCAACTGCAAAGGTTGCTCTCCCTTCAATACTGGTCGTGCCGCAGGCTGTAACTTTAAGGCCGCATGTTGCGTGATGTCTTGCTGTAAAAAGCCAAAATGTACTAGCTGACGTAAGATACTAAGCCAGAAATCATGGCTGTAATCCTGACCTAAACCCCAGGTGGATAATCGATGGTGGCCGTATTGCTGTACTTTTTGGCTATTGCTACCGCGTAATACCTCGATGACATGGCCCATACCGAAACGCTGGCCAACCCGGTACACGCATGACAACGCTTTTTGTGCCAGCTCGGTACCATCAAATTGTTTGGGTGGAGACAGGCAAATATCACAGTTGCCACAGGGGGTTTGTCTTGCTTCGCCAAAGTAGTTCAGCAGTACCAACCTACGACAGGTCTGAGCTTCGGCAAAGGAGGCCATAGCAGAGAAACGCTGACGGGCAACCCGTGATCGCTGTTCGTTCTCTTCCTGATCAATCCAATGATAGATACGGGCAACATCAGCCGGATCAAACAGCGTTAATGCTTCTGCTGCTACGCCATCTCGCCCGGCTCTGCCAGTTTCCTGATAGTAAGCCTCAATCGTACGGGATAGCTCATAGTGCACAACGAAACGGATATTGGACTTATTGATGCCCATGCCAAAGGCTACGGTGGCAACTATGACCTGAATATCATCGCGTTGGAAGGCATCTTGCACCCGACTGCGGCTGTCAGAATCCATGCCTGCATGATAAGCGGCTGCACTGAAGCCTCTCTCAAGCAACTGGCTTGCCAGTTCATCCACTTTGCGTCTGGAGTTGCAGTATACTATGCCGCTTTGACCATCCTGCTGTTTCAAATAGCTGACCAGTTGCTCCAGCGGCCGGAACTTTTCCTGGATGGTATAGCGAATGTTGGGACGGTCAAAGCTGCCAACGTATTCCTGGTGTTGCTGCAAGCCAAGTTGTTGCACAATATCCTGTCGGGTGGCTGCATCGGCTGTCGCTGTTAGTGCCATTACAGGCACCGCAGGAAAGCGCTCTTTGATCAGTGCCAGTGCCATGTAATCCGGCCGGAAATCATGACCCCACTGTGAGATGCAATGAGCTTCATCAATGGCAAACAAACTGACGCCAAGTTCACTCAAACGTTCTAAAAATTGAGGCTGTAGCAAGCGTTCCGGTGCAACGTAGAGCAGCTTGAGTTGTTGTTGCCGCAGTTTGTTGTAAATAGCCAGTACTTCTTCGCGGCTCAGGCTACTATTTATAAACTCGGCGGCAATGCCGTTGGCTTTGAGTGCATCCACCTGATCTTTCATCAGTGACATCAGAGGGGATACTACGACAGTAACGTGCGATAGCATCAAGGCCGGCAACTGGTAACATAACGATTTGCCACCGCCAGTTGGCATCAGGACAAAGCTATCCCTGCCAGCCAGTGCTGCATCCATTACCTCCAACTGTCCGGGGCGGAAGCTGCTGTAGCCAAAGTAAGTTTTCAGATGCTGGAGTAGAGTATCGTGCACAGGTGATCGCAGCTCGCTGGTTAAAGTGGCATTGTAATCAAAACGGACGCTGCTGTCTGCCCCAGCCCCCTTGCTTAGTACGGCAAAGCCAGTTAGTCTTGACAGGTCCAACCAGAATGGTGTGCCTCATGAAACATGCTGATTTATTGCCGCTTATTGCTACAACCTTTGAGCAAATGCCGTTTAACCAATTGTTAGGCTTGCAGGTAACCCGCTTCGATCTGGAGCAGGCGGAGGTCTGTTTTAGCTGGTCTGAGCAATTGATTGGCAATCCAGTGCAAATGATTATGCACGGCGGTGTTATCGCCACCGTACTGGATGTGGTTGGCGGCATTATGGCAGTATCCAGTGCGCTCAGCAGGATGCAGAGCATTCAGCAGGATGAGTTGATGAGCCGCTTAGGAAAAATGAGTACCATTGACATTCGTACCGATTACCTGCGCCCCGGCCGGGGCGCGCATTTTACTGCCACGGCTCGCGTTATTCGAAGTGGTAACAAAGTGGCTGTGTGCCGGATGGAATTGCATAACGACAGTGGTGTACACATAGCACTGGGGACTGGTACCTACTTAGTTGGTTAAATGCTGTCGTACTACGTAGTGCTTTTGGTTAGAATACAGGCCTGATTTCCTACAGGCATAGTCATGTCACTGACGCGTGAACAAAAGCTGGGTGGTCTTGCCGCCATCTGTGCTTACACTCTTTGGGGCATAGCTCCGCTCTACTTTAAGCAAATTGCTGAAATCCCATCGCTGGAAATACTGGTGCACCGCATTGTTTGGTCCTGTCTGCTGCTGTTGCTTGTGGTGGTAGCAATAAGGCAGTGGTCGCAAGTGCTGGCTGTGGTGAGGCAACCCAAACTGATGAGCTTGCTGTTGCTAACCTCTTTGTTACTTGGCTTTAATTGGTGGTTGTTTATCTGGGCGGTGAATCAGAATCATATGTTGGATGCCAGCCTTGGCTATTACATCAATCCACTACTCAATGTGTTGTTGGGGATGGTGTTTTTAGGTGAGCGACTTCGAAAAATGCAGTGGTTTGCCCTGGGGCTGGCCGCTTGTGCTGTGCTCTATCAGGTACTCAGTTATGGTGCCTTCCCCTGGATAGCTCTGGCGCTGGCAGGCTCTTTTGCCGTCTATGGCTTGCTGCGTAAAAAGCTGGCGGTAAATGCCATCATTGGTTTGCTGCTCGAGTCCTTACTGCTGCTGCCACTGGCCGTCTGGTATTGGTGGTTTGTTGCAGACAGTTATGCCGTTAACCTGCTGCAAAACAGCTGGACGCTGAACCTGTTGCTGATGGCCGCCGCCTTGGTGACGACCGTGCCGTTACTGTGTTTTATAGCCGGTGCCCGGCGTCTGCAGTTATCGACCATGGGCTTCTTTCAGTACATCGGGCCCAGTCTGATGTTTGTGTTTGGCGTCTGGCTGTATCAGGAGCCTTTGGCTCAGGAGCGCTTGATCACCTTTGCTGTGATCTGGACTGCCTTGCTGATCTACAGCCTGGACGCCTTACATGCCAACCGAAAAGCCCACCCCAAACGCTTGGTTTAAGCATTGGCAAATTGTTCGCGATTGGGCAGCCAGCGCCTTAGTAATTGCTGGCAGGCTGGTTGATGGTGCTTCCACAGCTCAGTCGCCAGCTCACGGGCTACCGGCAACAGGTACTCATCCCGCTCTAAATCGGCGATTTTAAGCTGTGCCAGTCCGGTCTGGCGGGTACCCAGCAACTCACCCGGGCCGCGGATTTCCAGATCCCGCTGCGCAATCACAAAGCCATCGTTGCTGTCCCGAAGCACGGCCAGTCTGGCCTGAGCGGTTTGCGACAGGGGAGCGTGATACAGCAGTACACAATGTGAAGCAGTACTGCCACGACCAACCCTGCCACGCAATTGATGCAGTTGCGCCAGGCCAAGCCGCTCGGGGTTTTCAATAATCATCAGGCTGGCATTGGGGACATTGACGCCAACCTCAATCACTGTGGTGGCGACCAGTACATCCAGCTCACCCTGACTAAAAGCTTGCATCACCTGCTGCTTTTCCGCAGGTTTTAAGCGGCCATGCACCAAGCCAACACGTACATCCGGTAAGGCCTCCTGCAAGGCGGCACAGCTTTGTTCTGCGGCCTGGCATTGCAGTACATCCGACTCTTCAATCAGGGTGCAGACCCAATACACCTGTCGCTGTTCTTCGGTGACCGATGCTTGCACACGGTCAATCACCTGTTGTCGCCGTGTGTCCGGTATCGCAACCGTAGTGACTGGTGTCCTTCCCGGTGGCAGCTCATCGATGATTGATGTATCCAGATCGGCATAGGCCGTCATGGCAAGTGTGCGGGGAATCGGGGTGGCGGTCATTATCAACTGGTGCGGTGCGCGGTTGTCGATGCCGCCCTTTTCACGCAAGGCCAGCCGTTGGTGGACGCCAAAACGGTGTTGCTCATCAATAATCACCAGCGCCAACTGATGAAAGTGCACATCCTGTTGAAACAGCGCATGGGTACCTATCACCATGGCAGCCTCACCGCTTTGGATCAAGTGCAACTGCTGTTGTCTGACTTTGCCTTTGCTTTTGCCTCCCAGCCAGGCTACGGTGAGCCCTAAGGGATCGAACCATTGACGAAAGTTTTCGGCATGTTGCTCTGCCAGGAGTTCAGTCGGCGCCATCAAAGCTACCTGATACCCGGCAGCAATAACCTGCAAGGCAGCCAGTGCTGCCACCAGAGTTTTGCCTGAACCCACATCGCCCTGTACCAGCCGAAGCATTGGCACTGTATTGGCCAAATCGGTATGGATCTCCGCCACTACTCGTTGCTGCGCGCTCGTTGGTGCAAAGGGAAGTTGTTGTAAAAATTGGTGAATAAGCTTGCCATCAGGCTCTGCTACGGCAATCCCTTGTTGTGCCTGGCATTGCTGCCGAAGCTGGAACATACTGATTTGCTGGGTAGTCAGCTCTTCTAAGATCAGCCGCTGCTGCGCCGGGTGTTGGCCCTGCTCTAATTGCTCCAGGCTGGCATCTGGCGGTGGGCGGTGTAAGTAAAACAGCGCATCCGTTAGTGTCCAGCCTTGCTGACCACTGGCTGGCAGATACTCCTGTGGACTAAAGCGTTGCAGGTAACCAAGCGCCAGCTCGGTCAGATTGCGCCAGCTGGCTTGCTTTAATCCTTCTGTGCTGGGGTAAATGGGGGTCAGGCTTTCCGCCACCATGATGTTATCTGTACCCTGAACTAGTTTGTATTCAGGATGCATCATCTCGAGACCACGCAAGCCGCGCCGGGCTTCTCCGAAGCAGCGTAGTTCTACCCCTGGAGAAATAGCCTCTTTTTGTGCGGCACTAAAATGAAAAAAACGCAGTGTCAGACTGCCGCTGTGATCGCGCACTTTAACCAGCCAGGAGCGGCGTTTGCCAAACTGGATCTCGCTGCTTTGTACTGTACCGAGGATAGTGGTGTGCATGCCTGGTAGCAAATCGGCAATGGCGCAAACTCGGGTTCGGTCTTCATAGCGTAACGGCAAGTGAAACAACAGGTCCTGCACACTATGGATACCAAGCTTTTGCAGCCGCTCAGCCATTTTACTGCCAACGCCTTTTAATTGCGTAATGGCCAGGTTATCCAGTTGTGTTGCTGCCACGAAGCGATCTCTTATGCTTGCTGAATGTAGCCAGTGTACCCTGTTCAGCCAGGAAAATACCAGTGACTGAGGTGGTTGTAGCTGGCTAGCCCCTGAAACGATGACGGTGTCGTTTCAGGGAAGAGGTGGGTTAGTAGGTTGATGGAACTTCCATCACTCCATCAATTTCAATTTGGGCGCCGCGCGGTAAGGCACTGACCTGGACCGCAGCTCTGGCTGGGTAGGGCTCGTGAAAATACTGACTCATGATGCTGTTCACGGTAGCGAACTGGCTTAAGTCGGTCAGAAAAATATTCACCTTCACCATGTCATTCAGGCAGCCGCCGGCAGCATCGCAGACAGCTTGCAGGTTTTTGAATACCTGGTGCGTTTGTTCGCTAAAGTCTTCCGAGACCATCTCCATGCTGGTTGGTACCAGTGGGATTTGGCCGGATAAATAGACCGTAGTACCTATTTTTACGGCCTGGCTGTAGGTACCAATGGCTGCAGGAGCTGCATCGGTACGGATAATGACTTTGGACATCTTACTTCCTTCTGTAAATTTTCTGCACGTCCGGCATGACACGGATTTTCCGCATCACATTGGCCAGATGCACCCGGTCGCGAACCGACAGGGTAATGTTAATAATGTATTCACCGGTATCCCGATCATCGGTCGCTAAGTCCTGAATATTGGAATCCTGGGTTGCTATCAAAGCGGTCAGTTTCGCTAATACGCCCTGGCGATTGATAATATAGACTCGGATATCACACAGGAAGTGCTTATCCTGAGTTTGATCCCAGCGCACCGGGAAGTACTTGGCCGGATCTTTTTCCCAGCCTTTGATATTCCGGCAATCGCTGCGATGCACATTCAGGCCTTTACCGGGCGAAGCATTGGCAACAATAGGATCGCCCGGAATGGGGCGACAGCATTTGGCAAAGGTTAATAACATGCCTTCTGAGCCGACAATCACAGCTTTGCTATGGCTTTGCTCCTGGGTTGGAGCTGCATCATCTGGTGTATCGAAGTCGCCAAGCAAACGCCGGGCAATGGCAATGGGTAACTGGTTGCCCAGGCCAATCTCTACCGCCAGTTCATCCATCGATTTTTGCCGGGCACTTTGCAGTACTTGCTCCACACGATCGGTCGCGATATCTGCCAGCTTGACATCACCCAGTGCCGAGTTCAGCAGGCGATAACCCAAACTGGTTGCTTCACTTAACTGCTGTTTCTTCAAATAGTTGCGAATGCCCAAAATGGCCCGGCTGGTCACCACATAGTTTAGCCAGTTGGCGTTTGGTTTCCCGCCTGGGCTGGTGATGATTTCTACCGTCTGGCCGGTTTCCAGCGGCCGGCTCAGTGGGTAAGGCTTGCGATCGATCCGGGCACCGACACAGCGATTGCCAACATCGGTATGCACCGCATAGGCGAAATCGACGGCAGTGGCATCAATCGGCAGCTCAATAATTCGCCCCTTGGGGGTAAAGACATAGAGTTCATCCGGGTACAGCTCGGATTTGACGTTTTCGACAAACTCATGGGTGGAGCCTGCACTTTGCTGTAGCTCCAGCAGGCTTTGCATCCAGCGGCGGGCACGGATTTGTGCGGTGGTGCCGCTGTGCTCACTGCCGGCTTTGTACATCCAGTGGGCTGCAATACCCTTGTCGGCCATTTCATCCATCTCGGAGGTGCGGATCTGGATTTCGACCGGAATGCCGTGCGGGCCAATTAACGAGGTATGCAGTGATTGATAGCCATTTTGCTTCGGAATGGCGATGTAGTCTTTAAAACGAATCTCAATCGGTTTGTACAAATTGTGCACCACGCCTAAGGTGCGGTAACAGTTGTCGATGCTCTGTACAATGACCCGAAAAGCATAAATGTCCATCACATCGTTGAACATCCGCTCTTTGTTTTTCATTTTTTGGTAGATGCTGTACAGGTGCTTTTCACGGCCGGATACTTCAGCTTCAATGCCGGCATCGGCAATGCGGCTGCTGATTTCGCTTTTAACCTTCTCCAACAGTTCACGGCGATGGCCGCGCGCCTGTTGCACGGCCGATTGCAACGCGCGGTAGCGCATCGGGTACAAGGCCTTGAAGCCAGAGTCCTCCAGTTCGTTTTTGATGTTGTGAATGCCCAGACGATTGGCAATGGGGGCATAGAGTTCCAGCGTTTCGCGGGCGATGCGACGGCGTTTTTCCGGGCGCAGGGCACCAATGGTGCGCATATTGTGGGTGCGATCGGCCAGCTTGATCAGGATCACCCGGATATCCTGCGTCATGGCCATAAACATTTTTTGCAGGTTGGTAACTTCAAATTCCTGATAATCTTTGAATTTGACCTTATCCAGCTTGCTGACACCCTGCACCAGCTCAGCCACGGTATTACCAAAGCGTTCGGCTAGATCTTCTTTGCTGTAGGGCGTGTCTTCAATCACATCATGCAGCAGGGAGGCCATCAGAGTTTCATGATCCATCCGCATATCGGCGAGGATACTGGTCACGGCAACCGGGTGGGTGATGTAAGGTTCGCCACTGGAGCGCATTTGTGGGGCATGCGCCTCTCTGGCCAGCAAGTAGGCTTGCTGGATCTGCGCCACCTGGTCGGCGGGCAAGTACGCTTGAATTTGCTGCTTTAAACCTTCAAACAAATACACCTGAACCCCCCATACCGCATCAGGAAAAACCAGCGAAGATGCTGCTTACTGCATTTATATCAGAATCGGGCGGTGTTGAGTAGGTTACCAGCAGCAAAAACGCTGCTGGTCATCAAGAAAAGAGGGTTTTATTCGTCGCCGCCAATAATAGCTGCAACGGCGGCCATCTCGGTCGCTTCCTGCTTCATTTGGTCCTGACGCTCTTGCTGGTCCAGAATGGACTCAGTGATCAGACCTTGTTCAATTTCACGCAGGGCGATGACGGTACTTTTGTCATTTTCCCAGTCCACCAGTGGATCTTTACCTTCAACACTGATTTGACGGGCACGGCGGGCTGCGACCAGGATCAGGTCAAAGCGGTTGCCAATTTTATCCACTGCATCTTCAACGGTTACGCGAGCCATTCGCTACTCCAAGTCAACAAGTTGTGCAAGACCCGCTAGTATACGCTAATCCGCTGACTTCGCCAACAGTTGATCCAGCAGATCCTGTTGCCGCTGTTGTTGCCGGATAAGGCGGTTGCGCTGACACAGCACGATGGAGCGCAGCTCCAGCAAGGCTTGCTGAAAATCATCATTCACAATCAGATAGTCGTATTCATCGGCATGGCTCATTTCATCCTGTGCCTTGCTCATTCGGCCGGCAATAATGTCGGCGCTGTCCTGGCCACGACTTTGCAGTCGCTGCTGCAGCACATCCAGGCTGGGGGGCAAAATAAAGATGCCAATGGCGTCAGGCAATTGCTGCCGGATCTGACGAGCTCCCTGCCAGTCGATATCCAGAAACACATCAATACCCTGCTGCAGGGTGTGTTCCAGCGTGGTGCGTGAGGTACCGTAGTAATTGCCAAATACCTCGGCCCACTCCAGAAACTCACCGGCTGCAATACGGGCTTTAAAATCATCTACTTTGACGAAATGATAATGGACCCCGTTTTGCTCACCAGGGCGTGGTGCCCGCGTCGTGTGCGAAACGCTGACCTGCATATCGGCATGCTGCGCCAGCAGCGCCTGGATCAGGCTGGATTTACCAGCCCCGCTCGGGGCCGATACAATGAATAAATTTCCGGAAACCTGCGCCATCTGTCTGTCCTGTGGCCATAAAACCGCAATTTTACGTTGCCAAAGCGCTGGCTGCAAATACCGCGACAAATACAAGCCTAAGCGCCGCTACTTTTTCGTGGGTTTGGCTTTGACCGATAGCGTCAGGGTAAAAGTGGCCATTGGCTCATTCCCATGCAGGCTGGGGCAGGTCACCACCACCGACACCGGGCGGTTGATGCGCTCACCGCTGGCCAGGGATTCATCAATCATCTGGTCAATCACATCGCCATCGTGGCTGGTAAAATGCACTTTGGCTTCAGGGCGTTTTAAAAAGCTGCCCTGCACATCTTTAAAGGCAAAATTGGCATTCACGCCACGGGCTTTGGCTTTACTAAAGACCAAAAAAGCCCCCGCCAAATCCGCGCCAATCGCCAAAGCACCAAAATAAATGCTGCCCAAATGGTTTTTGGTGCGCCAGGTGTGCGGCATGGTGACTTCCAGCGTTTTGCTGTCCATTCGCACAATTTTTGGTGAGCAAAAACCAATCAGCGGAATGTACCGCCAGGCAAAGAATTTCAAGCCCCAGTTGGCTTTACGAAGGGAAATGGCCATCTTGCAACTCCAAATAGTGTATCGGGCCAGCTTATACTGGTCAGACCATGAAGGCAAGGGTGTTTGAGCAGGCAGATGAGCAAGCCGATAGCACCGTTTTTATTCATTTCATGCTCAGCACTATTGCGAAAACGCTAGCGCAAGCACTGGCACAAAACGCCTCTGTAAACGCCCCTGTAAATGCCCCTGTAAATATTGCTGGCTTAAAAACACATGAGGCGATTGTGTTATTGCTGCAACACAACCCGCACTTAACGCGCCAGCAGTTAGCCGATTTGATAGGTAAAGATCTGCGCACTATAGGCCGAGCCATTAGCAAGCTACAACAAGACAAGCAATTAAAGCGTATAGGCTCCGACAAAACTGGTTACTGGCAAGTTCCACCATAAAAAGCTTTTGGCATTAGCTGAATTTGTGGCTTTCGCTTGCTGTTATTTGGGCTCATTAATAGGCCAACCTTTTTTTGTATTCCTAAGTCTAATGTCGCTCACTGAGCTGATAACCTTGCTATTCGCCTCAAGAATAGAGAGGCATAGCCAATGTGGATCTGGCAACAAGCCGACTGGCCCAGCAGGCAGCAAGATGCATCGCAGGTGTTTCGTTATGATGCTGCGGTTTTGACAAACGATAAGCCGTTTCCGTCAGACGTTTTACTTGGACCACCTTTCGCAAGAGCTTCGACTTTCTTTACTGTTAAATTTGGCATTTTCTCACCCCATGCACTCACCACAATACTCACCAATTAGATAAAACAAAATGAAAAAATATGGAACTAGAAAAAACGAAACCTCGCCATAAGCGAGGTTTATCAGTTGGTTATGATGCTTTATGAACCGTGTTGAGCTTTATTCAATATTCTGGATCTGCTCCCGCATCTGCTCAATCAATACCTTAAGCTCCACCGCAGCATTGGTGATCTCGGTGCTGATGGATTTGGACGACAGGGTATTGGCCTCGCGGTTGAACTCCTGCATCATAAAATCCAAACGCCGGCCGCAGGCGCCGCCTTTTTTTAGCGTGTGGCGGCTTTCTTTGATGTGGGCTTCCAGTCTGTCCAACTCTTCGGCCACATCGGATTTTTGTGCCAAAAAGGCCATTTCCTGCTCCAGCCGACTTTGATCCAGCTCGCTTTGAATGTCTTTTAACCGGTTGGTGATGCGATCGCGCTGCCATTGCATGGCAACGGGCAGGTGGGCGCGCACAGTGGTAACGTGTTCGCTGATTTGGCTTAAGCGGTTTTCAATCAGCTCGGCCATGGCTTTGCCTTCGCGCGCCCGACTGGCGATAAAGTCATTCAGTGCCAGCTGAAAGCCTTCGAGCAAGTCACTTTGCACTGCATCCAAATCGGCCTGAGGGGTATCCATCACGCCTGGCCAGCGCAGTACGTCCATAATATTGAGCTGAGCACCGTTGGCCTGACTTTGCAGCGCATTGGCATGGTTAATCAATTGGCTGGCCAGTTGCTGGTTGATCTGCAGTTCGGTGACGGCTTCGTTGATGCTGTAGCGCAGGCTGACTTCGATTTTGCCGCGCTGCAGCTGCTGGCGCAGGGTTTCGCGCAATTTGGTTTCCAGACTGCGGAATTGTTCTGGCAAACGGAAAAAGGTTTCCAGGTAGCGCTGATTGACCGAGCGGATTTCCCACTGGGCATTGCCCCAGTTGGCTTGAATGTCGTGACGGGCGAAGGCGGTCATGCTGTGGATCATGGGCTGGTTTCCAATCGGAGCTGAAAACGTCAGTATACCTGAATGCAAGTCGTGCTGTCAGCTTAGGTGCAACTTGACCGGCATTCGGTATAATAGCACCACAACTTATCGACGATTACATCCAGCAGGAGAGATGCCATGCGTCCCAGCGGCCGAACCGCCAGTCAGATCCGCCCTTTAACCTTTACCCGCCAGTTTACCGCCCATGCCGAAGGCTCGGTGCTGGTGGAGTTTGGCCACACCAAAGTAATTTGTACTGCCAGTGTGGTGGAAGGGGTGCCGCGTTTTATGAAAGGCCAGGGCAAAGGCTGGGTAACGGCTGAGTATGGCATGTTGCCACGTGCGACCCATACCCGTAATGATCGTGAGGCCGCTCGTGGCAAGCAAGGTGGTCGCACCATGGAAATTCAGCGGCTGATTGGCCGTGCCCTGCGCACGGCGGTGGATTTAAAGCTGCTGGGTGAGAATACCATCACCATCGATTGTGATGTGATCCAGGCCGATGGCGGCACCCGCACGGCTTCAATTACCGGTGCTTGTGTCGCTCTGGTGGATGCGCTGAACTTTATGCGGGCTAAAGGCATCATCAAAACCAATCCACTAAAATACATGGTGGCTGCGGTCTCGGTTGGCGTTTATAAAGGCACCGCAGTGGCCGATCTGGATTACGACGAAGACTCCAATGCCGAAACCGATATGAATGTGGTGATGACGGAAACCGGCAAAATCATTGAAGTGCAGGGCACGGCGGAAGCCGAACCCTTTAGCTTTGACGAAATGCACGAAATGATGGAACTGGCGCGTCACGCTATCCGCGATATCGTTGATGAGCAAAAGCGGGTGTTGGCGTAAGGAGTTTGGGATGAAAGACTTTCAGCGTGAATTTATTGAGTTTGCCCTGTCGCGTCAGGTGCTGAAGTTTGGCCAGTTTACCTTAAAATCCGGTCGCATCAGCCCGTACTTTTTCAATGCCGGTTTGTTTAATACCGGCGGCGATCTGGCCAAGCTGGGCCGCTTTTATGCTGCGGCGCTGCAGGACAGTGGCATCGAATTCGATCTGCTGTTTGGCCCGGCCTACAAAGGCATTCCGATTGCCACCACCACGGCTGTGGCGCTGGCCGATCATTATCAGCGCGACCTGCCGTACTGCTTTAACCGCAAAGAAGCCAAAACCCATGGTGAAGGTGGCAGCCTGGTTGGCGCCCCTTTGCAGGGCCGGGTGATGCTGGTAGACGATGTCATCACCGCTGGTACCGCCATTCGTGAGTCGATGCAGATCATCGCCTCGGCTGGTGCGACCTTAACGGGCGTGCTGATTGCGCTGGACCGGCAAGAGCGCGGCAAGGCTGAGTTGTCGGCGATTCAGGAAGTAGAGCGCGACTTTACTACTAAGGTGATTTCCATCATTAACCTGACCGACTTGATCAGTTACCTGGCCGATCAACCGCAAATGGCAGAGCACCTGACCGCGGTACAGGCCTATCGCGCTGAATACGGTGTGGTGTAAGCGGTTGTTTGTACTGTCATTCGGCGTTCATCTGAGCGCTGTAAGCTGAGTCCGATTAAGGCTTACAGCACTGCGTCAGAGCAGACTTTTTCAAGGGAAAACCATGGAAAAACCAAATGGTCAGGGACTGGGCCGGGTGATCAAAGCGGCCAAATGCTCGATGCAGGGCTTTGCCGCCACCTGGCGGCATGAGGCGGCGTTTCGCCAGGAAGCCGTGCTGGCGATCCTGTCGGTACCCCTGGCAGCCTGGCTGGCGCAGAGCTTTCTGCAGTTTGTGCTGCTGATAGGCGTTTGGTGTCTGGTACTGATTGTTGAGCTGTTGAACTCGGCGGTTGAAACCCTGACCGACCGGGTCAGCCTGGAGCGGCACGAGTTATCGGGCCGGGCCAAGGATATGGGCTCGGCGGCGGTGTTTTTAAGCCTGGTATTGGTTGCTTTGGTGTGGGGCAGTGCGCTCTATAGCCGGTTTTGGGGCTGACACGAAGACCCAAAGCCGGCCTTCGTGTTCGTTCTATTTACTCGCTACGCCCTGACTAGCTACGCCCTGAGTGGCCAAAACCACCTTCGCCGCGTGCGCTTTCGTCAAAACTCTCCACCAGATTAAACTCTGCCTGCACTACCGGTACAAAGACCAGTTGCGCCATGCGCTCACCGGGCTCAATGGTGAAGCTGCTGTTGCCGCGGTTCCATACCGACACCATCAACTGGCCCTGATAATCCGAGTCAATCAAGCCCACCAGATTACCCAGCACAATGCCGTGCTTATGGCCAAGGCCAGAGCGTGGCAAAATGGTGGCACAAAGATTAGCATCGCCAATATGGATGGCAAGGCCGGTTGGGATGAGCTCGGTCTGGCCAGGCTCCAGCGTGATGGCGCTATCGAGCAAAGCGCGCAGATCCAGGCCGGCAGAGCCAGGCGTGGCATAAGTTGGTAGTGGAAACTCGCTGCCAATGCGCGGGTCGAGAATTTTCAAATCAATGGCTTTTTTCATGGTGCTAGTGTAGTTCCGTTAAGGTAAAGGCTGTTGTTGCTGAATACGCTGAGCAATCAGCTCCAGAATGGCTGCCGCCAACGCAGTTTTAGGCTGGCGCGCAAGCGCGAGTTCGCCCCCTTGCCAGTAGGCGGTGATGGCATTGTGTTCGCTGTGAAACCCCTGCTCTTTTGATGACACATCGTTGGCACAAATCAGATCCAGCTTTTTGCGCTGCAGTTTGTCTTTGGCATAACTGGCCAGATTTTCGGTTTCTGCGGCAAAGCCAACGGTGAAAGGGCGCTGATAGCTCAGGGCCGCCACATCGGCAATGATGTCTGGGTTTTTCACCAGTGTCAGTGTCAGCTCATCGTTGCTGCTGGTCTTTTTCATTTTCTGCTCGGCGACTTCGGCCACCCGGTAATCGGCAACGGCGGCGCAGCCAATAAAAATGTCGGCCGCACTGGCGCGCTGCATCACCGCTGTGTGCATCTGCTGCGCCGATTGTACGTCAATGCGCTCGACCCCGGCAGGGGTTGCCAGATTAACCGGCCCGGTGACCAGCTGCACTTTGGCGCCGGCTTTGGCGGCGGCTTCGGCTAGTGCAAAGCCCATCTTGCCGGAGCTGTGGTTGCTTAAAAAGCGCACCGGATCGATGGCCTCGCGGGTGGGGCCTGCAGTGATCAAAATCGTCTTTCCATGCAAGGCGGGTAGCACTGGCGCTTGCAGCTGCTCTAAAGCTGCGACCAGCTCTAATGGCTCCAACATCCGGCCCGGGCCGACATCACCACAGGCTTGCTCACCTGCCGCCGGACCTATGATGTGAAATTTTCGTTCTTTCAGTGTTGCTATGTTGTGCCTTGTTGCGCTATTTTTATACATCTGCTGGTTCATGGCTGGCGCAACCATGACTGGAGCACTGCTAGCCAGTACACAGGTGGTCAGTAAGTCATTGGCAAGGCCATGGGCCAGCCGGGCAATCAGATCGGCACTGGCCGGCGCTATCAGAATGCAGCTGGCCCATTTCGCCAGCTCAATATGGCCCATGGCTGCTTCTGCCGCTGGGTCCAGCAGGCTGGAGCTGACCGGGTTGCCAGACAGAGCCTGCAAAGTAAGCGGGGTAATAAAGTGGCTGCCGCCTTCGGTCAGGATCACCCGTACTTCGGCACCGCGCTCTTTTAAACGCCGGATCAGATCGGCACTTTTGTACGCGGCGATGCCGCCGCTGATGCCCAGTAAGATCCGCTGGCCGCTGAGAGTAGTTTGCATGCTGTGAAGTCCGTTGGCTGAAACTGGGCTAAAGATAGCATGAAACGACCCCTGACTTCAGCTGCTAAAGACGCATTTCACACAAGGAGGAAGCATGGCAATCAGGGACTGGCCAGCCGAAGAGCGGCCCAGAGAAAAGTTACTACAACGTGGAGCTACTGCCTTATCGGATGCCGAATTACTGGCGATCTTTTTGCGCACTGGCTTGCCGGGCATGTCGGCGGTAGAACTGGCGCGCAGCTTACTGGCAGATTTTGGCTCGCTGAAAGCCCTGATGCAGGCACCGCTGCCGCGTTTTTGTGAAGGCAAAGGGCTGGGCATGGCCAAGTACGTACAGCTGCAGGCGGTGATGGAGCTAAGCCAGCGCTGTTTGCAGCAGAGCCTGCAGCACGAAGCCGTCTTTACCGAGCCTTCGTTGGTGAAACGCTATCTAAGCCAGCAACTTCATCACGAGAGCAGGGAAGTTTTTCAGGTGCTGTATCTGGACAACCAGCACCGCTTGCTTAAATCCGAGCCATTGTTTTATGGCACCATCGATGCCTCGCCGGTGTATCCGCGGGTGGTGGTGCAACAGGCATTGAAGTACAATGCCGCCGCGCTGATCCTGGCTCACAACCACCCATCCGGCGTGGCTGAACCGAGCAGGGCGGATCGCAGCATTACCAGCCGGATCCAGCAGGCGCTGCAGTTGGTGGATATCCGGGTGCTCGATCATCTGGTGGTTGGTGATGGCGAGGTGGTGTCCTTTGCTGAGCGGGGTTGGATCTAGCTGGATCCTCTAAAGGATCTGCGATCGTACTAAATTGCTGCAAACGAGCGGTTCACGGATGAATTTGCTTGAATTCGGACCACCTTTCGTGTATAAATTGCGCCCTCTTACGTTTTCAGAGCCGCCTTCCTTGGCCAGAAGGCAGATAAAACGCTCGAGCAAGCAGTTATTTTTTGGAGAGATACGACATGTCAAAAGTATGCCAAGTGACCGGCAAACGACCTATTACTGGTAATAACAGGTCTCATGCCAACAACGCAACCAAGCGCCGTTTCCTGCCTAACCTGCAAACGCACCGTTTCTGGGTTGAAAGTGAAAATCGTTTCGTCAAACTGCGCCTGTCTACCAAAGGCATGCGTATTATTGATAAGAATGGCATCGATTCAGTTTTGGCTGATCTGCGTGCCAAAGGTCTGAAAGTTTAAGGATTACGACGATGCGCGATAAAATTCGTTTAGTATCATCTGCTGGCACTGGTTTCTTCTACACCACCACGAAGAACAAGCGTACCATGCCTGAGAAGATGGAAATCAAAAAGTTTGATCCTAAAGTGCGTAAGCACGTGATTTTCAAAGAAGCGAAAATCAAGTAATCAAACGTTCTGAAAGAACCCGGCCTGGCCGGGTTTTTTTCTGCCTGCAATTTGTTGCTGTTAGCTGAAGTATGATTGGCTGTGGTAGACTTTTCGTTATTCACCATCAGGCAGGTTTTTTTCATGTTGCCAAAACTTTCCCGTCGTGCCTGGAATAATGTACTGATTTTTGCCGTGCTATTGCTGATGTTTTTGCTGTATGGCACACCACAGCGGTTGGCGGATTTAAAGCACCGCAATACCAGCTTACTGGGCGAGCAACAACTGCTGAGCATTGAGTTTGCCAGTGTGCGTATCAGCCGTTCACCACAAGGTTGGCAGCTGGTGCCGGCCCGGTCGGATCTGCAGCCTTTGGTGGATCGC
Source organism: Alkalimonas mucilaginosa (assembly GCF_036327005.1). Classification (NCBI taxonomy): domain Bacteria; kingdom Pseudomonadati; phylum Pseudomonadota; class Gammaproteobacteria; genus Alkalimonas; species Alkalimonas mucilaginosa. Next base: position 20,181 of record NZ_JAUGZK010000004.1, read on the forward strand.
ACTATAGCCATCTGGCAGCAGCAATTGCTGGCCGATGGTGAGCGCAGCGTGTCACCCTTACCGGAGCCGTTAACCCAGGCTCAACTGGTGCTTGCTGGTCAGGGGGAACCGATAATCTGGGTCCTGTCTTTGTCCGATCAGCAGTTTTATTTAAGCCCTTCGCATCGTCGTTTGTATTATCCCATTCGTGCGGCTGAAGCCGAGTTGTTATTTCCGGCGGAGTTTCGTTAATGCCTGAATTGCCTGAAGTAGAAGTCTCCTGTCTTGGTATTCGCCCCCATTTAGCTGGTCAACTGTTGCAGCGGGTGGTGGTACGTCAGCGTCAGCTGCGCTGGCCGATACCGGATGATGTATTGGCACTAAAGGATGAACCCATCCTGGGTGTGACACGCCGTGCTAAGTATTTGCTGATTGAACTGCCACAAGGCAGTATCTTGCTGCATCTTGGTATGTCCGGGCACTTGAAAGTGCTGCCGCAAAGCACGGTCGCCGGTAAGCATGATCATGTTGACTTTGTGCTCGGCAGTGGTCAGTTGCTGCGACTCAATGATACCCGGCGTTTTGGTGCTGTGCTGTGGCAAGCCAAGGATGAACCGCACCCAATGCTGCAGGCACTTGGCCCAGAACCGCTGACCGAGCTCTTTGATGCACAGCTGCTGTGGCAGCAGGCACAAAAGCGCAGCAGCGCCATCAAGCTGGTGCTGATGGACAACAAAGTGGTGGTTGGGGTGGGCAATATCTACGCCAATGAAGCCTTGTTCAAAGCGGGTATTTTGCCAAGCCGTCCGGCTAAGTCTTTGTCTATACACGAATGCGAGCGTCTGGTGCAGGAGGTTAAGCAAACCCTGGCACAAGCCATTGCGCAGGGCGGCACTACGCTGCGTGATTTTAGCCAGTCCGATGGCAAGCCTGGCTACTTTAAACAGGAGTTGTTGGTGTATGGCCGGGGCGGCCTGCCGTGTTTGCGTTGTGGCGCAGAGTTAGCGGAGATCCGGTTAGGACAACGCAGTACGGTGTTTTGCCAAAGTTGTCAGAGCTGACTTAAAAACGACGCTTGGCCATAGCGCGAAACTGCCAGCTATCCAGCCCTGGCTCGCTACGCAGCGGTTTGGCCAAATCCAGATGCACCATGGTACCGCGGCTGGAGTATTTGGAGAGCAGTCGAACACCTCCCCCAACGCCAAACAGCAGTTGATCGCTGGCTTCACTGCTTTGCCAGGGATCGTCCCAGGCCCGGCCTGCATCGACAAAGCCGGCAAAACCAACATCAAACAACCGTAAAATAGACCAGGGTGTGTAGTAACGGTATTCGCCGCTGGCTACCCAAAGCTTTTGGCCACGTTGAAAATAAAGCGGATAGGCCCGCATGCCATTATCACCGCCCAATTGATGCAGTTCATCCCGATACATTTCCCGGCCAAGCTCCAGATGAAAGCGAGCTGCCAGGCTGCTTTGGTCGGTCAGGTGGTGCACCACTAACCAGTGACTGCTAAGCTCGCGACGGGAAGGCTCATCACTTTGCCATTGCTGCTTGAAGTGATGTTCTGTCAGCAGCCAGCTGCCAGGTTTGATGGTCCAGTTTTTCTCCAGCCGACTGCTTAGTTGCCAGCCATTGGCATCAGCACCCAGCCAATCGGTGAGGCGTGCCAGCTGCAGCGTCCATTGCCAGCCAAAATTAATGTCTTCGGTCCGGTTGAACTGATTGATTTGATACAGCTTTTGGTAATCGGACTGCAGCCATTGATACTCCAGCCAGAGCGCGGATAAATCCCGATCAAGCGGTAAGCCATTCTGGGTATCCAGATTGCTGGCAAATTGCTGCTCATGCAGCCGAAGTCCCAGCAGCAGCCGTTGTGCGCTGTAGGTGCTGGCATACAAGCTAAAACCAAGATAGCTTTGTAGCCAGTTCCGTTTGCTGTCGTAGCGGTTGCTTTCTTCTCCTCGCTGGTATTCCCGTAGTTCTTCTTTGTGTTTTTCCAGCTCAAAGCCCATGGCCCAGGGGGAGCTGATACGATAAAAGGGGCGTTCAACCGCTAACAAATAGCTTTCGCCATCGGAATTATCTGCGTACTGCAGCGCGCTGCTCCAATGGCTGCCAAACATATTGGGGGAAGCGAAGCTTAGCAAATAGCCGGTTCGCTCACTGTCTTTGGCGTAATCGAGCTGCAACTGATTACCGGTACCCAGCAGATTATCCTCGGCAATACCGATGGAGTATTGGGAGACTCCGCCTTCGTGTTTGAAATCAATTTTTGGTAATAAGGACCAGTTGTCCCAGCTTTCAACCAGCACATCCACCTGATGCGATTCGCTGCAGTAATGGCTGATACTGACTTTGGCTTCACGTAGATAGCGCCGGCTTCGCAATAAGCGCTCGGTCTCTTCAAGCTCGGCCAGGCTAAGTTTATCGCCCTCAGCAAATAATAAGTCCTGTTGCAGCGTATCTTCCCGGGTGATGATGTGGCTGTAGTTGGCAAAGCGATGCAGCCAGAAGGTGCCCGGCTCGTTCAGATCGAACACATTGCTGGCATCAAAATCAATGGAGCGGATACGAATATCGCCCCGCTCGGGCAATGCATCGGTATTTTCCAGCAGTTGGCAGTCACTGGCCTGCAACGCAGTGCTAAGCAGGCAAGCACCGCCAAGCAGCATCAAGCCACGCATGCTGGCGCCTTTACAGACTTAGGGGCTGATATCGGCATCGTCGCCTGCTTTCTCTGTTTTGGCCGAAACAATAGTGATAGGAAAAGGCGCGCTTTCACTACCGGCATACAAGGAGCGGTGTGGGAATGGAATTTCAATACCGGCGGCATCAAATGCATTTTTTACCTCTTCCTGCAGGCTGTTGCGCAAATCGCGAAAGTTTTCCCGCTTGGTCCAGACTGAGAATTGAATATCCAGGCTGGAATCGCCAAAGCCATTGAAGACAAATAAGGGCGATGGTTCGTCCAGACACAGTGGATTGGCATCTGCCACTGTCATCAACAGCTCTCGAACCTGTTTGATACTTTCTTTATAGGCGACACCCAGCTGTAAATCAAAGCGCCGGATGGGAAAGCGGGTCAGATTGGTCATCTGGGTCTTTATCAAGCTCTCATTCGGGATCCGGACAAACAGATTATCAAAGGTGCGCAGTTTGACCGAGAGTAAATCGATGGACAGTACTTCGCCGGTGGTTTCGCCTACCTTGATCACATCTCCCAGCTGAAATGGCTTTTCGCCGATCAAAAATAAACCGCTAATCAGGTTTGATGCCGAGGTTTGCGAGGCAAAGCCAATGGCCACTGTTAGCACGCCAGCTGCTCCCAGCAAGACCCCTAAGCTAAAGCCGAGCTCTTTTAGCACCGAGGCCAGAAACAGCGACAGCACCAGCCAGTACACCAGGCGCTTTAACAACACCTGATGATGAGGGGACATGCCTTTACTAAGCCGAACGGTGACTCTGGCCAGCAGGTGCGCTACCAATAAGCCACTGAAAAAAAGTAAGGAGGCGCGCAGAAAAGTCGCGACATGATGGTGTTCCAGCAATTGCAAAAAAGTTTCCATAACAAGCTCCGCTTAGTCGCTGAATATACCGGCAAAGGCACGCACCAGGGCATTTTTTTCTGCCTGCTGCCTTGGTTCGGTCACACGTTGCGCAGCGGTAATACCTACAGGTAGTTTACGCTCGATTTTGAGTTTAGCCAGTAGTTGATCGGCCTGGTGTACCAGCGTCACGGCTTCTGTCCAGAGCGTATGATCGCTGCGGGCAAATACCGACAGCAGAGGCACGGGTAAACTCACTTTATCAATACTTAAAATGGCCTTGCTCTGATTGCTGATGGTCAGGGGGGTGACGGCCCGGTGCGGGCGAAGTGGTACTTCGTCCAGACTATGGCGGGCATGGGTTTTGGCGGCATAGCAGAGCTCCCCTACCCGGGTGGACGGTCCAAACCAGGTATCGGACAAACGCAGTATGGGCCATTCTTGCAGTAGGGTATCGTTGCCGAGCAATAAACGCAGGCAAAGAGGCGTGCTGATGTAAAAGTCGATGCTCTCCCCTGGCGGGATTAAGACCGGCTGTCGGGTTTTCACCACCACGGGCCTGTCCATCAGGCAAGGCTGTAGCCGAAAATCCAGCGGTGCTTTTTGAAACACGTAGCGTTGCACGGTCAGGCTTTCAGGACATGCTTCGATCGGCTCCTGCAACACACGGTGCAGGGGTTCATCATCGCTGTGGCGTTGGTGGCTCACCAGCCACTCACCGGCTGTGCGCTCCAAATACAATGAAAAGGGGCCTATGGCGATATGCCAGCAACCTTGTTCGGTCAGGCGGCGTGATTGCCACCAGTCCGCCAGCGGTTGGGCGTCGGATGCCTGCAACTCTGTCTGTGCCATCGCCATCTCCTTGTGAACGTTTTCCTATCTTAGCAAGGTGCCGGTAGAAAAAGAATAGGTTGCTCAACAACTTCAGCCCTTTGGTGGTTGTGCTGGCGCGGGATAGGCACTAAAATACAGAGGTATGAATTAACCTTGTGCGGAGCACATTCCAGCTATGGACGTACCCAGTTGCAGGCCTAGCCTGATGACATATCCAAATTTTCATCGCACCTGTCTGGTAAGCTGATTCTGCCCACTGGCAACCCCTTACCAGATCATACCAATGACGCTGTAAGGGGGCATCATGGAACTGCCGGTTCTGATAAATACCATTCGTCTGGCGCTGGAGTCAGACGCCTTGTACGAGCTGCGCGAGCAGTTTGAAGACATTCACCCGGCTGACCTGGCCGCTGCCTTCAGTGAATTTGAACCTCAGTCGGTCTGGGAGCTGTTATCGACCTTGCCACGGGCTGAGCAGGCGGAAGTCTTTGGTTACTTGCCTCCGGAAACGCAGGTCACGCTGGCAATCTCGATCAGCCGGCGCAAACTCTCGCCTATTATCCGGCAGATGTCATCGGATGAACGGGCTGATTTATTCAATCGCTTAACCGAAGAGCAGCAGGAAACCTTACTGCCTGCTCTAGCGCAGGCCGAGCGCGAGGATCTGCGCTTGCTGTCGTCGTACGAAGAAGGCACGGCCGGGGCGGTGATGACCTCCGATTATGCCTCGCTTGCCCCTGATCTGACGGTGCGGGAAGCCATTGAGGTACTGCGTAAAGAAGCGCCGGATAAAGAAACCATTTATCAGTCCTATGTGGTGGATAAAGAGCGCCGTTTAATTGGGGTCATTTCATTAAAAGAGCTGATCCTGGCCCCTGTGGGCATGCAAATTCACGAGCTGATGACCTACGAGCCGATTTTTGGCCAGGTCGATATGCCGCAGGAAGAAGTCTCAGTGCTGATTTCAAAGTACGACTTGCTGGCCCTGCCAATCGTGAATCACGACATGCAATTGGTTGGTATCGTCACCTACGACGATGCGATGGATGTGGCGGCCGAAGAAGCCACCGAAGATTTCCACAAAACCGCCACCATCGGTAAGCTGGATAGCAGCGTGAAAGATGCGGCCATCAACCTGCTTTACCGTAAGCGGGTCGGTTGGCTGGTGCTGCTGGTATTTGGTAATCTGTTTTCAGGAGAAGGGATCGCTTACTTTGAAGAAACCATCGCCAATTATATGGTGTTGTTGTTCTTTTTGCCGCTGTTGATTGCCAGTAGCGGTAACGCCGGTGCCCAGTCTGGTACGCTTATGGTGCGGGCGCTCGCCACTGGTGATGTGGCATTAAAAGACTGGGGCAAAATGTTGGGGCGGGAAATCATTGTTTCTACCCTATTAGGGGTGACTATGGCGGTAGCCGTCGCTGCAATCGGTTGGTGGCGTGGTGGCTACGATATTGCCTTGGTGGTGGCCGCCACCATGACCTTAGTGGTCATTGCTGGCAGCCTGGTAGGGATGTCGCTGCCCTTTCTGCTTAGCCGTTTTAAAATGGACCCGGCTACAGCCAGCGGCCCATTGATTACCTCGATTGCCGATGTCGCTGGTGTGATGATTTATTTCTCCATCGCTACCTGGTATCTGGGACTGTAGCGAGCCTATTCGCTTCGTAGCAGCAAAGGGATCACGGCCGGGTCGCCATCGTGCGGTGCCGGCTTAAGCCCTAAAATCTCTGTCATCACTTGGTACAAATCCACCATTCGAACTTGTTCTATTCGGGTTTGCGTTCTAAAGCTGGGGCCATGAGCGATGAGCAGGGCTTGCATCGCCGGTTCTTCATTGTCGTAGCCATGACTGCCGCGTGGCTCACGGTAGGTAGGGGCCTTGATCATATCGGGCAGCCAACTGCGTCGTACCAGGATCCAGTCAATCTCGGCCAGTACATGCAAGGGAGCAATGCGGCGATGGTTTTGAAAATGAAAACGCTCCGGCATCTCCGATTTACGCAGCAAGCGGGCCTGCGGTGGCAGGTTTGCTTTCAGTTGCTGGTAAATCACCTCTTTTTGCCCGTCTTTTGGAAATATACTCACCAACTCGCGGGAATAGCGTACATAGTGAGCCAACTCCGGGTCTAAGGCCTGATCAATGACAATATGCCGGGTTTGATCCACTTCAGCCATGCCGTGATCCGAGGTGATGAGCAAATCCACCTGCTCAAGCAGCCCCAGTTCGGTCAGTCCAGCCACCAGATAGCCAATTTCTGCATCAATGTCCTGCATGGCCTGACGTACCTGATTGGAGTTGGGACCATGCATATGGCCCATAGAGTCGACATCGCTAAAGTACAGCGTGATGATGCGCGGTCGCTCGGCAACTGGTAATTGCAGCCACTCTAATACGGTCTCTACCCGCTGTCGGTTGGAAACATCACCATCGTAGGGGAACCAGTAGCTTGGACGTACCCCTTTAATTGCGGCCTCAGAGCCAGGGAAAAAGTAGGTGGCGGCTACCTGGCCTTGTTGTTCAGCGGTGACCCAAATCGGCTCACCGCCCCACCAGCGGGCGTTACCGACTTCCTCTTTATCGCTCATGGTAAAGCGGGCATCAAATTCAGGATCGTACATGCCATTATCAATCACGCCATGATTCTCAGGGTGCAGGCCTGTCACCAGCGAGTAATGGTTTGGAAAGGTTTTACTGGGAAACACCGGCTGCAGCGCATCCGCCACCAGGCCTGCCTGGGCCAGCGCATTCAGATGCGGGCTGGGGTAACGCTGCAGATAGCTGGGATGGGCGCCATCGATAGAGATCAAGATAATGGTGGGAGCTAGCCCATTAGCCTGGTCGGTGGCGGGGATGCTGCTACAGGCACTTACAAAGAGCAGTGCGATTAGTGATAAAAAGTAGTTTTTCAAAACAATATCCAATGGGTGTGCCAGGTTTCACCCTGGCAAAAAAACCAGTTGGATTGATTTTAGTCGGGCTGTATGAAAGTTGTAAGACAAAAGCGCTGAGTTGTCAGAAGTGACAGATTGTTCACCATTTGAAAAGTATACACAGCTGGCCTATTTTCCGTGGCCAGCTGATTTACTAACTAATTGTATGAAAGCCTGGATTTTATCAGTGAATAGTATCTCGGGTTATTCTTGCGTAAGTCACGTTCTATCCACTCTTTGGTATCCTCTGTCACGACTGCTCCCCTGTCGATTAACATTTGCGTGTAATTAATAGATCGGTTTAGTTCAATTGAGCGTGTAAGCACTTCTTTAACGACATCAAAGTCATCTGAAAAAAGTAAACTGTCTTTAGTCAAGAGATATTCAAATACAGCTGGCCCTTTGCGATTATGTAATGAAGCGACAAGTGCATTGCTTCCAATGGAAGTTGTTTGGGACAAATCGACCCCATAATTATCCAGTTGACGAAATTCCTCTACACTTAAATACGTTGCAAGTGAGGAAATATGAGTGCCATTGAGCTGATGGCCTCTATTTAATATATCAACGATAACATTAAATGGCGCTTTGTTGTGTATTCCAGTGAGGATCTCAATAGCTGCATATGCTGCACCTTCTTCACTTACCACATGGTCTAATTCAATTAAGAAATTTTCCCAATCTGTATTTTTATCGTCTGGATAAAGGCTAATGCTTCCAAACGTCTTAGTGATTTGACTTACTCGGGCTTCAGCATTAAAGTCGTGAAAATTATACCGCTCAAGTAGCTCGTCAAGCTCTTCGGCGGTCATATTTTTGAAATCTATGTGTTCCAATCCATCTTTTAAAGGCTTATGCTTTTGGTTATCATTTGCTCCTGCCGAAGCGTCACCATGCCCATTTGAACTATTTGCTGAGTTGACTGCTTTTTGAGTACACTCTTCACAAATACTTATTAGTTCTTGGGATCGAATTTTATCGTCGTACCTGGAAAATGGGTGCGAAGAGAAATACATCCATAAAATCAGACAAATAAGTGGTAGCGTAATCAAATGAAAAATAAACGAAATGAATGTTTCATAGTGTTTATGTTGATCTGTTAAGCTTTCTTTCCATTCACCGGCTAGATTAAGCAATAAAGCCACCAGGAAGACGAATGAGAAAGATACACAAAATGTAAAAACTGCATTTGCAGCTATTCCACCCAAGTGTGATAATCCAAATCGCAACAGCAGCAGCACGGCTTCTAATATAGAGAGGAAAAAGCCAATCAGAACCCCATTGCCAATAGCGTCCGCTAAATTGAGCTTAAATCCTGTTAGTTTTTTACCTGAAACACGTTCGATTAAACGAATAACAAATGAATCTTTTTTATCTTTGAAGCTAGGAAATAATTTAGAAACTCTAGCCATTTTCCCCTCCGGCTTGATTTAGATGCATATCCTGCGATGCTTAATCACAGGTTGCCAAAGCTGCATTGTACTCTGCTTGTAAACGATTCCTAGCCGAACTTGAAAGCATTTGTAGTCCTTGGTCCATTACAATCCTGTAAGCACCTCCCATAGCAGAACCAGCACGATAGCCATAAACCTGTGATAAGTATACTGTCAGGGTCATCGCTTCTAAGTTAAGATAGCTTCTCCAAGCTCCTTCCGCTTCTGACAGTTGCACAATAGAATCAATCATATGTTGTTGTGTCTCTGTTCGGGTATACCCATTACCGCAGACCTTTTCTGGGGTAGGAGATGAGTCACCATGATCGCCGTCATCATCACCACATAGAGATATGTTGGTACACTCATCGTCCTCGTCATACCAATCATCATCATCCCAATCATCCCAATCCCAATCCCCTGGTGGTGTGCCGATTACACCAATTCGCTCCCAATCATCCTCCTCCTCATCTTCTTCTTCATTCCTGGCTGCAGATGCAGTATTTAACACAAGTCTAAACTCCAGCAAATTAAGAGGCTCGTTGAGTTGCAGATAGGAATTATCATTTGGTTTATGCTCCAAATTTAGCATTAATAATGGAAGGCAAAAAACGATCTTACTAAGTCGCTTCATTGGAATAACCCTTAATAAACAAAGTTAATAGCTTGGCTGTTTGGTGCGTGTTCAGTTTTGCAAGGTAGCATGTTTTTTGTGTTTATCAAGTTAAACTTTAGTTTCACTGCCACTAGCAACTCTTAGCAGGATTGCCAGCTGGTGCGAAAATCGTTACACTGCCGGCCTACCAGGGGGTGTGCTCTATTTGTACAGAGTGCTGAGATGCTTAATGGCGAACCCTAAGAACCTGATCCGGATCATGCCGGCGGAGGGATGGTGTTACTGACTCCTTTTGCGCGGATGATCCCTTTACCGGAGACCACCATGCGCTGTCGTTATTCCGTTGTTGCTGCCTGTATCCTTGCCTCCTTTGGTGGTGTTGCTGAAGAATTCATTGAACGCCTGGAAGTGCAGGGTGATTTTCGGCGTTTATCGGTACAAAACATTGCCGGCAGCATTGCGGTGCTCTCAACCGACGATATGCAGCGTAGCTCGGCGCAACATCTTGATGACGTACTGAATCAGTTAGCCAATGTGAACTTTGCTGCTGGCGCATCACGCGGCCGCTTTGTGCAAATGCGCGGCATCGGCGAGCGCAGCGAGTTTATTGATGTGATCAACCCGTCGGTTGGTGTGCTGATTGATGGCATTGATTACTCTGGCCTGGGCATCAGCAGCATCGCTCATGCCGAGCAACTGGAAGTGTTTCGTGGCCCGGAGGCCACCCGCTTTGGAACCAATGCCATGGCAGGCATGCTAAACCTGACTTCGAAACAGCCGGATTTTCGCCGCGATGGCGCGGTCAGTGCTACTTTGGCCAATTACAACAGCTGGCAGCTAAGCGGTATGGTCAGCGATGCCATCAGCGAGCAGCTGGCCTTTAGCCTGACGCTGGACAAACAAGTCTCAGATGGCTTTATCGAAAATACCTATTTAAACCGCAAAGATACCAACGACATCGATGAGCTGACTGCCCGCGGCCGGCTGTTGTATCGCCACAGCGACCAGCTGCAGTGGCAACTGATTGCCCACGTCATAGAGCAGAACAATGGCTACGATGCGTTTTCGCTTGATAGAAACCGTACCACCTTATCGGATGAACCCGGCAAAGATAAGCTCAGCAGCAAGGCGCTGGCGCTGCGCTCGGATTACAACGGTTTAAGCGGAGTGGATCTGATGTGGCAGCTAAGCTGGTTATCAGCCGATTCGGATTACAGTTTTGATGAAGACTGGTCTTTCGTGGGGATTCGTCCGGGGTGGGAATACTCTTATTTTGACCGTTATCTGCGTTCCCGCGAGCAGTGGACGCTGGATTACCGTCTGGTATCGGATGATGAAGGGCGTATTGGCGAGCACACCGACTGGGTGCTGGGGTTCTATGCCAGCGGCCGTGAGCTGGATTTGCAGCGTTTGCGCCGGGCCGGCTCTGAATTCCGTCAGTTCGACAGCAGTTTGTACCGCGATAATTTGGCACTCTATGGTGAAACCAGCACTGCGTTATCTGAGCAAGTCACTCTGATTGTGGGTGGTCGTGTCGAGCGGTATAAAGATGAGTACACAGATAGTGGTGAGCTAGGCATTAAACAACAGCATACCATGTGGGGTGGCAAGCTCAGCCTGAACTTCCAGGCCAGTGAGCAGGCGATGATCTATACCTTGTTGTCACGTGGCTACAAGGTGGGAGGGGTGAACGGTGAGGCCCTGTCCCGTGCTGGTGATGATGGCTTTTCGTCCTTGCTGCAGCAGGCAACATTCGAGCCGGAAACTCTGGTGAACGCCGAGTTTGGTGTGAAAGGGGCGGCTATTGATGGCAGTCTGGTTACCCGGGTGGCAGCTTTTCATATGTGGCGGGATGCTATGCAGGTGAAAGGTTGGCTGAACCCGGACCTGGGCCCGGAGTTTGCCGGTTTTATCGACAATGCTGGTCGTGGCCGCAACTACGGTATTGAGATGGAAAACCGCATTGTGCTGCATCCAAGCTTTACCCTGCATGTCAATGCAGGGCTATTGAAATCTAAGCTGGGCCCTTATGTGACGCAAAGTGGTCTGGATATGACCGGGCGGGATCAGGCGCATGCGCCGCGCTTTACTTATCAGCTGGCAGGTGACTGGTTCCTGAGTGAGCAACTAACACTGCAGGCCAGTGTGCAGGGCAAAAGCGGCTTCTATTACTCCGATGGCCACAATGCCCGCTCGACCAGCTCAGAGCTGGTGAATCTTCGCCTGACCTATCAGCTGGAGCAGTGGCAGTTTGCACTTTGGTCGCGCAATGCCTTGGATAAAGATCAGGCGGTCCGTGGTTTTTACTTTGGCAATGATCCACGTGATGAATACGCCCCCCATACCTATGAGCAATGGGGGGAGCCGCGCCGCTTTGGTGTGACTGCCAGTTATCAATTTTAACAGCACTCTCAGGAGGTAATGATGCAACTGTCGGTTGAAATCAGCAAGTACCCACTGGCCGATGAGTACATTGGCCCCATCAAGGCTTTTATTGCTGAGCTGCAGCAAGAGCCTCAGCTGCATATAATCACCAACACCATGAGTACCCAGTTGTTTGGTGACTACGATGTGGTGATGGCGGCATTGCAGCGCTGCATGAAATGGTCGTTTGAGCGGTACGGTAAACTGGTATTTGTCTGCAAGTTTATTCCCGGTGATCTGCGACCATGACGGCGGCTTTGCAGCAATTCTGGCAAGAGTGGCAGTTGCTAACCAGCCTGGAGCTGGTCGCCATGTTGCTGGCGCTGGCTTATTTGCTGCTGGCGATGCGCCATAGTTTATGGTGCTGGCCCGCGGCCTTAGCCAGCACGCTTATCTACACTTATGTAATGTGGCAACATCAGCTGTATTCAGAAACCTTGCTGCAGCTCTACTATGCCGCTATGGCGGTATACGGATTGGTGCACTGGCAACAGTTGCAGCAACAACTGCAGCAGCCTGAAACCGTGAAGCCAGTGATTGAATGGCGTTTAAAGCAGCACCTTGGCTGGATAGGCATGGCCGCTGGCACTGGCCTGGTGCTGGGCTATTATATGGCCAATCATACAGCGGCTGACTTTGCCTGGCTGGATGCCCAGACTACTACCTTTAGCATTATGACCACGGTACTGGTGGTGCGCAAAGTGTTATCGAACTGGCTGTACTGGGTGGTGATTGATGCGGTTTGCATCTATGTTTATTTTCAGAAAGGCCTGTACTTCACTACCGGCCTCTTTGTACTCTACACCTTCTTGGCAGTGATAGGATACCTGGCATGGCGCAGCCATTACCGGCAACAACAACATACCAGCGGGCAGGTGCTGCAGCCGGCCTGAGCGAAGATGAAGCGGAGCAGCGTATTCGTCAGCTATGTCTGCATCTGGAGTTTTTTGCCAGTCATCCACCTTTGGCCATGAGACCTCTGTCGCAGGGCAGCACCAATTTAAGTTACTGGGTACAAACCATTCGCGGTGAATACGTGGTGCGGCATTATTCACCGGATGTAACCGGAGTCTGTCGTCAGCAGGAGTTGCGGTGTCAGCATGCTGCTGCAGTGGCTGAGCTGGCGCCAGCGCCCTTGTGTCTGAATAACCATCAGCAAGTGCTTATTTCCGAGTTTTTACCGGCGGGGCAGCCTTTGCAATTGACTTCCGTCCGAATCGATGCGATGGCATCTCAGCTGGTGCGTTTGCACCGGTTGCAAGTTCAAACGCCTTTATTGCATCCAGGACGCTATTTGCAAGAGCTAAAGTCTCATGCTTCGGGCCCCTGGCTGGAAGCACAGGCTACAGTCTTCAAACAATTAGTGGCGGTGGTGCTTGCTTTTGAACAGATGCCGCAGGATCAGGTATTGTGTCATCTGGATTTGCATGCCGGTAACTTGCTGTGGCAAGAGGGGCGGATCTGGTTGCTGGACTTTGAGTATGCTCAGTTAGCCGACAGCAGTCTGGATTTGGCTTCGCTGCTGGAAAACTTCCCGCTACCCTCTGAGCAGAGTCAGCAGTTACTGACCAGGTATTATCAGCAGCGTAATGTTGGTATTCATCCAGCTCTGTTGCGGAAAAAGCTGGCTGCGGCCAGGGTATTGTATCAGGGGTTTTGCTGGCTTTGGTACCTGGCTTTGCCAGAAGGCAGACTGCAAGCACAGTCTCATCTGCAACGGCTGCAGCAGGTGCTGCAGCTCTGGCAGGCTGAGAGCAAGTTAAAGACCACCTAACCGTTCGGCCAGTATTTTGTATCGCTCTACATCTTCCTTTTTAAACAAGGGTTTACCTTGTTCGTCTTTATCCGTTGTCACCAGCAGGTTTTCCCGCGCCAGTCGTTCTACCCGAATACCCTGAACGCCAAGATACTCCGCTACTTCATCCACGGTCATCAGTGCCATGATGGTTTCCTTTTGTTGGCTTCATTGCCTTTTCTGAACTAGTTAATTGTTTAGGCTTAAGTAAAGCGCAAAATTTGTGATTTGTGAATCAAAATTTTTCCGTTGGGTTGAAACACCTCGTTACACCTTGCCATAAACCTGGCCGTAGCTTTAAACGAAATGTCATGGTAATTTTCGCAGGTTAACAAAAGGATAAGAAAGGAAAAAGAATGAAGTTATTAACATTGTTCATGGGAATGCAGCTCGGGCTTAGCGCCCAGGCCCTGGCAAATACACCGCCACAGCCCCCGATAGCAGAGGTACGACCTTATACCGTCAGTTCGGCACATGGTGAACGACAGGATCCGTATTATTGGTTGCGCGATGACAGTCGGAGTAATCCTGAAGTGATTGCCTATCTGGAGGCAGAGAATAGCTATTATCAGGCCTATCAGGAGCCTTACAGTGCGTTGGTGGAGGAGTTGACTGCTGAGCTTATTGGCCGGATCCAGCAGGATGACAGCACTGTGCCGTATGTGATAGGAGATTATCTGTACAGCAGTCGTGTGGAAGCTGGTAAAGAATATGCTATCTATGTCCGAACCCCAGTTGCTGGTGGTGAGGAAGAGATTATCCTGGATGTGAACACCTTGGCAGCAGGCCATGCGTATTTTCAGGTTGCTAACTGGTCCGTTAGCCCGGATCAGAACAAGCTGGCCTATTTGGAAGATACCAGTGGCCGTCGCCAGTATCAGCTGCGTGTGAAAGATCTGACCACCGGGGCCTTGCTGCCGGACACCATGACTGGCCTGTCTTCTTCGTTGGCCTGGAGTGCTGACAGTCAGCATCTCTTTGTGGTGGAAAATGATCCTGTCACGCTGCTAAGTACCAAGGTCTATCGCCATCAACTGGGCTCTGCACCAGAGCAACGGGCGCTGGTGTATCAGGAGCAGGATAACAGTTTCTACATGGGGGTTGGCAACACCCGTGATCGTAACTTTGTGGTGATCGGGGTAAGCAGTACGGTTTCCGACGAAGTACGGGTGCTGGATGCCAGGCAACCCAAGGGGGAGTTTCAGTTAATCGCACCACGCCAGCGCGATTTCAAATACTCAGTGGATCATAATGCCGGGCGTTGGATCATCAATACCGATTGGGATGCACCCAACTATCGGCTGATGACAGTAGCGCACACTAAAATTGGCAACAGGGAGCATTGGCAAGAATTGCTTGCTCATGATGAACAGGTGTTTGTGCAAAGCTTTGTGGCTTTTGATAACTACCTTGCGATTAATGAGCGCAGCAATGGTTTGCGTCGTATCCGTTTTTTATCCTGGGATAAGCCAGAAGAAAGCCACTTTGTGGAGTCGGATGAGCCTGCCTATGTGATGTGGTTTTCAGCCAACCCGGAAACAAACAGCAACTGGTTGCGTTATGGTTACACCTCGCTTTCTACCCCGGCCAGTGTGTACGAGGTGCATATGGCAACCGGGGAGCGACGCTTACTGAAAGAAGCAGAAATCCCCGGAGGTTTTGATCGCAGCAATTATCGGACCGAGCGGGTCTGGGTGCCGGTAGCCGGTGAGGTGACGATCCCCGTAAGCTTGCTGTATCACAAAGATTTTAAGCAAAATGGCAGTGCGGCCTTGTATCAGATGGCGTACGGCTCTTATGGTATCTCGATGGATCCTGGCTTTAATGCAAATATTTTATCCTTAGTCGATCGGGGGTTTGTGTACGCGATAGCACACATACGGGGTGGCCAGGAAATGGGGCGGCAGTGGTACGAAGATGGCAAGCTGCTGAACAAACACAACACCTTTACTGATTACATTGCAGTGACAGATTACCTGGTGAAACAGCAATACGTTGCTGGTGATAAGGTGTTTGGTATGGGCGGGAGTGCTGGTGGCTTACTGATGGGGGCTGTCGCCAATATGGCACCAGAGAAGTACCTTGGCCTGGTAGCTCATGTGCCTTTTGTGGATGTAGTTACCACCATGCTGGATGAGAGCTTACCGCTAACCACCAACGAATACGATGAGTGGGGCAACCCGAATGAGAAGCAGTATTACGACTACATGCTCTCGTACTCGCCCTATGATCAGGTCCGTAAACAAGCTTACCCAGCGCTTTTTGTGACCACAGGCTTTCACGACTCTCAGGTACAGTATTTTGAGCCGGCGAAGTGGGTTGCAAAATTACGGACAATGAATACATCAAATCAGCCAATCCTGTTTCGTACAACCATGGAGGCAGGTCATGGGGGGCGTTCCGGCCGCTTTGCCAGGGTAGGGCAAACTGCGGAAGAATATGCTTTTATTCTTGATCTGCTGCAACGGCAACAACCGTAAGGATTGTTCAGTCGCACCACACCGTAGTTATTTACGGTGTGGTATCAGGATTCTTCGAAGCCACTGGCAATCAAGTGCACCACCGCCTGTAAGGCCTGACAGGCATCATCACCTTCAGCTACGATTTCAAGCAATTTACCTTTACTGCTGGCGAGCATAAGCAATGCCAGCACACTGCTGGCATCAGCGGTTTTTCCATCCTGAATTAATTCGATTTTACTGTGAAATTGCTGGCACAACTGAGCCAGTTTGGCGGCCGGCCTGGCATGCAGGCCGAGCGGATTAACGATGGTTACTTCGGCGCTATACTTTGTGGCCATGGTGACGTACCAGCTCGCGATGACGAATTTGTATATCGCTGCGTTGTTCGCGCAATAACGTAGCCAATTGCTCTGCAATAAAGACCGAACGGTGTTGTCCGCCTGTGCAGCCAATGGCAATGGTTAGATAACTGCGGTTATTTTTTTCCAGCTGCGGCAACCAGTGATTGACGAACTGATGGATCTGTTGAATGTAATCGTGCACTACTGTTTTGGATGCCAGGTACTGTTGTACTGGTTGATCCAACCCGGTTTGAGGCTTTAACTCTGGTTCCCAGTGAGGATTGGGTAAAAAGCGGGCATCAAACACAAAGTCGGCATCTTTGGGAATGCCATATTTGAACCCAAAGGACTCAAACAGAATCACCAGCCTGCCAGATTGCTGACCCAGCAAGCGTTCACGCAGTTGATCGGCCAACTGATAGACATTGAGCTCTGTGGTATCAATATACAGATCGGCCCGGCTGGCGATAGGATCGAGCAGCTGCTGTTCCCGTAAAATAGCATCTTCCAGCGACATGGCCTGGTGAGATAAAGGGTGTAGCCGTCTGGTTTCACTAAAGCGCTTGATCAGGCTGCTGTGATCCGCATCCAAATAGAGGATGGTCAGCTCCAGTTTGCGGGGGAGGTAGGAAAGAATTTCTGCCAGTTCGTCTGGATCTTCCGGCAGGTTACGCACATCAATGCTGATAGCGACCCGCTCGTATTTATCCGTCACTGCATTTGCCAGGGTCGGTAATAAATTCACCGGGATGTTATCGACACAGTAATAACCAAGGTCCTCCAGCACCCGTAAGGCGACGGATTTTCCTGAGCCTGAACGACCACTGACAACCAAGAGTTTCATTTACGATTCCGCCTCTTGTTGCGCATCAATTAAGATCTGATACAGCTGACTATCGGATTCTGCATGCCGTATTTTGCGAGTCAGCTCTTTTTTCGATAGTAATCTGGCAATGGATGCCAGAGTATTCAGATGCATTTGACACTGGTTTTCCGGGATCAGGATGGCACAAAAAATATCCACCGCCTGGTTATCGATAGCATCGAATTGGATCGGCTCTTTACTGACCACAAAGATCAGCACCGGCTGTTCAACATCTTTCAGTTTGCCGTGAGGGATGGCGATGCCGCCACCAATGCCTGTTGAGCCTAATCGTTCTCTGGTCATCAAAGATTCAAGAATGACGTACTCGGATGTCTCGGGCAATTGCTTGTGCGCCAGCTCGGCGATGTATTCAAGAATGCGTTTTTTGCTGTTAAAAAGGACTGCACTTTTGGTGCAGTCCTGAGCTAGCATGGTGCTTAAAGTTGTCATGTTGGTCAGTGTCGGGCTAATTTCTCTTTATGCTTGATGACCTGCCTGTCCAGTTTATCAATCAGTT
Source organism: Alkalimonas mucilaginosa (assembly GCF_036327005.1). NCBI lineage: Bacteria > Pseudomonadati > Pseudomonadota > Gammaproteobacteria > Alkalimonas > Alkalimonas mucilaginosa. The sequence goes on from NZ_JAUGZK010000004.1 coordinate 37,924, forward strand.
GGTCAATCGCTGCATACATGTTTTCACTTTCTGATACGGCAAAAACTTCACCGCCGTTCAGGTTGAGCTTGGCTTCTGCAATCTGCTGTAATTTTTCCACGTTTAGCACCACATGTACATTGTTTATATGCTCAAAGTGGCGTTCGAGTTTGGCAAACTTATTGTCCACATAGTCTTTCAAGGCTTCGGTGATTTCAACATGACGACCAGTTAGATTGATTTGCATAGCCTGTTTCCTTCTAGTTAAGTACTCAGAGTAAGGTCTTGCGTTGATTTGACGGCGGAATCAGCAAGGCCTCGCGGTACTTGGCAATGGTTCTGCGGGCAACATTGATGCCCTGGTCCGACAAAATTTCCACCATTTTACTGTCACTCAGTGGTTTTGCCGGGTTTTCCGCCGCCACTAACTTTTTAATCAGTGCCCGGATGGCTGTCGATGAGCACTCCCCACCATTTTCGGTACTGACATGGCTGGAGAAAAAGAATTTCAGCTCAAAAATGCCTCTGGGTGTATGCATGTACTTTTGTGTCGTTACCCGCGAAATGGTGGACTCATGCATACCAACCATTTCGGCAACATCGTTCAACACCATGGGCTTCATGGCTTCTTCGCCATGCTCAAAAAAACCCTGTTGCTGTTGCACAATGCAGTTTGAAACTTTGAGCAAGGTGTCGTTTCTACTTTCAATGCTTTTCAAAAACCATTTGGCTTCTTGCAGGTGCGAGCGAATAAACTGACTGTCTGCCGAGTTTCTGGCGGTTCTGGTCATGGCTGCATACTGCTGGTTAATACGTATTTTGGGCATGGAATCCGGGTTTAGTTCCACCTGCCAGCGGCCTTTTACTTTTTTTACTGTCACATCCGGAATAATGTAGCTTTGTTCTTCCCGAATCACAGTGGTACCCGGGCGCGGGTTCAGGCTGTGGATGAGCCGCATCGCATCGCGCAGCTCATCTTCTTTCAGTCGGGTCAGTTTCATCAGGGTACGGAAATCCCGATTGGCGAGCAAGTCGGTATGCTCACTAATCAGTTGCCTGGCTGCTGCGAGATGGGGAGTATCCGGGCTGAATTGCCGTAACTGTACCAGCAAGGATTCTTGTACATTGCGTGAGCCTACCCCGATGGGATCAAACAACTGAATGCGCTTGAGCACGGCTTCAACTTCATCTTCCTCTACATCGGCAAGGCCAAGCGACTCCAGGATGTCCTGGCAGCTGATGGTAAGAAAGCCACTTTCGTCAATGGCTTCGATAATAATTTCGGCGATAGCGCGATCGGTATCGGAGAAAGGTGTTAGCTCCATCTGCCAGCGTAAATAGCTTTGCAGCGTTTCGGTGGTTTCTCCCTGATAGGCGGTATCGTCTTCACCATTGTAGTTGCCGGAGGTAACCGGGGCGGCACTGACTAAATCATCCCAGTGGTTATCAAGGGGCAAATCCTCACTAATGTCCTGACTGGTCATGGCTTCGCCGGTATCAGGTTCATTTGGCTCGTCATTACCACTGTCGTCCGCGGCATCGTTGCGATCACGGGCTAATTCACCTAACCCATGTTCCTCACTGTGGTTCAGTTGCTCGTAATCGTCCTCAGATTCCAGCAGAGGATTGGCATCCAGAGCTTCCTGGATCTCCTGTTGCAGCTCAATGGTCGACAGCTGCAGCAGCCGGATAGCCTGCTGCAGTTGAGGAGTCATGGTAAGTTGCTGGCCAAGGCGAAGTTGTAAAGATGGCTTCATTAGCGTGTATTGTGCTCCTGCATAAGAATAGAAAGCCTGTCGCTATAACTATAGCCTGAATTGTTCACCAAGGTATACATCCCTGACCTGCTGATTGGCAAGTACATCCGCCGGAGTGCCTGTTGCAATTAACTCCCCATGACTAACAATATAGGCGGTTTCACAGACATCAAGGGTTTCGCGCACATTGTGATCGGTAATTAGCACGCCAATGCCTCTTTGGCTCAGATGCTGAATAATTTTTTTTATATCCAGCACTGAGATTGGGTCTACACCGGCAAAAGGTTCATCCAACAACACAAAGCGCGGATCAGCCGCCAATGCCCGCGCTATTTCTACCCGTCTGCGCTCTCCTCCGGATAAACTCATACCCAGGCTTTGGCTGATATGGCCAATATGGAACTCTTCCAGCAAATCATCGGCTGTCTCTTCCTGCTGGGCGGGGGTTAAATCCTTACGGGTTTGTAGAATTGCCATCAGGTTGTCACGAACCGTTAGCTTACGAAAAATAGAGCTTTCCTGTGGCAAATAACCAATACCAAGACGGGCACGTTGATGAATAGGTTGGTCGGTTAAATCATGCTCACCAAGTTGAATGCTGCCCTTATCACTGGGTACCAAGCCAACAATCATATAAAATGTTGTTGTTTTGCCGGCTCCATTGGGCCCCAACAAGCCGACGATCTGGCCCGAGCGAACTTCCAGACTTACGTCTTTGACAACCTGCCGCCCTTTGTAGCTTTTTGCCAGATGCGATGCAGTTAACTTCATGGTTGTTGGTTCTCTTCATTGGTAGCTGATGGTTGTTGATTTTCTGGGGCAAAAATAGTCCGCACCCGCTCATTCTCCCCACGTTCGGCCTGCAACTGCTGAGTTTCCATGTTGTACTCAATTTTTGCAGCCTGTACCAGGCTACCGCTTTGTTTTAACTCAGCGTCTCCGACCATCAACAGGATGCGACTAGCACGGTCGTATCGGATCTCAAAAGCTTCTGCCTCTACCAGCGAGTTATCTTCCATGCGTTGACTGTAGGTCGCCGGAGAGCCTGTGGCAATAAAGACTTCCATGCCTTTGCCTGCGGAGCCATCGACTTCCAGCCGCTCTGCCCGGATAGTCAGGCTGCCTTGCTGCACCAGCACATTGCGCTCGTAGACGACATTAGAGCTTTGTAAATCGGTGAAAAAAGCCTCGGAGTCAATGCTCAGTGGCTGCTGAAAATCTTGCTGGGTTGAAGCCAGTGCTGGTGTTGTCAGCAAGAAAGCTACCAATACGATCTTAAGGTTCATTGTGATAATCCGTTCTGTAGTGCTGCTCAATGTGAATGGTTTGCTCTGCAATGCTGGCCTGCATGCCCCGGCCGGAAATGGTGAAGCCGGCACCAAAGATATCTACATTTTCTTCGGTAGATAATATCTCGGATGCCAGTGACATTTCCAGATAACTGGTTTGTACCCGATCAATCAGTGCTTCTGTGACCAGGTTCTGCAACAAGACGTCACCATCCAGAATCAATTTATCATCCGGGTAGAGTACTGCCGTGCGACTGGATGCTTGCCAGCTAAGATTATGAGCTCGATCCAATAAGGTAAAGATGGGTCGATCGAGCTGGGTAAAGCCAAGCAAGTCGTAGTGCTCCATGCGCTCAGCCTGCACCAGTTCACTCAGTTGTCCCTGTTCATCATACACAATACGCGTAAGCTGCTCAGCGATAAAATCAGGTATCAGCTCGCGCTCAGTCAGGATTTGCCGGCTGTCATCGCTGCTGCTGAACCACCGATACAGCAAAGTAAACAGCACAACACCGAGCAACAGGTAAGCGACAGGTTTCATGTGCTGCTGCCCCGGAACTGCTGGAAGGCGCCGATACTCATCAGCAACAGATCGGCTACTTCCCGTACAGCACCGAAGCCGCCGGGGCAACTGGTCACGTAATGGCTGTGCAGTCGCAGGTAGGGGTGCGCGTCCTGCACGGCAATACTAAGACCGACCTGCTGCATCACTTCCCAATCACTGAGATCATCGCCAATGTAAGCGACCTGGTGTGGCTCCAGCTGCTCTATGGTGAGCACTTCTTCAAAGGCAGGTATTTTATGCTCCTGGCCTTGGTAAATATGAGGCACCGTCAGGGATTGCATACGTTGTTGCACAATTCTGGACTGTCGCCCGGTAATAATGGCGACTTCGATCCCGGCTTTGCGCAAGGCTTTAATGCCGTACCCATCCCGGGTATGAAAAGCCTTTAATTCTTCGCCAGAGTTCCCCAAATAAATACGACCATCCGAAAAAACACCATCGACATCGCAAATCAGCAAGCGGATTTGTTGGGCCTGTTGCCAAAGCTTGGCCGGGACTGCCTGGTAGCACTGTTGAAAGAGTTGTTGCATTCAAAGCACTCCTGCTTTTAATAAATCATGCATGTTCATGGCGCCAATAGGCTGTTGTTGTTGGTTAACAATCACCAAGCCATTGATTTTACGCTGTTCCATTAGTTTTAGTGCTTCTGCAGCCAGCATCTGTGGCTTGGCGGTGATGCAGTTTGGTGTCATCACGGCAGCAATGCTGGTGTCGTGAATATCAAAGCGCTGATCTAAAATGCGACGTAGATCGCCATCGGTGAAAATCCCCTGCATGATGCCAGCATCATCTACCACCGCCGTCATCCCCAGGCCTTTGGTGCTCATTTCCAGCAAAGCAGTTTTAATGGTGGCGGTGATGGGAACTACTGGCATGTTGCTGCCCGTATGCATTACATCCTCTAACCGCAACAATAAACGGCGCCCCAGGCTTCCGCCCGGATGCGACAGGGCAAAGTCATCGGCCGAGAAGCCTCTGGCATTGAGCAAAGCAACCGCCATAGCATCCCCCATTGCCAGTGTGGCTGTGGTGCTGGCTGTAGGGGCCAACCCAAGCGGGCAAGCCTCTTGTTCTACCTGTACACAGACATGAACATCCGACAAGCGGGCCAGGGTTGACGCTGGATTACCACTCATACCGATCAGGTGGGCACCTATACGCTTTAGTACCGGAATAATGGTGAGTACCTCACCGGTTTCACCGGAGTTTGATATGGCAATCACCACATCGTCTTTGGTTACCATGCCTAAGTCACCATGGCTGGCTTCACCCGGGTGGACAAAAAAGGCCGGAGTACCGGTTGAAGCAAAGGTGGCCGCAATTTTATTGGCAATGTGGCCGGATTTGCCCATACCGGAGACAATCACCCGGCCAGGGCTGTCCATAATCAACTGGCAAGCCCGATTAAAGTCATCGTTAATAAAGCGCGCCAGTTGCTGAATAGCGCTTGCTTCAATTTGTAATACCTGTAACGCCTGTTGCTTGAAATCTGTGGTCATGCTGTACCTGTTAATTCATGCTGGAAAATAATAAGTACTGATAGCCGACAAAAGCTGCCAGCAGAATAAAACCTTCGACCCGATTTATCCGCCGAAGTTTGCCAAGACGCAAACTCATCAGCAACAAGGCCAGTGTAGCAGCCATCATGACATAACTATCTCGTCCGGCAGCAGCAGGATCGAGCATACCGGGAGCTATAACAGCACCAACGCCAAGCACTGCCAGAATGTTAAAGATATTTGAGCCAATAATGTTGCCCAGTGCCAGGTCATCTTCACCTTTGAGCACACCAATCAGACTGGCGGCAAGCTCTGGCAGGCTGGTACCAATGGCAATAATGGTCAGGCCAATCATCAAATCACTCATGCCAAAGTGACTGGCAATAGTGACTGCACCATGCACCAGCAGTTGTGAGCTGGCCAGCAGCAATGTTAAGCCAAGCAATACCCAGACAACAGCTTGCCAGGTAGGCTTAACGGGGGGCAATTCAGCCTCGTACTCTGTGCGTAATGGATCATCGGGAGTAGCATGTTTGCCCCAATACACCATAAGCATCAGGAATAATGCAAAGCCAGCCAAAAACAGGACCCCTTCAGCGCGGGTTAAGCTTTGGTCGGCTAAAAACAGGTAGCCAAGCAGGGTGACCAGAATGAGCAACGGAAACTCGCGCTTAATGGTCATGGAAGCCACTGCGATGGGTTTCAGTAACGCGGTTGCACCTATCACTAAAAGAATATTGGTGATATTCGAGCCCAGCGCATTGCCAACCGCGGTGTCCAGCCTACCTTGCCAGGCCGCGGTGGCGGAGACCATGATTTCTGGCGCTGACGAACCCATGGCCACAATCGTCAGGCCGATGATCATGGGAGAAATATTGAGGTTACGTGCGATGGACGAAGCCCCGTAGACAAAACGATCGGCGCTCCAGATGAGTAGCACCAGGCCAACCAGAACGAAAATGGTGGCAACAATCAGTGGAGACACTGGGTGTTCCTTATGGGTCAATTGGTCCGAAAGTCGTATTTTCCCGTTTATTGTCAGGAAAAGCAAAACTTATGCATGCTGGTACTGTTCGACTTTTTGCAATGACTTGTTACGAATAATAACCAGGTAGTGCCGCAGTAATTTTGTTACAATCGGCGGATCGGAGCTGGACTTGCACAGGGTTATCCGGCGTTGCCCGATTGAATTGGCGGCATGAGGTCGTTATAGTTCGCCCGCACTGCTGCGGCAGTAAGCTTAATTATGCTATGGAGAGAACCTTGTCCGATTTGTTGGTGGATATTAAAAATCTGACATTCAGTCGTGGTGAGCGGTTGATTTACGACGATATGAGCATGCAGGTGAAACGTGGTCAGGTGACTGCTATTATGGGGCCCAGTGGCATCGGTAAAACGACGTTACTCAAGTTGATCGGTGGCCAGTTGCGGCCTGATCGCGGTGATATTTTGTTTAAAGGCTGCTCCATTCCGAAAATGAGCCGCTCAGAGCTGTATCAAACCCGTAAATCGATGAGCATGTTGTTTCAAAGTGGCGCTTTGTTTAGTGAGTTGTCGGTGTTTGATAACGTTGCTTTTCCTATTCGCGAGCATACCAAGCTGCCTGAGACGTTGATCCGAACCATCGTTTTGATGAAGTTGGAGTCGGTTGGGTTGCGAGGAGCAAGAGACCTGATGCCATCAGAGTTATCCGGCGGTATGGCTCGCCGGGCTGCGCTGGCCAGAGCCATTGCCTTGGATCCGGAACTAATTATGTATGACGAGCCTTTTGCCGGCCAGGATCCGATTTCGATGGGGATTGTGGTCAAACTGATTCGTGAGCTGAATAATGCGCTGGGGCTGACCTCCATCGTAGTTTCTCATGACGTGCCGGAAGTGATGAGCATTGCGGACTATGTGTACGTGGTGGCGGAAAAGCATGTGATTGGCCAGGGAACACCAGAACAGCTGCGACAAGATCCATCCCCTTTAGTGCAACAATTCTTAAAGGGTGAAGCAGACGGCGCTGTCCCCTTTCACTACAAAGCGGCACCTTATGCCGATGAATTGATGGAGCTGTTGTAATGTTAGTGGATCGCATACAGCGCCTGGGTGCCAATACCATCCAAACTGTGGCTGGTTTAGGCCGGGCTGCTCTGATGCTGCTTGGGGCAGTTGTTGGGAAGCCGGATGTTCGTAAAGGCTTTCCTTTACTCATCAAGCAACTCTACGTGGTTGGGGTGTTGTCTTTGCTGATTATTCTGGTATCTGGCCTCTTTATTGGCATGGTACTTGGACTGCAAGGCTACACCGTACTGGTGAAATTTGGTGCCGAAGGTATGTTAGGCCCATTAGTTGCGCTGAGTCTGCTGCGCGAGCTGGGACCCGTTGTAACCGCTTTGCTGTTCGCTGGCCGTGCAGGCAGTGCTTTAACGGCTGAGATTGGTTTAATGAAAGCCACTGAACAAATTTCCAGCATGGAAATGATGGCGGTAGACCCATTACGGCGAATAATCGCGCCGCGTTTTTGGGCTGGTGTTATCAGCATGCCGCTATTGGCGATCATTTTTACTGCTGTTGGCATTTTAGGTGGTCATCTGGTAGGGGTCGACTGGCTGGGCGTGGATGCTGGCAGTTACTGGTCAGCGATGCAGGCCAACGTCGATTTGTACCAAGATGTTTTTAACGGCGTGATAAAAAGTGTGGTGTTTGCTTTTGTCGTGATGGCGATCGCCTTGCATAAAGGCTTTGATGCAGTGCCAACCTCAGAGGGCATTGCCCGGGCAACCACAGAAACAGTAGTTACTGCGTCTTTGGCGGTGCTGGCATTTGATTTTGTACTAACCGCTTTAATGTTTGGTGGATAAGATGAATACACGGAAAATTGAAATCTTTGTGGGTGTTTTTGTAGCTTTAGCAATTGCCGCCTTTCTGGTGCTGGCGTTGAAAGTAGCCAATACCGGTTTTGCCGGCTCTGGCGATACCTATACCTTGTACGCTGATTTTGAAAATATTGGCGGCTTAAAAGCCCGCTCACCGATTAAGGTAGGCGGTGTGGTGGTAGGACGGGTGGCATCGATTGAGTTGGATAAAACCTACTACACACCAAGAGTACGCCTGGAAATTAGTCGGCAATACGATAATTTCCCGGAAACAAGCTCCGTGGTTATTTTGACGTCAGGCCTGCTTGGTGAACAATACCTGGGTATTCAACCGGGCTTTATCGATGACACTGTACATATTCTGCAAGATGGGGATGTCATTGAAGACACGCGTTCAGCCATGGTGCTGGAAGAGTTGATTGGTCAGTTTCTATTTAACCGGAATTAATTATGAATATAGTGAACACAGTAAGCCGACTGTTGTTGGCAGCAACCTTTCTCATCAGTGGCTTTGTTGTGGCAGAAGTGCCGCGCTACACCGATCCGTATCAGATGATATCCACTGTTGCAGATCACGCTTTTAGCCGTTTAGCCGAAGAAAAAGACAATATTCAACAAAACCCTGAAATTCTTCGTACCTTGGTACACGATGAGTTATTGCCTTACATCGATGTACGCTATGCTGCCTTTCGGGTAATTGGTAACCATATTCGCAACACCACGGAAGAAGAGCGGGATGCTTTTGTCGCCGCATTTCAGGAATACATGATTTCTACTTATGCCGGCACTTTTACGCTGTACAGAGATCAGCGTGTGATCATAGAGCCTGGTCAGGATGTTGGTAATCGCCGGGTTGCCACTGTACGTACCCGGGTGATTGACCCGGGCAAGCCGGATATCAATATTGAATTTAAGCTGATCCGTCATCGTGACAGTGAATACTGGCAGGTTTTTGATATGGTTGCTGAAGGTATTTCCTTGCTGGATAGCAAGCGTGCAGAGCTGGGAGGCATGATTCGCCAGCAAGGCCTGTCCCGGGTAACCGAACTCTTGCAAGAGCGGGCAAAACAGCCCATTGAGCTGTCAGAGCCAGAGGAATAAGGCGTGTTAAAGATTGAGCTGCAGCAACAGCGGCTAATGATTGAAGGGGTGCTTGATCGCAACACCTTACTGAATTATTGGCCCTTAACACTACTTAAAGATGTATCCGGCGAAGTGACTTTTGACTTCAGTCAGTTGGAAAGTATTGATACTGCAGGCCTTGCCTGGTTACTAAAGCAAGTAGCGCTTGCCAAACAGGCTGGCTTAATGGTCCAATTGCAGCATGTACCACCGCAACTGCGTTCTTTGGCTCAAGTCAGTGATGTACTTGAGCTGTTGCCAATCAACGAATAATCAGGTTAGTGATGGAAATTCAACAGATAGAAAGCCTTCTTAAGGAACAATTGCAGTTATCTGAAGTCAAAGTCAGCGCTGATGGCTCGCATTATTCGGTCCTGGCTGTTGGCGACTGTTTTGCTGATGTTAGCCGCGTGCGGCAGCAGCAAATGATCTATGGCCCTCTGATGGCTGCTATTCAAGATGGCAGCATTCATGCGGTGTCCATTCGTACCTTTACACCAGAGCAATGGCGTAGAGAAAAATTACTTAACCCATCGATGTAATTACTTATGCAGCAATTCCTTGTGACCGGCGGTGCTGAACTACGTGGCGAGGTAACCATTTCCGGTGCCAAGAACGCAGCCCTCCCTATTTTATTTGCCAGTATTCTGTCCGAAGGGCAGGTGCTGATCGACAATGTCCCTGAATTAAAAGATATTGACACCACCTTTAAATTACTGCGCCAATTTGGTGCAACTGTTGAGCGGCAAGGGCACCAGGTCCAAATTCATGCTGCGGCCATTAACAGTTACCAGGCTTCGTACGATTTGGTAAAAACCATGCGCGCCTCTATTTTGGCGTTAGGGCCGCTGCTTAGCCGTTTTGGCCAGGCCGAGGTCTCTTTACCTGGTGGTTGCGCCATAGGGGCACGCCCGGTGAATTTGCATATTGATGGCTTACGGAAAATGGGTGCCGAGATCACGGTGGAAAATGGCTATATTAAAGCCCGCTCCAGCCGGTTGAAAGGAGCACACATCGTGATGGATATGGTGAGTGTCACTGGTACTGAGAATTTGATGGCTGCGGCAGTGCTTGCCAGTGGAACCACCATTATCGAGAATGCAGCCAGAGAACCCGAAGTAACCGATCTGGCCAATTTCCTCATTGCTCTGGGGGCTCGTATTGAAGGTGCTGGCACCGATACCATTCGTATTGAGGGCATCGAGCGGCTGGGTGGCGGCCAGTACCGTGTGCTTCCCGATCGGATAGAGACCGGCACTTTTCTGGTAGCGGCAGCTGTTACCGGGGGAGATGTGACCTGTCGTAATACACAGCCTGGTGAGCTGGAAGTGGTGCTGGACAAGTTGCGCGAAGCTGGCGCTGATATCAGCACTGGTGAGGATTGGATCCGCTTGTCTATGGCTGGTCGTACTCTAAAAGCAGTTCAGGTGAAAACTGTGCCACACCCGGGATTTCCTACCGATATGCAGGCGCAGTTTACGGTGTTGAATGTGGTGGCACAAGGCGTAGGTACGGTGACGGAAACCATTTTTGAAAACCGCTTTATGCATGTGCCTGAGTTGCAGCGGATGGGGGCCCGTATCCAGTTAGAGGGTAATACTGCGGTTTGTCAGCACACGGAGCATTTAACAGCCGCTCAGGTGATGGCAACGGATCTGCGTGCTTCAGCCAGCCTGGTGATTGCAGGCCTGGTGGCTGACGGTACCACTGTGGTGGACAGGATTTACCATATTGATCGTGGCTACGAGCAGATTGAACACAAACTGGCAGGGCTGGGAGCCCGGATCGAGCGGGTTGGCTGAGTCCAACCCTGTGTTGAGTTGTCAGACGTGAACTAGCGGAACTCGCGTATCATGGTAGGTATCACCATTCGCTCATTGTTGCGGCTGATGGTGAGATCCACCAGAGTATCAGGTGGTGTTTCTGCAATCACATTCAAGGCATGTTGTGTACTTCTGAGTGGCATGCCATCAATTTCCAATAAAATATCATTCACCTGCAGTCCAGCTTCCGCAGCCGGGCTGTGTGGCGCAATGGAAGTAAGCTGAACACCGTACAAAGGCTGTCCACTTGAAATGAGTCGATCGCCCGCAGCATTAATCACCGGCTCACCATTAACACCAAGATGGCCGCGGATCACCCGACCATGTTGGATCAGCTTTTCCATCACTCTATAGGCTAGCTGATAGGGAACTGCGAAAAAAATGCCTTGCACATCCTGGCTTTGGCGCTGAAAAGTGCCTGCATTAATCCCTACCAGAGTCCCATTGCTGTTCACCAGGGCTCCACCGGAATTGCCGGCATTAATGGCTGCATCCATCCTCATAAAATCAATATAACCACGCGAACTTAAACCATTATTGCCATTGGCACTGATAATGCCTTGGGTGACGGTTTGACCCAGATTAAGCGGGTTACCAATGGCCAGAACTACATCACCGACCTGAGGTTGCAACTCAGGATCTTGGGGGATGGCTGGTAAGTTATCGGTCTCTACGTACAAAAGTGCTAAGTCGGTAATTTCATCGTGGCCAATCAGCAAGGCTTCAAGCCAGCGACCATCTTGTAATGCAACTTCGATATGATCGGCACCATAGACCACATGGTGATTGGTTAAAATGTAGCCTTCAGGGCTCATGATAACACCTGAACCAAGCTCCTGGCGTTCAATGGTGCGAGCTCGTAATGAGCGCGGGTGGCTAATGGTGGTGCGGGTATAGACATTCACCACCGAAGGGGCTGCCTGTCTTACCGCTCGGGCATAAGACACGGGTGCAGCTTTTTGCACCGCATCGGCTGTGGTATGGGCTGGTCCAGCTAAGCGAAGCTGCCCAGGGAACAGCAGCAATAGAATAAGCGCCAGCGCCAGGCCGTAAGCAATACTACGTAATAAAAAAAACAGGATCTTAAGCACTGACATCGGTTTAGCTGAGGGTTGAATCTGCAAAGGATATCATTATTTACAGCAAAGCAGTAGCATGTTGATACTACTGCTCTGCTGGTCATGATTGAAAAGTGCACTGACTCCCTAACGGATCAGCACATAAAGGGTTTGATTGCCGCGTTGTATATTCAGTGCGACCACACCACGCTGCTCTTGCAGAGCCTTACGTAGCTCCGCCAGATTATGAACACGTTGACGGTTCACCCCAATAATCACATCGCCTTTCTCCAAACCAAGGCGGGCTGCAGGCGCTGTGCGCTCCAGTTCACTAATCAGCACCCCGGCTTTGCCATCCTGGGTTTGGTCATTTAACAAGGTGGCACCTTCCAGCATTGGATGCAGTACATTAGCGGCTACCTGAGCTTGCTCTGCCCGGCGCAGAGTGACATCAATATCCAGAGTGCGGCCATCACGCAGTACCGCTAGCCGCACCTCACGACCTGCGCCTAAAGTGGCGATCTTGGCTCTGAGTTCACGGAAGTTAATAATGCGGTTGCCATTCATGCCAACAATGACATCACCAGAGCGTAAACCTGCTGCTTCTGCTGCAGAGTCTGGTAAAACTTCGTTGACAAAAGCCCCCTGAGTGACGGACAAGTTCATAGCCTCAGTAAGCTCGGAGGTCACATCAATCCCCCGGATCCCGAGACTTCCCCGGCGAATTTCACCAAATTCAATCATTTGATCTACCAGGTTTTTCATCATATTCGACGGAATCGCAAAGCCAATACCGACATTGCCACCATGGGGTCCCAGGATGGCGGTATTAATACCGATCAGCTCTCCCCGTAAATTGACCAGAGCTCCGCCTGAATTACCACTATTAATAGCTGCGTCGGTTTGAATAAAGTCCTCATAGCCTTCCATGCCAAGATTGCCGCGCCCCAGGGCGCTGACAATGCCGGAAGTCACGGTTTGGCCAAGCCCGAATGGGTTGCCAATAGCGATGGCAAAATCGCCCACCCGCAGTCGGTCTGAGTCTGCGATGGATAACGCAATCAGATTGTCGGCTTCAATTTGCAGTAAGGCGATATCACTTTCAGGATCGTCACCAATCTTTTTAGCGGCAAAGGTGCGGCCATCTTGCAGGTTGATGATGATATCCGTAGCATCACGAATAACATGGGCATTGGTGACAATGTAGCCTCGTTCTGCATCAATAATGACGCCGGAGCCTAAGCCACGGAAAGGGCGTTCTTCACGAAACTCTCCCGGGCCTCTTGGACCAAAAAAATGACGGAATGCATCGGGCATGCGTTGCCGAACTTCACGGCTGCCTTGCACTGAAATATTCACCACGGCAGGTGTAGCCTGTTCCAACATGGGCGCCAGGGTTGGTATTTCGCCCTGGCTTAGTTGGGCTAACGGGAGGTTTGCCTGTGCCAGCCCAACCGTTAAGAACAGGCTGGCAAGCAGACCACTCAAAGTAAGGATGCTTCTTTTCATACACGCAGATCTCCATTAAACACGCTGAGCATAAAATTTATGAGTCAGGATGTTGCTAAAGACGCTCAGCATTCAAAAAAGTTCATCGTCCCGAGGGGAGGAAAATCCTGAAACAGAGTTTCAGGATTGCTATGGATTAACTCTCGGCGGCAGCCGCTTTCTTAGCGCTATCTTTCAAGAGACCACTGGCTCCACCAGCGTAATCTTTCGGTTGCTCAAAAGATTCAGAAAAGGTTGGCTTGCGTTCATCCAACTGGTGGATGGATTCACGGATCTGGCTGGCAGTATCGGCCGATAAATAAGATATAGGTTCGGATTTTTTCTCCAGCATCGGTTTTTCTACCAGCTCCATCTTGCTTTGCTGCAGGTGGCTGGCAATTTTACCGTAGTTTTGCTGCAACTGGGTAATAAGCTGGTTGGTGGTTTCCAGATGGTTGGATACATCTGCCCGGTACTTTTTTAGCTGCTCGCGGGTATCGGTCAGTTCCTGCTGCAACTGGCTTTGATTATGCTGTCGCAGGGCAAGAAACCATGCCACCAGACCTCCACAAACGAAGCCAACTGCCAGCCACACTAAAGTCATTGTTAGGGTCATATCTGCTCCTGCATTTACATCAATGGGTTCCACTCTAAGTGTAACCGATTTTTTTAGTTACAGTGGTAAGGCATGTTAAGATAACAGCCCTGGTTTAATTGTGGCTGAACAGCCTTATTTCAAGTAGAGCCATTATGCCTTCACCACAGGAAAAATATCAGCTGGATTTAATGCGTGCGGATTTCCAGCCCGATGCGGCGCAAGCGGAAGCGGTCCGTCATCTGCAACGTTTGTACGATGATTTACTACAGCAATACCATTGCCCGGTGGGTTTCTGGCAGAAGTTATTCAGCACCAAGCCAAAACCTGATGTCATTGGTTTGTATTTATGGGGGGGGGTTGGCCGGGGCAAGACCTACCTGATGGATACCTTTTATGAATGTCTGCCGCTTGAGCGCAAAATGCGGGTGCATTTTCACCGTTTTATGCATCGGGTACATGAAGAGCTAAAAAGTTTGCACAACCAGGCGAACCCACTTGAAATAGTGGCCGATCGTTTTAAACAACAGGCTGATATTATTTGTTTTGATGAGTTCTTTGTCTCTGATATTACCGATGCCATGTTGTTAGGTACCTTGATGCAGGCGTTGTTTAGCAGAGGCATCACCCTGGTTGCAACCTCAAACATTGAACCGGATGGTTTGTATCGCAACGGGCTGCAGCGGGCGCGCTTTTTGCCGGCGATTGAGTTGATTAAACGACACACTGTGGTGGTGAATGTCGATAGTGGTATTGATTACCGGCTGCGCACACTGGAGCAGGCTGAGATTTTCCATGCGCCGCTCGATCAACAGGCTGAGCTGAATCTGGCACAGTATTTCCAGGCATTATCGGATGAACCCAGGCAGCAGAATGTAGCCATTGAAGTGGCTAACCGGAGCATTCAGGCCCGGTATGAGGCCGATGGCGTGGTCTGGTTTGGCTTTAGCGAGCTGTGTGAAAGTGCCCGCAGTCAATACGATTACATGGAGCTGAGCCGTTGTTACCACACCGTACTGGTATCCGGGGTCAAGGTGATGGGGCAGCACAACGACGATGTGGCGCGGCGTTTTATTGCGCTGGTTGATGAATTTTATGAGCGCAATGTCACCCTGATTCTGTCGGCTGAAGTCGAACTGGAGGCCTTGTACCAAGGTGGCTTACTGAGTTTTGAGTTCAAACGTTGCATCAGTCGTTTGCAGGAAATGCAGTCGCATGAGTATCTGGCGCGGGCGCACCTACCCTAAATAAAGTATTTCGGTAGAAAAATTGATATTTTTTAACCAGAAGGGCTGATCTTTTGCTTTGGATGAATTATAATCCGCGCCCGGCCTACGTTACAGCCTCTACTGCCCTTTAGCCAGGCAGTAATTGTACTCGAAGGGGTACGGTCACGATACTGCGCAATAGCCCTGCGGGTATCAGGTGTAACTATGTAAGTTTTGGACTATATAAATGAAAACTTTTACTGCTAAACCAGAAAGCGTACAACGCGACTGGTATGTTGTGGATGCTGCTGGTAAGACACTGGGACGTATCTCAACTGAAATCGCTGCGCGCTTGCGCGGTAAACACAAGCCTGAGTTTACACCACACGTGGACACCGGTGATTACATCATCGTGGTTAATGCGGACAAAGTGGTTGTCACTGGCAACAAAGCCAAAGACAAGATGTACTACTCGCACAGTGGTTTCCCAGGTGGCATCAAAGAAATTAACTTTGAAAAGCTGCTGGCGAAAAAACCTGAGATGGTGCTTGAAAAAGCCATCAAGGGCATGTTGCCAAAAGGCCCATTGGGTCGTGCTATGTTCCGTAAGTTAAAAGTGTATGCCGGCGCCGAGCATCAGCATGCTGCTCAGCAACCGCAAGTTTTAGACATCTAATCGGAGCATCACATGGCACAGAATCAATACTATGGAACTGGTCGTCGTAAAAGCTCAACGGCCCGTGTATTTTTAAAAGCCGGCTCAGGCAACATCGTGATCAACAAGCGCTCTATCACTGAGTACTTTGGTCGTGAAACTGCCCGCATGGTGGTGATGCAGCCACTGGAGCTGGTTGATATGGTTGGCAAATTCGACATGCATATCACCGTGAAAGGCGGTGGTATCAGCGGTCAGGCCGGCGCTATCCGTCATGGCATCACCCGTGCTTTGATGGAGTTTGACGAGACACTGCGTCCGGAACTGCGTAAAGCAGGTTTCGTAACCCGTGACGCTCGTCAGGTTGAACGGAAGAAAGTGGGTCTGCGTAAAGCACGTAAACGTCCACAGTACTCCAAGCGTTAAGCTTGTTTTGTACCTGCAAACCCGGCCTTGTGTCGGGTTTTTTATTGCGATTCAGCGGCGGTTAATCCTTGTGTAAAGCGCGGCTTTTCATTATGATCGTCGATATTTATTCATTTATAATAATTGCTGGCAAACAGCCGCTTAAATCAAGTTGTGTTTAAGTGTTAATGTGGAGATGAGTGGATGAGCAACGCGCCTGTCGATCATGGCCGCCGCCGATTCCTGACCATTGCAACATCGGTCGTGGGCGGGGTCGGAGCCATTGGAGCCGCTGTTCCCTTTATTGCGTCCTGGAGCCCAAGTGAGCGGGCTCGCCAGGCTGGCGCTGCAGTAACTGCGGATGTCAGCAAAATGGAAGAAGGGCAGCTGATACGGGTAGAGTGGCGTGGGAAACCGGTTTGGATTGTAAAACGCACCCAGGAAATGATTGATTCGTTACCGAATCATGAAGAGCGGTTACGGGATCCTGACTCGAAAGAACCACAACAGCCGCATTACGCTCAGAACCGCCATCGTTCGGTGCGTCCTGAGTTTTTCGTTGCCGTTGGTATCTGCACCCACTTTGGTTGCTCCCCAACCTATTTGCCCAATGATTTTGCTGCCCAGGCAGAGGGTGTGCGCTCTGGCTTCTTCTGCCCTTGTCATGGTTCACGCTTCGATATTGCCGGTCGGGTATTTCAAAACGTACCTGCCCCAACCAACCTGGAAGTTCCTCCGTACATGTTTACAGATGAATTCACCATTTTGGTCGGTGAAGACGAGGAGACGGCCTGATGAAAAATCTGATGAACTGGATAGAGTACCGTCTGCCGGTTGTGGAAAAAATGAAAATCCACATGACGCAGTATCCGGCACCGAAAAACTTTAACTTCTGGTACTTCTTTGGCTCTTTGGCCATCGTGGTGCTGGTAAACCAAATTCTGACCGGCATCTGGCTGACCATGAATTATGAGCCTTCGGCTGAAGGTGCTTTCCGTTCGATTGAATACATCATGCGGGATGTCGAATACGGCTGGTTGCTGCGTTACATGCACTCCACCGGTGCTTCGGCATTTTTTGTGGTGGTGTATCTGCATATGCTGCGTGGCATGATGTATGGCTCCTACCAGAAACCACGGGAATTGCTGTGGATTTTCGGTATGCTAATTTACCTGGTGCTGATGGCTGAAGCTTTTATGGGCTACATGCTGCCTTGGGGCCAGATGTCGTTCTGGGGAGCTCAGGTGATTATCTCCATCTTCGGGGTGATTCCGTTTATTGGTGATGACTTAACGCTGTGGATCCGCGGTGATTATGTTATCTCAGGTGCAACCTTAAACCGCTTCTTTGCGCTGCATGTTATTGCGCTGCCGTTGGTGCTGGTGATTCTGGTCTTCCTGCACATTATGGCATTGCACGAAGTCGGTTCGAACAACCCGGACGGTATTGAAACCAAACGCGATAACGATGGCACTGTGCCAGCGGATGCGGTTAGTAAGTTTGAGTTTCATAACAACTTCACCAAGGGTGGCAAGAAAGTCATTATCGACTCTATCCCATTCCACCCTTACTACACAGTGAAAGATCTGGTTGGTTTGGCTGGTTTCCTGTTCCTGTTTGCCTATGTGATCTTCTTTATGCCGGAAGGGGGGGGTTACTTCCTGGAAGCGCCAAACTTTGAACTGGCGAACCCAATGAAGACCCCGGAGCATATTGCACCGGTCTGGTACTTCACGCCGTTCTACGCCATTTTGCGGGCTGTACCTAACCCGCTATTTGGTGCTATCGCCATGTTTGCTGCCATCCTGGCCCTGGCATTGTTGCCATGGATTGACCGCGGCAAAGTTCGCTCAGTGCGCTACCGTTGTGGCCTGCACAAGCTGAACCTGGTCAACTTCTGCATCAGCTTTGTGGCATTAGGTATCCTGGGTGTGCTGCCTGCGACGCCGTTGTACACTCTTTTGTCGCAGCTGTTCTCGTTTACCTACTTCGGTTTCTTTATTCTGTTGTGGTTCTACAGTAAGAATGAAAACACCAAGCCATTGCCAGAGAGGTTGACCTGATGTTGAAGCATATTATTTCTGCAGCAGCCTTGCTGGTATCGTCCATTGCCTTGGCTGCCGGTCCGAATATTCCACTGCAAAAAGCGCCGGTGGACATCCGTGACACCGAGTCGTTACAGCGTGGTTTTATGCTGTATCAGAACTACTGTCTTGCTTGTCACCAGATGCAGTATCAACGTTATGCACGTAGTTTCCGTGATCTGAATATTCCGGAAGAGCTGGGCATGGAATATCTGATGTTCAGTGGTGAGCGGGTGGGTGACCACATTACCAATACCATGGATCCGGCTGATGCCGCTGAGTGGTTCGGTGATGCGATTCCGGACTTAACCAATGTGGCACGGGTACGGGGTCCGAATTGGATTTATACCTACCTGAAATCGTTCTACAAAGACGAGAGCCGCCCTTTTGGGGTCGATAACGATGTGTTTCCTATGGTTGGTATGCCACATGTACTGCAAGAGTTGCAAGGTGTGCCATACAAAGCGTATGAAACCCGTTTGGTGGATGGGAAGGAAACCCAGGTTTACGTCGGTATTCGTACCGATGGTTCGGGTGAGATGAGCGACGAAGAATACGATCGTGCTGTTGCAGATTTGGTCAACTATCTGGTGTATACTGGAGAACCTTATCGGCTGGAGTCGGAGAGTTTGGGGATCAAAGTGTTGATCTTCCTAGCCATTTTCTTCGTGTTAACTTATCTGCTGAAGAAAGAATACTGGAAAGATGTTAAGTAAGCATCTGATCCAAAAGAGTATTTAATGATAGGGGCCTGCTGGCCCCTTTGCTGTTTATTGTAAACCGGAGGAATGCATGGCGATTTCAGCCAATAAACGCCCTGTGATGACACTGTTTTCTGCTGCCGATGACATGTACAGTCATCAGGTCCGTATTGTACTGGCAGAAAAAGGCGTCAGTGTTGATATTCTCCAGGTCACTCAGGATAACTTGCCTGAGGAGCTGTATGAAGTAAACCCCTATGGCAGTCTGCCCACCTTATTGGATCGTGAGCTGTCGTTGTATCAGGCACAAATCATTATTGAGTACCTGGACGAACGTTTCCCGCACCCACCTTTAATGCCGGTGTACCCGGTTGCCCGTGGACAAGCCAGATTAATGATGTACCGGATTGAAAAAGACTGGTACGCGCTGGCCGAGAAAATTCTTCGTCATGACGACGATGCCGACCAGGCCCGGCAGGATCTGACCGAAGGGTTGCTGGCGGTAGCACCACTGTTTGATGAAGCACCTTTCTTTATGAGTGAAGAGTTCGGCCTGGTGGATTGCTATATGGCGGCATTGCTATGGCGTCTACCAAAGCTGGGTATTGAGCTTGCCGGGCCGGGCAGTAAAACACTGATGAATTATATGGGGCGCTTGTTCGATCGCGACTCATTTTTGGCGTCTCTGACCGATGCTGAGCGTGAATACCGGCACGGCAAAGGAGTCTGAGATGACGCCGAATCGTCCCTACCTGCTGCGCGCATTTTACGAGTGGATTGTGGATAACGACTGTACTCCTTATCTGGTGGTGGATGCGAGCTACCCTCAGACCAAGGTTCCGCAGCAGTTTGTGCAAAACGGCCAGATCGTGCTGAATTTAGCACCATCCGCGGTAGCTCAGATGCAGATGGGAAATGACGTGATCAGTTGCAGTGCCCGGTTTGGTGGTCATCCGTTTGCGCTTTATATCCCGGTAAGAGCTGTGCTGGCGATTTATGCGAAGGAAAATGGTGCTGGTACTGTCTTTACCCTGGATGAGGATGAAGACTTCCCTGATGAGCACGAGATGGAAAGCCCGCCTGAGCCAGTTGCGACAGAGCCTGCGAGTAAGAAGCTGGCTAAGGCCAGTCACCTTAAGGTGATCAAGTAACTGGATTTATCTGGCTTAAGAATGCAGCTCAGGCTGCATTTTTTATAGATTGGAGTGTGGCCTGACCAACTGGCAAAAGGCTTTTAGCAGCGGATCGCTTGACCGTTTTGCTAAATAACAGACCCCCAAATCAAAGGGTTCGAAACGATAGCCGCTATCGAATGGACGTACTCTGTCCATGACCGGGCTATGCTGTACCACCACATCTGCCAAAACGGCAACACCGCTTCCAAGTGCCACCATACTAGCCATGGCTTCGTGGCCATCGACCATCGCAACAATATTAGGCTGAAAACCCTCTGTCTGTAACCATTTGCTAAATCGCTCCGCTGCAGGGCCATGCGCTGGCGCGATTAAAGGGACTTCATGCCATGGGATCGGCGCCTTGCTCAGCAGATCGTTGACTTTACAGGGGATGGTTGGTGCCACAAGGGATACTGGCAGTTTGGCAATGCTGTGAAACACCATACTGGAGGGCAAATAGGCTGGTTTTGCTGCCAGGGCAAGGTCAACTTCATCCTGCTTTAATCGTTCCAGTGCAGAAGCCGCATCCCCAGTGGTTAGTTGAATATCTGCTTTGGGGCAGAGTACACGGAATCTGTCGAGAATAGCTGGTAAATGGCTGTAACTGGCGGTGACGGTACAGAATAAGCGGATGCTACCCTGAAGCCCTGCCTGGTCGCCTGATAAATCGGCCTGCAGTTGGTGCCAGTCATCCAGATACTGGCGAACAAAGCTCAATACAGTCTGACCTTCACGGGTTAGCTGCACTGAGCGGGTATCCCTGACAAAGAGCGACACCCCAAGCTCTTGCTCCAGTCGTTGGATGGCACGGCTTAAGGTGGAAGGGCTGACAAACATTTGCTCACTGGTCCGTGCAAAGTTCAGGCTAGCTGCCAGATGCATAAATAGCTGTGCTTGTTTGATGTCCATTCTATTTCATTTATTGCAATACAGAGTTGTCAATATATCACTTCACGCAATTATATTGCCAGCCTAGAATGAGTTCATTGACGCAGCAGCACTGTCTGCCAGAGCCAGAGTGGCTGGCCAGCGTACCAGAATTTAGAGACATACTATGAGTAATTACTTTAATAGCCTGAACTTGCGGCAACAGCTGCAGCAGCTGAAACAGTGCCGCTTTATGGACCGCAGTGAGTTTGCTGACGGCTGCAGCGCCATCAAAGATTGGAATATTGTCATTGTTGGTTGTGGTGCTCAGGGCCTGAATCAGGGCCTGAATATGCGTGACTCTGGTCTGAATATCAGCTATGCATTGCGTGAAGAAGCGATTCGTGAACAGCGTGCTTCCTTTCAAAAGGCAACCAGCAATGGCTTTAAAGTGGGCACCTATCAGGAGCTGATCCCAACGGCCGATTTGGTGCTAAACCTGACGCCGGATAAACAGCACAGTGCGGTGGTGGATGCAGTGATGCCACTGATGAAAGAGGGCGCTACTTTGGCCTATTCCCATGGCTTTAATATCGTGGAAGAAGGCAAACAAATTCGGCCGGACTTAACCGTTATTATGGTGGCACCCAAATGCCCTGGTACTGAGGTTCGTGAAGAGTATAAGCGTGGCTTTGGTGTACCAACTCTGATTGCAGTGCATCCGGAGAATGATCCTAAAGGGCAGGGCCTGACCATTGCTAAAGCCTATGCAGCCGCGACTGGCGGCGATCGCGCCGGTGTGTTGCACTCGTCCTTTATTGCTGAAGTGAAATCGGACTTGATGGGTGAGCAAACCATCTTGTGCGGCATGCTGCAAACAGGCTCCATCCTTGCCTTTGATCGTATGGTAGCGGATGGCATGGAGCCAGGCTACGCCGGTAAACTGATCCAGCAGGGCTGGGAAGTGATTACCGAAGCACTGAAGCATGGCGGCATCAGTCATATGATGGATCGGTTGTCGAATCCGGCCAAGGTCAAAGCGTATCGCCTGTCCGAGCAGCTGAAGCAACAACTGCGGCCTTTATTTGAACAGCATATGGATGACATCATCAGCGGTGAGTTTTCCAGTACCATGATGGCGGATTGGGCCAATGACGATGCTAACTTACTACGCTGGCGCGAAGAAACCCGCCAGTCTGGTTTTGAGCAGGCACCGGTGTCGGATGAGCACATAGCAGAACAAAGCTACTTTGATCGGGGTCTTCTGCTGGTGGCAATGGTAAAAGCCGGGGTTGAACTGGCGTTTGAGACCATGGTGGATGCCGGTATTATTGCCGAATCGGCTTACTACGAGTCGCTGCATGAAACACCACTGATTGCCAATACCATAGCCCGTAAGCGCTTGTACGAGATGAACGTGGTGATTTCAGATACTGCAGAGTACGGCAACTATTTATTCGCCAATGCAGCTATTCCATTGCTACGTGATACCGTCAACAGCCTGCCGGCAGAGCTGGTAGGTAAGGGGTTGGCTGCACAACAGGCAGGTGTGGATAACCTGGAGCTGATCGCCATCAATGAAGCTATTCGCAATCACCCGGTGGAAGTGGTAGGTAAAACACTACGCGGTTATATGACTGCAATGAAGAAGATTGTCGCGGCTGAGCATTAATTAGTTCGCATCCTGCAGCGGCATCCACGCCGTTTCGAGAAGCCGTCAACGAATGATGTGGTCAACGGTGAGTTGCACAGCGCCAGAAGCGCAGCAACTACCGGACCAATAACGATGTTATACGTGGACCTTGGTTGTTTGCCCTGCTTTGCAGGGCTTTTTTTTATGGCAGATCCGGTTAAGATGGTTGTTAACAACAAAGTGGAGCAATTTGATGAAATCCATAGCCTTGGTAGCACACGATGGTAAGAAACAGGATCTACTTGATTGGGTGAAGGCCCATACTGACTTTTTTGCCGACAAAATGTTGTATGCCACAGGGACCACCGGCTCTTTATTGGCAGATGTTCTTGGCAAGAGTGTGCACTGTTTCGCCAGTGGTCCCCTCGGTGGCGACCAGCAAATTGGAGCTCTTATTGCTGAGCAAAAAGTAGATTGGCTGGTTTTCTTCTGGGACCCGCTGAGTTCACAGCCGCACGATCCGGATGTAAAGGCACTGATCCGGCTGGCGGTGGTGTGGAATATCCCGGTGGCCTGCAACAGAGCCACCGCGGATTTTATTGTACACTCAAGCTTGTTGCAGCAGGATTACCAACGCGAAGTGCCTGATTTCAGGGCGTATCAGAACCGCCTGCAGCCAAAAGCTTAAGGTTTTTCCTGTGTATCTTGCATCTGCTCCGGGCTGCGTAGCACATGGGTTTCTTCGTCGTAGCGGCCATGCAGCTCGTCTTTGACGGTTTTATCCCACAACGGCACACCGATAAAATAACCAGCCCGGCCGATAGCATGTGCTGCAATTGGGGATGTTAGGGTAGTAAAAGCCATCACAGCCAGTGCTTTTAAGGTAACGCCGCTATCGACAAAAAACAGCATCACACCGCACATGATAAGGCCTGCACCCAGTACGCCTGATTTGGTGGTGGCGTGCATACGGGTCAGCAAATCCGGCATGCGAAATACGCCTAGGGAGGCTACCAGCATAAAGAAACTGCCAGCGACGATAAACAGAGCCGCCAGAATATCAATGATCATCGCGATGACTCCCTTTTTCTAAGTAACGGGCAAAACCGATAGCGGCAAGAAATGCGGTCAATGCCAGCACCATGGCGACATCAATAAAGGCGTCACGGCCGGTGCGGATAGCATAGAGTCCAATCAAGCCGACGGTCATCGAGGCTATTAACTCAAGGGCAACCACCCGATCCGGCAGGGTAGGACCTTTAAATAAGCGCCAGAGTGCCAGAAACATGGCCACGCTGAGGACCGCAAAACATAACCAGAGTGTGTAATCGAGTACTGAATTCATCGCATCACCCGCAGAATTTTGGTTTCCATTCGCTTTAGCTCATTCATCACATCTGCTTCGTTATGCAGGTACATAACATGGACATAGAGCACCTTTCGATCTGAAGATACATCCAGGCTTAATGAACCCGGAGTCAGTGAAATCGCATTGGCCAGCATGGTTATTTCCAGATCAGACTCTGCCCGCAGTGGCATCGCAATCACACCTGGTTTCATCAGGTGGATGGGGGTTAACACATCGTAGGCAACCTTGAGGTTCGCCATAATCAGTTCTTTGGTAAAGAACACCACAAAGCTGAACATGCGCGGTACCCGCAAACGATACTGGCGAACATCCGGGTGTTGCCGGAAGACCAGTACCAGCACCAGATAACCGATAATAAAACCAATCAGCAAACCCCCGGCATTCATGGTGTCGGTCAAGGCTGCCCAGATCAGCGCCAATACCAGGTTCGAAAGCAATACATTCATGGTGTGGTGCCTCCCAATACTGCTTCAATATAACCAGCCGGGTTGAGTAGCTGCTCTGCCGCCATCTCAGCCATCAGATAAATGGGTTGGCCAAACAGGCCGATAGCAACCGTCATGGCAGCCAGTAGGCCGATGGTCCAATACAGCAGCGCATTACGGGTCGGTGCCGGTACTGCCGGATTGGGTTCTGGCGAGGCTTTCCAGAAAGCTTCATTCCAAATCTTAATCATGGAAAACAGCGTCAGTAAACCAACCAACAGGGCAATACCCACCGCCCACCAGGCACTGGCCTCGACACCGGCCTTGATTAGAATAAATTTGGCAAAGAAACCTGATAATGGTGGAACACCTGCCAGTGAAAGAGCAGGGATCAGGAATAACACCGCCAAGCCTGGGTGGTTGCGGTACAGACCGCCGAGCTTTTTCAGTTCGAAACTACCGCCTAAGCGGTACATTAAGCCGGCTACCAGGAACAGGTTGGCCTTCACAATGATGTGGTGCATGATGTAGAACACACCGCCAATCAATGCCAGCGGGGTGAACAGTGCCAGGCCTAGAATCATGTAGCCAATCTGACTGATGATGTGAAAGCTTAAAATGCGCCGTACCTCAAACTGGGCCGCAGCACCAAGCACACCGGTTAACATGGTGAAAATGGCAATCCACAGCAAAATTTCGTGGGTAAAGCCAGTATCGGCGGTAAAAATCAGCGTAAATACCCGATACAGCGCATAAACACCCACTTTGGTCAGCAAGCCGGCAAAAATAGCCGATACTGCCACCTGAGGGGTGTGGTAAGACGCAGGTAGCCAGAAAAACAGCGGGAAGGCTGCTGCTTTAATCGCAAAAGCAATCAGGAACAGACTGGCAATCACCGTCACCATCTTCTGGTCTTCCAGGCTGGCCAGCTTCACCGCAATATCGGCCATATTCAAGGTGCCAACCAGGCCATAGGTTAAGCCGATGGCGGTCAGGAATAAAGCCGAAGAAAGCAGGTTCAGTGTGACGTACTTAATGGCCCCTTCCATTTGAGCCCGCTCACCGCCTAAAATCAGTAAGGCAAAAGAAGCAACCAGCAATACTTCGAACCAGACATAGAGGTTAAAAATATCGCCGGTTAAAAAAGCACCGTTTACCCCGGCCAGCAGCAAATGCAGCAGCGGGTAATAACCAAAACGCTCAAAGCGCTTGCGCACAGTCTTTAAACTATACAAAGCAGTTGCGAAGCCGGTAATGGACGCCAGCACCACCATAATGGCACCCAGCATATCGGATACCAATACAATGCCAAAGGGTGCTGGCCAGGACCCAACCTCTAATACCTGGATACCAACCTGGCGGGTATGCAGTAGCAACCAAACCGAGCATATCAACAAAGCGCCGGTGCCTATAGCACCTAACCAACGCTGGGCACTGTGGTTACTGAGCACTGTCAGCGAAAGGGCACCGAGCAGTAGCGGAATTATAATCGGGAGTGCAACCAATACTTCCAGATCCATCAATCGGTTCCTTTCATTTCGTTCATGTCATCGGTCTGCACCACTTCGCACGCCCGGTGGATCAACACCACGGCAAAAGCCAGCACCCCAAAGCCAATCACAATGGAAGTCAGAATGACCGCTTGCGCTAATGGATCGGCGGCAGGGCCTTCAATCAGTAATTCGCCTTTCGGGATCAGTGGCGGTATGCCTCTGTCCATACCGGCAACAGTAAAGATGAGCAGGTTGGCGGCATTGGAAAGTAAGATCAAGCCAATCACCAGTTTAACGACGGAGCGGCGTAGCATCATGTAAATAGCAGCCGCATAAAAAGTGCCAATCAAAATGGCCATTAAAGTAGTCATGAGTGTTCTGCCTCCGCCAGAGTGAAAACAACCGTCAAGACGGTGCCTATCACACCAAGAAAAACACCAATATCGAACAGCAAGGGCGTACTTAGTTTTAACTCACCAAAAATGGGCAAGTCCAGACTCCACCATTGAGCGGTGAAAAAGGACTCCCCAACAAACAATGGGGGTAAGGATGCAACCGCGGCCAGCACCAGACCAATGCCTACCAGCTGCAAAGGGTGAACGCGCAGCATCTCACGCGCCGCTTTGTAATCCTCTGCAAACAACTTCAGTGCGACTGCCGCAGCGGCAACCAGACCGCCGATAAAACCACCACCCGGCTCATCATGGCCTCGCAGCAGTAAGAACAATGAAAATAACACCAGCAAGGGCAGCAGCAGCGAGCTACCTGTATTTAAAATTAAGGAGCGCATGTTAAAGCGGCGTGGTTTCATGAGTCTTCTCCTTTAGCAGCTACGGCGTTTGCTTCGGTTTCCGCTTTTGCTGCGGCTTTCGCTTTGTCCTTTTGCGAGCGACGCAGATTAAAGGCTGCCCGGCGATCCGAGTTGGTGACCGGCAGAGCGCCGGTACGTAAGTGGATCATGGCATACACGCCAATAGCTACCAGAGCCAGTACGAAAATCTCACCCAGAGTATCGAGTGCCCGGAAATCGACCAGAATTACATTGACCACGTTGCGGCCATGACCAAGTGGCCCGCTGTTTTGCAGGAAGTACTCGGAGATGCCTTCCAACTGGCGTGCACCGGTGATCGCCAGGATTAAGATGGTCATCAACAGGCCGGTCATACCGGCGATGATGGCATCACGGATCCGGTTGGCCGTAGATGATAAACTGCGGAACTCTGGCAGCCGGTACAACACCAGCACCAACAACAGTACGGTGATGGTTTCCACCAGCACCTGAGTGATACCGACATCAACGGCACTGAAGAACACATAGAGCAGTGCGACACCAAAGCCCAGAGCCCCCAACATGGCTACTGCTGCCAGGAAAGAGCGCATCAGTACGGCAATCAGCGCGGATAGAATAAGCAGTACTGCCACAGCGACCTCATGCATCCGCATATCCTGGAAGCTGATATTTAGCTCCAGTTGGTTGACCCGCAGTAAGGCCCATCCTACGACAATAATCACCGTACCCAGGGTGGTGATCAGGTAATTACGCAGGTAGCCGTTTTGCAGCGTTTGGGTTTGCCAGGCAGCAAACTGGGTCATGCCAAGCATTAAGCGCTCATACACCACTTCCGGACCAATTTTTTCGGCGCTGTGCATAAAGTTGGTTAGCTGGCGCCAGCCGCCCCAAACTTTAAACAGCAGTAATCCCAGTACCAGGCTGCTCAGACTGAGCATCAGCGGCAGGTTAATGCCATGCCAGAGCGCCAGGTAAAGCTCAATCGGCTGACCATAGACAGCGCCTGCAGCGGCTGCCAGTAAGCCTTTATCGGCGATAAAGGGCATCAGGCCAAACACCAGGCCCAAGGTGGCCAGTATTGCCGGGCCAATCAGTAAGGCAATATCCGGATCATGCGGTTTCTTCGGGGTTTCCACTACGGCGCCAAACCAGGGTTTCAGCGCCACGATGGCCGCTACCAGCACCACCAGGATATTGGCAATCACCGTCGCTATGGTCAGGCCAATATGCCATTTGGACGCTGTAAGCACAGCTTCCAGCAACAGTTCTTTGCCAACAAAACCAAACAGCGGAATAATGCCGGCCAGCGAGAGGGATGCCAGTACCGCCACTACTGTGGTTTTTGGCATGCTGTGGCGTAAACCGCCTGCTTGTTGGAAATCTTTCACACCGGCTGAATGGTCCAAAATACCGGCCACCATAAAGAGGGCACCTTTGTAGAGTGCATGGGCCAGCAAAAAGGTGACCGCGGCCAAAGCGGCCGTTTCGGTACCCAGACCCAGCAGCATGGTCAGAGTTCCCAGCGCCATCACAGTGGAGTAGGCCAGTACCTTTTTGACGCCGGTAGCACGGCTGGCCAGAAAAATACCGGTCAGCATGGTTAAAGCGCCGAATAAGGTGAGTAACAGCAGCCAGGTCTCGGTGCCACCTAGGCCCGGGTTCAGCCGGGCCAGCAGATAAACGCCGGCTTTTACCATGGTGGCTGAGTGCAGGTAAGCCGATACCGGTGTCGGGGCGGCCATTGCATTGGGGAGCCAGAAGTGAAAGGGGGCCTGAGCCGATTTGGTAAAGGCACCCAGCAGGATCAGCAACAACATGGGCAGATACAGGGCATGCTCGGTCAAGCCATTGCTGTTCAAAATGGTGCTGAGCTCATAACTGCCTGCGGCCATGCCCAGCATAATAAAGCCGGTCATCAATGCCAGGCCACCCATTACCGTAATCATCAGCCCCTGATGAGCTTTCTTACGGGCGTCTTCCTGCTCATGGTTAAAACCAATCAGCATAAAAGAGGTCACCGTAGTTAGCTCCCAGAACACAAACAGACTGATCAGGTTATCCGATAGCACCACCCCCAGCATGGAGCCCATAAAACCGAGCAGGAATACGAAAAAGCGCCCCAGATCCTTGTGCTTCTCCAGATAGCGACCACCGTAGGCCAGGATAAAGAAGCCGATGCCGGTGATCAGCAAGGCAAAGAGCAGCGATAAGCCATCGACCAGAAAACTGAGTTGGATCCCCATGCCTGGAAACCAGCTGTAGGCAAATTGCAGGCTGTGTCCCTGACTGACCAGAGGCAACATGCTGGCGAAGTAGGCAAACAGGGAGGCTGGCAAAGTTGCCAGCAACCAGCCGCTATGGCGGCCACCCAGCCGGTGCAGCCAGGGGGCAAAACAGGCTAAAATAAAGCATGACAGCACGGCTATCAGCATCATGTGTCGCTCCTTAAAACACTCACACAGTGTATAACGAATTGTATTATGGCTTAATTTCTATGGGCTTGCTAGCTATCCCGAAATCAGTTCTGCTGTACTCTATTGTCAGGATGGCGACTAAGCCGAGCCAATTGCTGTTGGTAGAATTGTTCAATTTTGCTTACCTGTGCCTGGTAATTGAAAGCCGACAGGTCGTACTGCTGGCGAGGCAAAGGCTGGGCAGTAAAGTGCTGCAAGCGCTCAGCCAGACCACTGGCATCATCCGGAGCAACCAAAGGGTACGGGAAATAGTGTGCCAGATGCATGGCACCTTGTGTCTGGCTGGCGATAATGGGCAGCCCGGCCGTCATGGCTTCCAGAAAAACCAAACCAAAAGGTTCCGTTCGGGCGGCACTGACAAAACAATCAAAACCGGCCAGCCATGCTTGAGGCTGCGCACTGAAACCAACCAGGTGCAGCTGTGGCTGATGACCATACTTGGCTTTCAGAGCAGCCCAATCTTTGCCTTGGCCTACGATCACCAGATGCGCTTTTGCTGGTTTGGCAAGTAAAAAAGCCTGAATCAATGTTTCCGTGCCTTTGCTGGCTTCAACCCGCCCCAGGCTGCCAAACACCATATCATCATCCGGGATTTGTTGTTCTCTGCGCAAGGCGAGCCCAGCTTCGCGACTGGATGCCGTGGCGCAGGTCCAGTTGTCAATGTGGCTGCTGTGTTGTTTGAGAGGCTCAGGTAAGGTAGCCAGTTGAGCTGGGGCAATGGCGACCAGGGCATCCAGTTTAGCATGTTGCTGTGGTTTGTAATGGATGTGCAACGTAGCGGTGCGTAGCATGGTACTGGTGGGCAAGCTGGCCAGAGCCCGGCAGCCACGGCTTAAATGCGCATGGGCGACATCGGGTTGAATACGCTTGAGTACAGATCGGATCTGAAAATGAGAGAACAGTGCAAAGTCATGCACCAGTATGATTTGGACTTTCGGACTGACCCGGTGGGCAATGGCATCCGGACGCTGTTCAGCCGCAGCCTTGCGTAAAACCAGGTAGACCTGGTGCTGTTCGGCTTGAGCATTGGCAAGCTCAACAGCATAGCGTTCGCTGCCGGCAAAGCGTGTCGTCAGGATCAAATGAACTATCTTCATGCAACCTCAGGAGGCTTCTTGTATTACCAAGCAGATTATCACAGCAGGACCGCTGAACGTAAGTCAGCGCGATTAACACAATAAAAGCATCGTTAAGTGACGGAATATATTGCCAGGCATGATTGAGAATAATTCTCATTGGGTTTATACTTGGCGCCAGTTTCTTTGTGCGATTGTACCCTGTCAGGAGTCCGCCATGCGTTTTGCATCCATGTTGTTGTGTTGCAGTGCCTTCATTGCGTTAGGCAGCCAAAGTGCTGCTGTGTTTGGTGCCGAGGTTAATGTGTATTCGGCACGTCAGGAAGAGCTTATTAAACCAGTGCTGGACCAGTTCAGCGCCAGTACCGGTATTCGGGTGAATTTGATTACGGGTAATGCCGATGAGCTTATCACCCGGATTGCCAGCGAAGGGCGCAATAGCCCAGCTGATTTACTGATCACCACCGATGTTGGGCGTTTGTACCGTGCCAAACAACAGCAACTGCTGCAACCGCAGTCATCTGAATTACTGCAACAGGCAATTCCTGCTCATTTGCGTGATGAAGCCGGCTACTGGTTTGGTCTGACTGTGCGGGCCCGTCCTGTGATGTATGCCAAAGATCGGCTGAGTGCTGAGGATAAAGCTGAACTATCAGATCTAACCGCCGAGCGGTGGCGTGGCCGCATCTGTGTGCGCAGTTCCAGCCATATTTACAACCAATCCATGGTAGCGGCTCGGTTAGCCCATGATGGCACTGCCGCTACCGAACAATGGGTTCGTGGGCTGGTACAAAATTTTGCGCGTCCACCGCGTGGTGGTGATCGTGATCAGTTACGGGCTTTGGCGGCCGGTGTATGTGATATTGCCATAGCCAACACCTATTATCTGGCTGGCATGATGAATGACCCGCGTGATCAGCAAGCTGCAGCTGCTATTGCAGTGTTCTGGCCAGAGCAGGATGACAAAGGTGCTCACATCAATATTTCTGGTGCCGGTGTAGCGGTGCATGCGCCGAACCCATCTCAAGCGCTGCAACTGCTGGAGTTTATGTTAAGCGAAAGTTCACAGCAGTGGTACGCCGAGGCTAATCATGAGTACCCGGTTCGTCCGGGGGTAGCCTACAGCGAGACGCTGCAATCCTACGGTGACTTCAAAGCCGATACGCTGCAGCTGGAGCGATTGGGTGAGTTGAATGCAGAAGCCTTACGTTTGATGGATCGGGCTCGCTGGCGTTAATGGTGCCTACTGCTAAGCCTCGAGTAGTCTGGCTGTGTTAGCTAAGGTGTCGTTGCGCTTTGATCCCTGGCGTTGGTTGGTATTACTACCAGCCATTGTGCTGGCGATCCCTGTGCTGGTTATTCTGCTGAGCTTGCTGCAGCCGCAGTGGGATGTCTGGTCGCATCTGCGCCAGACGGTACTGTGGCTTTATATCAGTAACTCGCTGTTGCTGGCTTTTGGCGTTGGTGTTGGCGCTCTGTTTCTGGGGACTGGCAGCGCCTGGCTGGTATCACAGTATGAATTCCCGGGGCGTCGCCTGCTGGAGTGGATGCTGCTGCTACCACTGGCTATTCCTGCATACATCATTGCGTACACCTACACTGGCCTGTTGGATTTTGCTGGCCCGGTGCAAACCCATTTGCGCGATTTATTTGGCTGGCGTTATGGTGATTACTGGTTTCCTGAGATCCGGTCATTAGGTGGCGCCATATTGATGTTGTCACTGGTCCTTTACCCTTATGTTTATATGCTGGCGCGCAACGGTTTTCGTGAACAGGCAGCCTCGTTGCAGGAAGCCAGCCGCACCCTGGGTTTGACCACCCGTCAGCACTTCTGGCAAGTGGCATTGCCATTAGCCCGGCCTGCCATTTTAACCGGTACAGCGCTGGCAATGATGGAAGCCTTTGCTGATTATGGCACGGTGCAATATTTTGGGGTGGATACCTTTACCACCGGGATCTTCCGGACCTGGTTT
Organism: Alkalimonas mucilaginosa; assembly: GCF_036327005.1. Taxonomy (NCBI): domain Bacteria; kingdom Pseudomonadati; phylum Pseudomonadota; class Gammaproteobacteria; genus Alkalimonas; species Alkalimonas mucilaginosa. Next base: position 70,288 of record NZ_JAUGZK010000004.1, read on the forward strand.
GGCTTAAATAACAGCCTGGCGGCGGCTCAGTTGGCGGCGATGCTCACCAGCTTTGTGTTGTTTTTACTGGTGCTGGAGCAATGGTCCAGGCGGAAAATTCGTTATTATCATCAGGGGCAAAAGGATAGCCGGACACCTCGCAAGTTATTAACCGGTGGCCGGGGCTGGGTGGTGTTGTTGCTGTGTTTGCTGCCGTTGCTGTTTGGGTTTGTCGTGCCTGCTACCCAATTAACGCTCTGGGCTCTTGCTACCTGGCAACAGACAATGGATGAACGTTTTTTGCAGTTGGTATGGAACAGTTTTTCGCTGGCGGCATTGGCGGCATTGTTGGCAGTACTGCTGGCGGTGATTTTTGCCTATGCCAGGCGGCTTCGTCGCGACTGGCTGGTGCTTGTTCCGGTCCGGTTGGCGGCTTTGGGCTATGCCATCCCCGGCACTGTGATTGCGATTGGCGTGATGTTGCCTCTGGCTTTTCTTGATCGCCACATTGATCTGCTGGCTGAGCAGTGGTTTGGGATCCGGACTGGCTTATTGTTCTCCGGTACTTTGTTTGCACTCTTACTGGCGTACAGTGTACGCTTTTTGGCCGTCTCGTTACATAGCGTGGAAGCTGGTTTGCAGCGGATCCGGCCCAATATGGATCAGGCTGCACGCTCCCTTGGTTGCTCACCACGGCAGGTGTTGTGGCGGGTGCATGTCCCCCTGTTGCGTGGTAGTGTACTGACAGCCTTGCTTCTGGTGTTTGTTGATGTGTTAAAAGAGTTGCCCGCAACTTTGATTCTGCGACCATTTAATTTTAATACCCTGGCAGTACGGACTTTTGAGCTGGCCTCCGATGAACGGCTGGCCGATGCATCTTTATCGGCACTGGCCATTGTGCTGGTGGGGTTATTGCCTGTGATAATTTTGGCCCGTTCGATGGAACGGGTGCAATAAAACGGATCGAACATGCTGGTATTGGAACAACTTGCGGTTGCTTACGGACCCCACACTGTGGTGAAAGACATCAGTTTGTCGCTGTCGAAAGGGCAAATTGGCTGCCTGGTAGGGCCATCTGGGTGTGGTAAAACCACCCTATTACGTGCCATTGCTGGTTTTGAGCCGGTAGCACAGGGGCAAATCAGTTTGTCACAGGGCGTGGTCAGTGCGTCTGGCTTGCTATGCCCGCCAGAGCAGCGCCGGCTGGGGATGGTGTTCCAGGATTTTGCCTTATTTCCACACTTAACGGTGGCACAAAACATTGGTTTTGGTTTAAGGCATTTAAGCCGCAATGCCAGCCAGCAGCGTATTCGCGAATTGTTGCAACTGGTTGGCTTACCCGATTTAGCCAGGCGTTATATTCATCAGCTCTCAGGAGGGCAGCAGCAGCGTATTGCGCTGGCTCGTGCCATTGCTCCTAAACCGGAGGTCTTGTTGCTGGATGAGCCCTTCTCCAGCCTGGATGCCGAGCTACGAGAATCGCTGGCACGGGATATCCGGCAGATTTTAAAGCATGAGCAGATGACCGCCATTATGGTGACTCATGATCAATTCGAAGCCTTTACCATGGCGGATTTGATTGGGGTGATGGAACATGGCCGGATGCAGCAATGGGCCACGCCCTATGAGCTGTACCACAAGCCGGTAAACCGCTTTGTGGCTGACTTTATTGGTCGGGGAGTGCTGCTGGCTGGGCAGATGCTCGATGCGCAGCAGGTGAAAACCTCGTTTGGGGTTTTTCGCCAGAGTTATCAGCCGGGCTTACAGCAGGGCGATCAGGTGGATGTGTTGATTCGGCCTGACGATATCGTGCACGATGATGACAGTGGCGTTACGGCTAAAGTGCTGGAAAAATCCTTTCGTGGTTCGCATATTTTGTATAGTCTGGAATTGAAAAGCGGCGATCAGGTGTACTGCCTGGCTTTGAGTCATCACAATCATGCGGTTGGTGAAATGATTGGGATCCGGCTCGATCTGGATCACATGGTGGTGTACCCAAGGCTGGCAGTTGCCAGCCAAGAGCCGGCTTAATAGAAACTAAACGTCTGTTCCAACTGCTGGATTTGATGCGCCAGTCCGGCCAACTGATACTCCAGTTGGGTACGGGCCCGCAGCAGCTCGGCTTGTTGCTGGCGCTGTTCACTGATTTCCCGGTACAACTGCTGCCGGCCATCCGGGGTTTGCTCATCGCCAAACATTAAGGCTTCTTTGGCCCGAATGCTGTTGCCCAACTGCTGATGGTCACGGTCATTTTGTGCCATAGCGCGTTCGGTTTGCTGCACTTGCTGTTCCAGCAAATAAATCCGGCGGCCGGCATCAAACCCCAGTAAAAAATCGGCTTCGGCATCACCCTGACACACCCCCTGATAGCTTTGGCCTTTACGGCCATATTCATAGCCATTGCTGGTGCGGCAAAACAGTTGCAATCCCTGTCGATGGCCGCGCTGGTACAAGGCCAGATCCGGTGTCACCTGATGTTTGGCACAATCCTGGCGGTAAGTATCTATCCTGGCTGGCGAGCGGCCCTGCACCCCATCGGCGTAACCCAATGTCTGCCAGTCGGCCAGCAGACACTCGTCTTTGCTTAAAGTGGCGCAGCCTGACAGCAACAGGCCGATAGCAACAACAATGAGACGCATAACAAGCCCCTTAATTTTGATTCTGCCCTACCTTAAAAGATCTGCCAGATAGCGACAACTGATTTTAGCGCTTGCATTGCAGGTATTGGATAAATTGCTCTGCTGGTACGGCTGGAGACCATAAATAGCCCTGAGCCGCATCACAACCGAGTTGTTGTAGCATCGTAAAGGTTGCGGTGTCTTCAACGCCTTCGGCCACCGTAGTAAGCTCCAGACTTTTGGCCAGTTGAATAATAGCCCGTACCAATGGCTCATCCCGCAAAGACACTGACAGTGAGCTGATAAAGGACTTATCCACCTTCAGGCTGGAAGCATTGAACTGACGCAGGTAGCTGAGGTTGGAGTAGCCGGTGCCAAAGTCATCGATGGCAAAGGTGATGCCTAAGGCGCCTAGACGGGCGAGCTGTTGCTGCACAAAGTCGCTGTTATCAATTAGTAGGGACTCGGTCAGCTCCAGCTCCAGGGCTTCAGGTGCTAAACCACTGTGGCGCAGTGCAGTCAAAACCGTTTGCTCCAGCCTGCCATCGCGAAACTGAATAGGTGACAGGTTCACAGCAACTTTTACCGCTGGAAACCCTTGCTGCTGCCAATACTGACAGTCGCTGCAGGCTTGCTGCAGCACCCAGCTCCCAAGCTCCAGTATCAGGCCGCTTCGCTCTGCCAACTCGATGACGTCGGCTGGGTTGATAAAGCTGCCATCAGGTTGCGGCCAGCGTAGTAAGGCTTCAGCGCCGAGTACAGCTTCTTGCTTCAGGCAAATTTTAGGCTGGTAATAAAGCTTAAATTCATTGTTTTTCAGGGCATCGCGGATGCGTTGCAGCAAATTGAATTTGTCGGTATTGGCCTGATCCATCGCCTCGTTGTAAAAGCGCCAGGTATTGCGCCCTTCTGCTTTGGCATTGTGCATGGCCAGATCTACTTTGCGGCACAGCACATGAAACTCAATACCGTCCGTAGGGACGATCACAATGCCAATAGAGCCGGATACTTCTACCTTGGTTTGCATCAGGGTAAAGGGTTGGGTGGTTTGCTGCAGCAGTCGTGCGGCCAGATCAGCCAAGGTACTGTCATTGGCGTCCGCCGGACACAGGACCATAAACTCATCACCGCCAAAGCGACACAGCACATCGTGCTTGCTGAGCTCGGACTGCAATCGTTTGGTCAGTTGTTGCAATAGCAAATCACCGGCGGCGTGGCCTAGCGCATCATTGACGGGCTTGAAGTTATCCAGATCCAAAAACAGCATGGCCAGTCGTTGATGCTGTTGCAGACACTGTTGTTGCATGGTGCGAAATAAATCTTCACACAAACTGCGGTTGGGCAAATCGGTTAGTTTATCGTGCATTGCCAGGCGCTGCAGCTGTTGCTGGGTCGCGCGCACCCGTTTGTTTTCTGCCTGCAGCGCGCGCAATGAGCGATGCAGATCCTGCGCCATCAGCAGCACACTAAAGCCGGTAATGCTTAGTATCAGGCTCACATAGAGCACATGGCGCCAGCTGTCATCCGGGATATAGGGGATTAGCCAGCCCTGCATGCTGCCATAGCCCATTGCTGCCGCAGCAAGGATAATAAAGCTCAGTAAAAACAAAAACAGATTACGACTGCCAAGAATTGCAGCAAACACCAGTACACCAGGGTAGCCCACCACGGCCAGATCACGAATACCACCAGAGACCAGCGCCAGGGCTGTCAGCATCAGTGCCATTGGCCAGAGCAACAGGTAAGCCGCCAGCAAAGGTCGCTGCCACCAGGCCGATAAAAAGGATACCCCCAGGCAGGCACTACCAACCAGCAGCACAGCCTGCGTCCAGCCAGTTGAAACAATAGCGGCCAGCAGCAAACCGCATAACGTGATAGCGGATATTTGTAACAGGCGCCGGATCCGCAATGGTTGCATTCCGTGTGCAGCTGGTTTTGGCGCCCTGGCCGGCGATGCCGCTGGTGCTTGGTTCAATGTGGGGCTGGTCCTGTAAAAAAATGCAGAGGCAGAAGTTTAAGATAAGACAACAGCTGTGAAAGCGCAATCAAAGCTCAGTGTTCGGGAGCCGTCATAGTAACTTGGGTGATGTTATGCTGCAGTCTGGCAGAGGCGGCAGCGCTTGCATCAGGTTGCAAAGCGCTGTCGCTGCTTGTGGCATGGTTAACCAGAGTTCTTATTGGTGATTGAGGAGCTTGCGGCAGCATCTTGCTGTGGGCTTGCTAAGCTAGCCTGATCATTTTGCACTGGTATGGCACGGGACTGCTGATTAATTTTGTAAATCTGCTCTGCACTGCTCAGGTCTGTACTGTTTTTTATCCGGGCAATGGTTTCTCTATCCGACAGGAAGCTTTGGATATCATCCAGAATGGCCTGCATTTCAGCTTGATTATCCTCCATCTCCATAATGTGCCTTGGGTGCTCAACATTTTTTGCGCCACTGTCTGCAAAGGTGCTGGTAGTAATACGTGAGCTGATGATCCAGGGTGTGAGTGAAGAGCGCATCACATAATTCTCGGAGGCCGTAGAATCGTAAATTCCTTTTCCTGTGGTCAGCTTGCTTTCGGTATAAGTACCTTCGCATTTGAGGTAAATCAATAAAGATTGGAAGTTAAGCTCTGCCCAGAAAGTATGGGAGTAGTTTTCCAATAAACGACCAAAGCTGGATGCGATTAACCACAAAAAAAGCAAACTAAGCAGGAACTGACTTTCATTAAATAAGGCGATCAATGCCTGCAAATGCTGACTGTCTGTTGCCGAAGTGATGGCCTGATAGTCCTGCCAAAGGTTCAGCACTGTTTTTGCTTCATACAGCATAAAAAACAGAATGATCGGGCCTGCCAGCAGGAGTATCTGACCAAAGAGGGTAGCCATAAGACGAAGTGTTTTGAACAGAGAGGTTTGAGGCAACGGAGCATATTCTGGTTGCGTTTCAATCATTACTTCGCCAGTGAAATCACCTTTACTGGACGATTGCTCATTGAGTTTAGGCTCCAGTTCCCGGTAAATCCTGTTCGGGATCTCTTTGTAGCGCCGGTTAGCCATCACAATACTGTCTATATTGACAAAGAGTTCGCGTGGATGGATGTTTTCCTGCCAGTTATCACGAAACTCCGAAACGCGGGTGATGGCTTTTACTTGCTGCGTGCGCTCTTTTAGCAACAGCATAATCAGCACGCCGCTGATGCTCATCAACGCCAACAGTAAAAGCAGAGGTGGTAATACGGCAAAGGGCTCCAGGCTAGCATGCTGCAACTCGCTGTAAAGTGCTTGTATCTCTGTTTGCTGCAATAACCAGTTCAGGCCAAGGCCAAGTATTACAGGGGCCAGAATAGCGAAGGCGATAATTTTAGCGAGTGCGATATTCCCTTGCGCCTCGATAGTACGCTCGGCCGAGCGATAGACGGTGCTGGCTTTACGCCAGCTGAGGATAAGATACAGCATCAGGAAAAAAGCAAAGAAAGGCAGTAAAATATCACCAATATTGCCGATCAGTCCGGTCACACTGACAAACCAGGTGAGCGCAAAAGCCATTAAAGCTACTGCTGTCGCAATAACTGCACCAGCATAACGTTGAGCAATATTACGCAATGGGTAGGGGAGGAAAATTAACTTTGGCACCAGTGTATGTACCAGTCTGGAAATAAAGCCATCGGGCTCGAGAAACGTCTTGTTTTTGCGGCCCATCAGCATTTCTTCCAAATCAATGCTGCGGTAGGCTGGCTGTTCGAGTTTAGATGTTTCCCGCTCTGACTTGCTGAGGTTTGGGGCTAAAGATGTTGGTACGCTTCGGCCAACAAAAAAGCGCAGCATCTGAAAGCTACCACCACCAAGGGAGCGCAGTCCCCCTGAAAGCAATACAAAGCCAATAATAGCATAAACCCACGCCAGGGCTTTATCTTGTTGAATCACTTCAGCTACTTGCAGTAGTGGGTAGACCCCCATCAGTGTGACAATCAAGCCACGACAAGCACGGATAAACCCTTCCATTTTAAAGGGGTTGCGAATACCAAGTGACTCGCTGCCGTAATCAAAGGCCATAATACTTACTTCCTTCATCGAGTGTTAGCCATCAGCAAAATGTAACGGTTTTTATCGTAATAAGCGACGAAAAATCGATCCGGGTTGCGAGCTTAAGGGTTTGCAGCACAAAAAAGCGCCCATTAGGGCGCCAGTGTCGGAAAAGCAGTCAGCAACTACTAGTTCAACAGGAAGTCGTTAAGCACTTCAGCTACAGCAGCGATACCGACCACACCATCCAGATGGCCCCAGATACCAGGGATCTCATGGTATTCCACTTCTTTGCCTGCTGCCTCAAGAGCTTGCTGTGTGGTGCGGCTCATTTGTGGTAGCAACAGTTGATCGCCGGTAGCCGGCAGTAATAACGTACGAGCCTGTACCTTTTTTAGTGCATTCTGCCAGTTGTCGCCCATACCAGCCCGAAACAGCTGGGAAGCCCGCACCAGATACAAAATATGATTGGCATCCTGATAGGCCGCCCGGACTGCAGCGTGCTCCCGCAGTTGTTGCCAGGCAGAGAAACTGGCACGAATGTCCTGGTGGGGAGCTGCATCGGTGTGCGGTGCCGGATAGCGCAGATTGAAACCGGTTGGATAAACAGCATCCTGAATAATGTAGGAGAGTGCTGTGATCAGCCCCTCGGTTGGTTGGCCTTTGGCATAATAATCGCCGTTGTTCCAGGCCGGATCGGCTTTGATTGGGTAAGCCCAGCGCTCCAGCCTTACCGCTGCCCAGGCATCGATAAAAGCAGTGCCGATGACTGGCACCAGACGCTCCACCCGCTCCGGATAGCGGCTGGCCCACTCAATGGCTTGGAAAGATCCCATCGACGCGCCAATCACCGCATACAGGCGCTCAATCCCCAGGCTGTCGAGCAGGGCTTTTTGCACTTCGACAAAATCACCGATGGTCACCACCGGAAAATCCAGTCCCCAGGGCTTGCCGGTAGCCGGGTTGATGGTAGCGGGACCGGTGGTAATGACATTGGGATCAAATACATTGGCATTGACCAGAGTATCGACACTGATGACATAAAATTGGTCGGTATCAATGGCTTTGCCCGGCCCTATAATGGCATCCCAATAGCCGGGCAGGGCATCATCCGGGCTGTACTTGCCGGCAGCATGCGAACTGCCAGAGAAAAAGTGCGTGATTAAAATCACATTATCTTTGGCTTCATTCAGAGTGCCGTAAGCCTCCCAACCCACCTGTACCGGTGCAATAACCTGACCGTTTTCGGTAGTAAACTTCGCAATTTCAAAGCGCTGCTTTTCCACCAACATGGCCTGCGCCAGGCCACTGAACAACAAAGTACTGAGGAACAGGATCCGTACCAGCATAAGGTTTCTCCTTAAAATAACTGAAACAGGCCAATGGCAATAAAGACACCGACCAAAGGCACTACCACACTGACTACAGCAACCGGCCAGTAGGCATTTTGGTGCGTTTCACCACAAATAGCACGAATGGTGGTCACTACATAGCCATTGTGCGGTAAAGAATCGAGCGCACCGGATGAGATCGCCACTACCCGATGCAGTTGCTCGGGGTCGACGCCGCGATCCAGATAAGTTGGCGCGATTTCCGGCAGCGCTATGGCCTGGCCGCCGGAGGCCGAACCAGTAAGGCCGGCAATAACACTAACCGCTACTGCAGCTCCTAATAACTCGGGGCCGGGTAAATGGGTCATGTAATCCACCACGCCGGCAAAGGCTGGCGTTAGCCGGGCTACACTGCCAAAACCAACCACAGCGGCTGTATTCCCGATAGCCAGTAATGCACCCAGCACCCCCTCATTGGTTGCTGCTGCCGGGTTGCGTAAAAACTTTATATTCAGCAGGTACAAACTACTGACCCCACCGGCTAAAGCGACAATCAGTGCCGCCTGCTGCAGACTTTCGTGCAAAAAGAACGACAACGTCAGCACCACCAGCAGTGGGATAATACCAAACACAGGATTAGGCAGATTGCGATCTTCGAGTACTGGGTCACTGGCGCGCTGCATGAAATGCTCACCTTTGGCTACGGCTTTGCGGATCATCCACATCAGGCTGATGTAGCCGCTGATGGCCATAATGACCGCCACTACCAGGCTGACTTCCCAGCCGGCATAAGGGGTGGTTCCAAGGTAAGGGATTGGGATCCAGTTTTGAATTTCTGGCGAGCCGGCCGAAGTCATGGTAAAGGTGACCGAGCCAAGCGCGAGCGCCGCCGGTATAAAGCGTCGGGGCAAATTAGCGCCTTTAAATAAACTTACCGCCATTGGGTAGGCGGAAAAGGCCACCACAAAGACGCTGACGCCGCCATAGGTCAGTACGGCACAAGCCATCACAACGGCCAGTACAGCCCGGGTATGGCCAATTCGTTTCACAATCGCCAGAGCCACGGCATCGGCGGCTCCGGTGTGTTCCATCAGTTTGCCGAACAAAGAGCCAAGCAAAAACATTAAAAACCAGGCAGCAACAAAGCCGGAAAAACCAGACATGTAACCATGCACAAAATCCACTTTGTCGGCAATATCCCAAAATGGAATACCATTGGTGAAGGCCACCAGCAAGGCGCACAGTGGTGCGGTAATAAAGAGGTTGAAGCCGCGCATGGTCAAAATGATGAGCAGCAACAACCCAAGGATCAAGCCGAATAACCCCAGCATGCAAATTCCCTCGTTGTATTTTGATTCAGTGTGATACAACAACACCAGCCAAGCCATAGTACTAAGGTACAGGTTAAAAATTCTGCATTTGCGCCTACAGTAGAAGCGTATTGTTAACGACTCAGCAGGAGAGACAGGATGGCAACGAACAATAAAACAAAAAAGAACGCCGCTATAGCCCGGGGATTTACATTGAATGCTCTGGCACTGGCTGTGAGCACCGGCCTGATTGCCGCATGCGCCCTTGCCGCGGACGATGAAAACTCGACAGAGTCTGAACTTCGGCTAGAGCGTATTGAAGTAACAGCTCGTCGTACGGTGGAGAATTTGCAAAGGGTACCAGTGGCCGTTACCTCCCTGGGTGAAACAGAGTTACAGCAGCGTGGCGTGGACAATATCACGGCTGTGCAACAATATTCCCCGAATACCACCTTACAAATCTCACGGGGTACCAACAGCACTCTGACCGCTTATATCCGAGGTATCGGGCAGCAGGATCCACTCTGGGGCTTTGAGCCCGGTGTCGGTATTTACATCGATGATGTGTACCTTGCCAGGCCGCAAGGTGCGGCACTGGATGTGTATGATGTCGAGCGGGTCGAGGTATTGCGGGGGCCGCAAGGCACGCTGTATGGCCGTAATACCATAGGTGGTGCGGTTAAGTATGTGACACGCGAGCTGACCGGTGATAACGAATTCAGTATTCGGGGTACTGTTGGTAGCTATAATCAGCGTGATCTGCGGGTGTCGGGACAAACCGCTTTGTCCGATAGCTTTTTTGTCAGCGGTGCCCTCGCTACGTTTAACCGGGATGGCTTTGGTACCTTTATTAATACCGGCGACGACAATTACAACAAGGATGTGCTGTCTGGACGTATCAGCGCATTATGGCATCTTTCCGATACCTTCAGAGTGCATCTGAATGCAGATAAAACTGTGGATGACTCCAATGCCAAAGGCGGTTACCGCTTAACTCAAAGCTTGCTCTCACCGGAGACGCCATTAACAGACAGTGTTTATGACTCCTACACCAGTATGCCGGTGGACAACAAAGTAGAAACCAGCGGTCAGTCCATCACCTTAAGCTGGGATCTGAGTGCTGACTGGACCGTAAAGTCCATTACTGCAAAGCGTAAAGGCAAAACCGATACCAACATCGACTTTGATTCAACGCCACTGCCTTCTTTGGATATTCCCGCTTTTTATGAAGACAAGCAAACATCGCAGGAACTGCAGTTTTTGTTCAGCGGCGACCGGTTGCAATTCACCTCTGGTATTTATTATTACACCGGTGAAGCTTGTGGCGCTTTTGGCACTGTGATTGTCGCTGGTGCGGGAGTGACTATTGAAAACGGTGGTTGTGTGGATACCGACAGCATTGCCGTCTATGCACAAGGCAGCTATCAATTGGATGAACAATGGTCACTGACTTTAGGAGGGCGTTACACCAAGGATGACAAAGAAGCCGATGTCTATCGTTTTATGTATCTTGGCAACAAGTCTCCGCGCGAATCGGGTGGGACTATTTTGCAAGTCCAGTCTGACTTTAGTGACAAAGCCAGTTTTAGTCACTTTTCGCCCCGAGTGGGAGTGGAGTACCAGCATAGCCGCGATTTGATGTATTACGCCAGCTACACCAATGGTTTTAAATCCGGTGGCTTTGATATGCGGGCAGTGCAGAGTGCCAACCCGAATGCAGCAGATCCTTACCAGCCCGAAACGGTGGATACCTTCGAGTTTGGTATAAAAAGTGAGTGGCTCAATCAGCGGCTGCGTTTGAATGCCGCTGCTTTTTATTCCAGCTACGATGACATGCAGGTCACGGTGCAACGTGCCGTGCCGGATAATGTGGTGTCGCAAGTGCTCAATGCAGCCAGTGCCGATATCAAAGGCGGTGAAATTGAAGCTTTATTTGCTGCTAGCCGACAGCTGGACTTGAGCTTTATTCTGGGCTATCTGAATGCGAATTTTAAGCAGGTGGATTTCTTCGATCCGGAAAGTCAGGCGGTGATTGATGTGTCTAACCTTTGGTCCTTCGCCAATACCCCCAAAACCACTGCGACCATTGCCGGGCGTTATACAGTGCCAACTGAGCTTGGTGATTTTGTGTTAACCGCCAGTGCTGCCTATCGCAGTGCAACGCAGATTTTTGAGCTGCCCTCCATGCTGGACTATGGCGGCTACACCTTGTTGAATGCCGGGGTAAACTGGTACTCCAACGATGGTCATTGGGATGTGGCGCTGCAGGGCAAAAACCTTGGCAATAAACAGGCTCGTATTGCCGGTTACAACTTCCCGCTGTTAGCGGGTGAGCAAACCATTACCGGCTATTACATTGACCCCCGCACCATCAGCCTGACGGTAGGCTACCGCTTCTAAGGCGGTTACTGTGGCCGGAACTGTACTGTCAGGTCCAGTTCCGGCTATGATAGCGGTACCTTCTTCTGAGCCTGAGCCAAGAGCTGCCATGATTGCCATCATAGCCGATGACCACCCGTTGTTCCGCGTTGCCTTGTCGCAGGCCGCCCAAACCATTCTGGGCGACCAGGCATTGTTGCTGCAGGCCGATACCATGGAGCGGGTCTGGGCCTTATTGCGGCAGCATCCGGATACCAGCTTGATCTTCCTTGATTTAAAAATGCCCGGTGCCGATGGCTTCGCTGGTTTAACCGCCTTGCGGACCGAGTACCCGGATGTGACGGTGTTAATGGTGTCGGCGGTGGAGGATCCTGCCGTGATTAAGCAAGCACTGCAACTTGGTGCAGCGGCCTATGTGCCGAAGTCAGCTCCGCTTGAGTTGATGTCGGCAGCCATTGACGCCGTGCAACAGGGCGATAGCTGGCTACCGGCCGGGCTTAGTCAGGAGGTTGCTGATGCCAGTAGTTTGATTGACGATGATTTTGCCAGCCGGTTGGAGCAATTAACGCCACAGCAGTTTCGGGTGCTAAAGATGATCGCCGATGGCTTGCTGAACAAGCAAATCGCCTATGAAATGAATGTGCAGGAAACTACCATCAAACAGCATGTGTCGGCTATTTTGCGCAAGCTCAATGTCAACAACCGCACTCAGGCCGGTATTTTATTTGAAAAGCTCAAGCTGCCAGAGAGCTACTCCTGATATTCTTCTAATCAATACCAGTGATGCTATGCATTCATAGTTATTATGGCTATCACTGCATTTCACGGTTAAATCATCGTTTTAACGACTGCTCAGCTTCATCTGATGCGGATGAGCTGAGTAGTCAGACAAGCGATCATGGTGCTTAAGACAGCTATTTATAAATAATATCAATGCTTTAAGTGAATCCTTTGGCCTGGGGTCAAGAGAGCTGGTTAGGATGTTGTGTCATATCTTCAATGAATGTCAGGGATGGTATTTATTGATTTTATTTATGAGAAGAACAGGGCTAGATTTAAATCACAACAGCCAAAAGCCCTGAGGAAGATCCCATGACTTACCAAAGCACCCTGGACCAATTCGCCACCCTGATCGGCAGCAAAGACAGCAGCTGGCAGGAAATCAGCCCTGAATACGCCGCCCGTATGGCGCTGCAAAACCGTTTTCAGACCGGGCTGGATATTGCCCGTTATACCGCCGGCATTATGCGCCGTGATATGGCCGACTACGATGCCGACAGCAGCAAGTACACCCAGTCACTGGGCTGCTGGCATGGTTTTATCGGCCAGCAAAAGCTGATTGCCATTAAAAAACACTTTGGCAGCACCGACAAAAAGTACCTGTATTTATCCGGCTGGATGATTGCAGCACTGCGCTCTGAGTTCGGCCCATTGCCGGATCAGTCGATGCATGAAAAGACCTCGGTACCAGCCTTGATCGCAGAGTTATACACCTTTTTACGCCAGGCCGATGCCCGTGAGCTGGGAGGTTTGTTCCGCCAGCTGGATGCGGCCAAAGATGCGGGTGATGCGGCCAAAGCTGCAGAGCTGCAGCAGCAAATTGACAACCACCAAACCCATATTGTGCCGATTATTGCCGATATCGATGCCGGTTTTGGCAACGAAGAAGCCACTTATTTGCTGGCGAAGAAAATGATTGAAGCCGGTGCCTGCTGCATTCAGATTGAAAACCAGGTGTCGGACGAAAAACAATGCGGTCACCAGGATGGCAAGGTCACGGTTCCGCATGCCGACTTCCTGGCCAAAATCCGCGCCGTGCGCTACGCCTTCTTAGAGCTGGGCGTACCGGATGGCGTTATTGTAGCCCGCACAGATTCGCTGGGTGCTGGCCTGACCAAACAAATTGCTGTGACCAAAGAGCCGGGCGATCTGGGTGACTTGTACAACAGCTTCCTGGATGGCGACTACGTGCAAAGCGCCGACGACATTGCCAATGGCGATGTGGTAGTGAAAGCCAATGGCAAGCTGTTAAAACCAAAACGCCTGGCCAGTGGTTTGTTCCAGTTCCGTCCTGGCAGTGGTGAAGATCGGGTGGTACTGGATTGCATTACCTCCTTGCAGCACGGTGCTGATTTGCTGTGGATTGAAACTGAGAAGCCCCATGTCGGCCAGATTGCAGCCATGGTCAACCGCATCCGTGAAGTGGTGCCTAATGCCAAGCTGGTATACAACAACAGCCCATCCTTTAACTGGACGCTGAATTTCCGTCAGCAGGTGTTCGATGCCTGGCAGCAGGAAGGCAAAGATGTATCGGCCTTTGATCGCGCCAAACTGATGAGCGCCGAGTACGACAGCAGTGAGCTGGCGATTGAGGCAGACCGTCGCATCCAGACCTTCCAGGCCGATGGTGCGCGCGAGGCTGGCATTTTCCACCACCTGATCACCTTGCCAACCTACCACACGGCAGCGCTTTCGACCGACAACCTGGCGAAAGAGTACTTTGGCGAAGCCGGCATGCTGGGTTATGTAGCCGGGGTGCAGCGCAAAGAAATCCGTCAGGGTATCGCCTGCGTCAAGCACCAGAACATGGCCGGCTCGGACATGGGCGACGATCACAAAGAGTACTTCTCCGGTGATGCGGCGTTAAAAGCTTCTGGAAAAGACAACACCATGAACCAGTTCTAGTTTTGGCCTTGGTTGGGGCTTTGATTGGGCAGCTTTCGGGCTGCCCTTTTTTATTGCTGCGATAGTACCCCGTAAAGCAGCGCTATAGACTGCGTTTGCTGCTGATAGAATCGTTATTATTTTATGATTAAATTATGATATCTGTTTTTCCTGGTTGAATTAATCGTTTTTTAAGTGAAACTCTTTGGTGTGGTTGAGCTGAGGCTGGAAACTTCTCAGCTGCATGCGATGTGAGCTCACTCCATATGTTTTCAACGATCTAGTGTATGTCAATTCGACTATAAGGAAGCATCATGAAACAGAACAGCAAAATGAAAGTTCTTGGCCTGCAAGAATTGAAACAAGTTCAAGGTGGTCGCACTGCGGGCGATCTGGCACCTGCAGCCTGGAGCACCTGGAGCAATAATTGTGGTGGTGTCAAATCAAATGAATGGAGCATGGGCAGCAATGGTTGTCGCGATAAGGTGATTGCCCCTAACTAAGCATGATCTGTGCTGGCTGAAGTCTTGCTTTAGCCAGCGTTCTTAGCCTTCGGCTGCTCGCTATCCATTTCTGTTGAGGATACCGCATGCAAGATCTGAATGTTGATCAGGATTTCTACATTCCCTTTGAGTGGCGCAAGCCTGGTAAAATTTATCTGGATGCAGTGAAGCCCCTGTTGCCGCCAACCTGGCGTTTGCAGCAGGATTACTTTTGGATCTATGCCCGTCCCCCTTTCCCATCCGATACAGTGCAAGGTTGGAAAATCCATCTTACGGCGACACTGGACTCTGCAGTACGGATCCTTGGCAAAGTGGTTCCGGTGTTGCTAGCGGCAGAGGTGGAGTTTAAGTTTGCCAGTGACAATGGAATTCTAAAAAAGTTACTGAGCAAAAACTGCAGCCGTGCCTCGTCAGGAAAATTTATCACCGTGTATCCTCGTGATAAGCATCAATTCGAGTATTTGATCCAATCACTGGCTGAGGCTGTAGAGGGTGAGCAAGGTCCCTACATCTTTTCAGACACCCAATTTCAAGATTCATCCATTGTTTTTTACCGGTATGGCGGCTTTCAAAGCTTATCCGAAAGGCGAAGCAGGAAAGGTCGTGTTGCGCAAATACTGGATGATAATTACCACTTTGTTGACGATCAGCGAGTACCGCATTATTGGCGGCCCGACTTTATCACTGAAGTATTCCCAATGCTGCATGAGCCAATGCTGCATGAGGAGGAAGAGCATGCGTTGTTTGGTGGTGATTTTGTGATGGAAGGGGCCATCAAGTTTTCAAATGCAGGTGGCGTGTATCTGGCGGATTATCCTGCAGCGAACTGCAAAGCTTTGATTAAAGAAGCTCGGCCTTATGTTGGTCATGGTCAGCATACCGATTGCATCAGCTTGCTGCAAAAAGAGTACCGGCTACTGCATAAAGTTGCTGCATTTGATATTGCTCCTAAGCCTTTGAAATTGTTTACTGAGTGGCAGCATACCTTTTTAGCTCAGGAGTTCCTGGCCGGAGAGACTTTGCGAGTATATCAAGTTCGTCAGAACAAGTTGATCCATACTGGCAGCAGCCAGCAAGAGATGCAGGCCTGGTTAGATGAACTTATGCTCCTTGCCCAGGCATTACTGAACATGCTGAATACATTGCACCAGTCAGGTATTTTGTTTGGTGATCTATCCCTGAACAACATTATGATTGACCTTGAAACCAAGCAGTTAAAGCTGATTGATTTTGAGGCGGCCTTGGAGCCTGGGGTGGATGCCTCAATCAATATCTGCACACCCGGTTATGCCAGGTGGGAGCGGACCAGTAGCGATGAAGTCACATGGCAAGATGATTATTACGCATTAGGTTGTGTGCTGCTGGCGATGCTGGTACCAAATACTACTTTGATCAACCTGCAGCCAGAGTACCCCAGACTCTTTCTGCAGGAGTTACAGCAAGACATAGGTTTGCCCCAGGCATACATGGACTGCACTTTGCTGCTGCTATCTGGTGAGCTAACATCGTTAAGACCATGTCTGGCGCTGTTGCAGGATAGTGGGAGCTTTCAGGCGAAAACCGTAGCGGCAGTATCAGATGACACCGCTCTACGCCAGTTTGTTACACACAGTCTTGCTGAAATCCTGCGGTATCATCACACCTTATTAGATTGCACGAAAAGCAAAAGGTTATTGCCACTTGGAGCCGGTCTGGATTACCCCTTGGCTCTTGATTATGGCATTGGTGGTGTGGCCTATGGTTGGCAATTAATGCAGGGAAGCATTCCATCAGAACTAAAAAGCTGGCTTGCACAACAGGTTCGTTTTCAAAATGGCCAATCACCGGTTGGTTTGATGGATGGGTTGGCCGGGGCAGTCTGGGCTCTGGCAGAACTGGGTATGCATCAGCAAGCCTTGCAATTGCTACCACTGATTCAACACCATCGTTATTTGTTTCAATCGATGTCGCTGGGTTACGGTGTGGCAGGTGTTGGCCAGACGGCTCTGAAGCTTTGGTTGCAGACTGCCGAGTCCGACTGTCTTGAGCTGGCACAGCAAATGGCCGATGCGCTGTGTTGTACCGCACAGCACAGTGAGCACGGCTGCTACTGGGGGCAACCAGAAGAGCTGGGGCATGATATTGGTTTCCTTGAAGGCTCCAGTGGTGTGGCTTTGTTTTTACTGTGTATGTACTGTGAAACGAATCAGACGAAGTATCTGGCGATAGGAGAGTCGGCTTTACAGTTCGACATTGCGCATGGCAGGCAAACCCAGGGTTCTTATGGTTTTCCCCGGCATAGTGAAGACACGATATTGTATCCTTACTTTGCGTACGGCAGTGCTGGTGTGGCCAGTGTGGCTTTACGCTATTACTTGGTAACCAGTAAGCCATCCTATCTGGAAGTCGTTACTAAAACCAAAGCCTCGGTTGCACAAAAATACGCCATAACTTCAGGGCTGATGATTGGCCTGGCTGGGATTGGCCATTTTTTGTTGGATGCGTACTTGTTGCTAAAAGATGAACAGAGCCGGCAACTGGCCTGGCATGTTGCCGATGGCCTGAAACTCTTTGCGGTACCTAAAAATGAAGGGATGGCCTTTCCGGATGATAACAGAACCAAGATAAGTTGCGACTTCGCTGCTGGCTCAACCGGAGTGGGCTTATTTCTTCATCGCCTTGTGTCTGATGGCATAAACCCGCTTGGAATGCTGGATCAGCTACTCAAAGCTGATAATGCGGTGCGAAAGAATGCCAGCGACAGCGAAAAGCAGCTAAGCACAGCCTGATAAGCGTACTCAGAGCGGTTGACTGGATAGCGGAGTGTCACCCTGAAAAATGGTACCATAGCCTCAGTGTGTGTTGCTCGGGGGCCGTTTCAATGGTACTGAATATGTTAGGTTGGGGCTTGTTGCTGGCGCTACTTTGGCTAAGCTTTCCGCGCGAATTCTGGCCAAAACTCAAAGCAGAGCCAGAGTACCAGCATCTGGTGTTTGGCTCGGCGGCAGTGTTGCTGCTGCTTTGGTTGTTACAGGCCCGCATTTACGATGGGCTGGCGGTGCATTTTCTCGGTATTACCCTGGTCACGCTTTGTCATGGCTGGCGCATTGCGGTTTGGATCTGTTTATTGCCGCTACTGGTGATGCTGGCGCTGGGTCAGGTGCCACCGGCCGATGGTGGCCTCTATGCCCTGTGCACCTTTGTGCTGCCAGCATTGTTTAGTGCTGGCATTTTTTGGTTTAGTTACTATTCTTTACCGCGCCATTTGTTTATTTATATCTTTGTGGCGGCCTTTTTCGCCAGTGCCCTAACCATGTTGCTGCATATGGGTTTAACTTCTGCCTGGTTCTTCCTCGATGGCCGTTACCCCTGGCACATTATTCAGGATAACTACTTAGTGCTGTCGTTGTTGATCAGCTTTCCCGAAGCGTTGCTCAATGGTATGGCGGTGACCTTGATGGCGCTGTACCGGCCACACTGGCTGCGAACTTTTTTCGAGAACGAATATTTAAGAACAGATTAGCGAAGTAAGCGCTGGAATAAGCGTTTTAATGCCATCGGCTTGAGGGGTTTGAGCAGAAAATGAAAGCCGGCATTCAAGGCATGTTCACGGACCTGTTCACTGTGATCGGCCGAGTGAATAATTACCGGCAGTTGCAGCGAAAAATGGTTGCTTAGTTGTTCCGCCACCATCACCCCGGTAGCACCATTATCCAGATGGTAATCAAACAGCAGTATATCTGGTGTGATACCCTGGCGAATGGCTTGCAGCGCCTGCTCCGGCCGGCCAATAGGGTGTACCTGACAATCCCAGCTGCGTAGCAGTTCGGTCACGGCTTGCAGCAGTCGCTCATCGTTATCCAAAAGCAGTACTGACTTGCCAGCAAAGCTGGCTGTAATATCGGGTTTTGTGTTTGGTGCCAGTCGCATCTGTGAGGTGCGGCACAGCGGTAGGCGGATACTAAAGCAACTGCCGCGATCTGGGGCGGAGTGTACCATCAATGGATGCTGTAACATGCCGGTAATGCGGTGAGCAATGGCAAGCCCAAGCCCCAGGCCTTTGTGATGCTGGCTGTCTCCTTGCTGAAACTCCTCAAAGATCCGTTCTTGATCCTCTGGTGCAATGCCAATGCCGGTATCGATCACCCGAATTTCTATGGTTTCGCCGTAGCGCTTGCAGCCGAGCACGATGCGGCCATGATCGGTGTAGCGGATGGCATTGGCCAGCAGATTTTGTATCACTCGCTTAAGCAATTTGCGATCGGTAGTAACCGCCAGCTTGCTTGGTAGGTAGTGGAAGGTCAGGCCCTTTTCAGCTGCCAGCATGGCTGCATCACGGGCGCAATTGTCCAGCAGTTCACGGAGTGCAACGGGCTGATGATGGGCTTTGATCACGCCGGCATCCAGCTTGGTCAGTTCCAGAATAGAGGTGAGGAGTTCTTCGGCAGAATCCAGTGAGCTGATCAAATGCTCACTCAGCTGTTTTTGCTCTACCGAGTCGGCTTTTTCCCGCAGTAAGCCGGCAAAGAGAGCGGCAGCGTTGAAAGGCTGCATCAAATCGTGGCCGGCGGCGGCAAAAAAGCGGGTTTTCGCCTGGGTACTGGCTTCAATTTTTTGCTGCGCCTGTTGCAGTTGCTGGTTCAGGGTTTCCAGTTTGCGGGTACGATCAGCCACCCGCTGCTCCAGTGTCAGATTGCTTTGCTCCAGCGCTTGCTGCACATCAATAAAGGAACTAACATCGGTAAAGGTGGTGACAAAGCCGCCTCCGGGCAACGGGTTGCCCTGCATCTCGAACACCCTGCCATCTTTTTGTGGTCGCTGAAACTTATAACTGCTGCCCTGGCGCAGGTAACTTAGCCGCTTTTCGACCTCGCTATCGACATCGGCACTGTGAATAAGGCCGCGCTCGGCATTAAAGCGAATTAAATCGGCCACCGGCCGGCCGACCTCGACCAGGCCAGGGGGATAGGCAAACATATCCAGATAACGCTGGTTCCAGGCAATCAGCCGTAAATCGGCATCGACCACACTGATGCCCTGACTGATGTTATCAATGGTGGCCTGCAACAAGGCCTGGTTAAACTGAAACACCTGACTGGCTTCATCGACAAAACGAGCCACCGTCTCCAATGGCAACTGGCTGTGCCGGCTGGCGGCATCCATCACCAAGCGCATCGAAGCACCACCAATCACTGCCGATAAAGCCCGCTCGGACGCTTGCAATAAATTGGCTGGTGCTGGCACATACTGCTCCAGCTGAGTGCTGCGCACGGTACGCTGTAGCACCCGGTTGGCTTCGGATTCGCCGGCAAAGCGACGCAGCAGCAGATAGCAATCCTGCATGGATAAACGGGCCTGGCGATGGCTCACAGTGGCTGTTTGTTGTTTTTGCAAGAAGCGGCCGCTTTCCAACCATTCGCCCACCCGGGTTTGGGTGAGCTGGCTAACCAGCAGTACCATCAGCAAATTGCAGCTCAGGCTTAGTAAGACACCCAGGGTAATGGCATCGACCTGCCAGCCAAACAATTGATGTGGTGCCAGCCAGCCAATACCAAAAGGCCCCTGGGTGAGCCATTGGGTACTTAACCAGCCAGCCCGGCTAAGCTCTGGCAGCAACAGAATGTAGGCCCAAACCACAGCTCCGCTCAGTAAGCCTGCCAGAGCACCTTGTTGGTTCACCCGGCGTGATAGCAAACCCAGGATCAGCGCCGGCGCAAGTTGAGCAACCAGGGTAAAGGCCATCAGGCCAAGCTGGGCCAGGCCGGTGTCGGTTCCAATCCAGCGGTAATAAACAAAGCCCAGCATCAGCACCAGCAGCATGGATCCACGACGAAGGTTGGCAATTTTTAATAACCCGGGTGGGCTGTGTTCGGTTTGACGGGCCCGAAACAGCAGCGGAGTCAGTAATTCGTTGGTAATCATAATGCCC
Organism: Alkalimonas mucilaginosa; assembly: GCF_036327005.1. Taxonomy (NCBI): domain Bacteria; kingdom Pseudomonadati; phylum Pseudomonadota; class Gammaproteobacteria; genus Alkalimonas; species Alkalimonas mucilaginosa. Next base: position 90,989 of record NZ_JAUGZK010000004.1, read on the forward strand.
AGCACCACAGTGGCCACCACCACCATGCTGGTGGCGGCAGAAAAGCCACCCAAATAAGCCAGCAAGGCAATATCGGTGCGATTTGCGGCCAGCGGCAGTTGCAATACCACCAGATCAATATTGCCCTCATGGCCCAATAACATCACGCCGGCCATCGCCAGTGGCAGGGTAAAGATGCTCATCAGCAGTAAATAGAGCGGGAAAATCCACCGGGCGCTGCGCAAATGCCCCAGCCGCTGATTCTCCACAAAAGATACATGAAACATACGCGGCAAACACAGCGTGGCGGTAAAGCCCAACAGTACATGCACCCAGTAGGTGTGGGTTGGCAGTGCCTGACGCTGCAGCTCGAGCAGGCCAGGGTGCTCCCGGGCGGCAGAAAAAATGGATTGGACACCATCGTAAATACCAAAACAAACAAAGGCACCAATCGCCAGCAGCGCCAGCAATTTAACCAGTGACTCGAAGGCTATGGCAGTCATCAGGCCGGGGTTGGGCTGGTGTGCCTTGGCACTTTTGCTGACAAACAACAGGGCAAAAGCGGCCATCCACAAGCTGACATAAAGGCCGGTATCACGAAACCAGTCGTTGGCTTGCTCTGTGGCAACCAGCACATTAATGCTGGTCGATACCGCATGCAGCTGCAATGCGATGTACGGGATCACTGCCAGAAATAAAATCAGCGTAATGCTAACGGCCAGCAAGCGCGAATGGCCAAAACGGGTAGCGATAAAATCGGCTATGGAGGTGATGCGGTAGCGCCGGCAGGCGATAGCGATGCGTGCCATCAACTGAAAGCCAAACCAGAACAGAATAAAGGAACCGATGTAGGTGGGAGGGATCCACCAGCCATTGACCGCCGCCTGGGCCGTCACCCCATAAAAAGCCCAGGAGGTGCAATAAATGGATAACGCAAAGCTGAATACCCAGGGCGCCAGCGGGTGTTTGCCGTCAATGCGGCGGCCAAAGTAGCCGACACTAAATAACACCACCAGATAGATGACTGAAATTGCGGCTATGGTACCCAGGCCGATGTGGCCTTGCTCCGCAATCAAGTCGACAGCTTCTTTCATGCAGGCTCCGTTGGCAGCACAGTGGTCTACCTGTTTCTGGTGATATTGAGCTTACCGTGCAGTCCAGCCTCCGTCCAGTACCAGAGTCTGGGCTGTGATATGCCGGGCGGCATCCGAGCACAAAAAGGCTGCGCTGGCGGCTATTTCGGCCACATCAATAAAAGCCTTTTGTGGCATTGGTGCCAGCATAATAGTGTCAATGACCTGTTGCTCGCTAATGCCATGTTCTTTGGCCTGAGCAGCAATTTGCTGCTCTACCAAAGGGGTTTTGACATAAGCCGGGCAAATGGTGTTGATGGTGATATTATGGCTGGCGTTTTCCAGTGCCACTACCTTGCTAAAGCCAATCAACCCATGTTTAGCGGCAACATAGGCTGATTTGAATGGTGAAGCAACCAGAGCATGAATGGAACCGATATTGATAATACGGCCGAAATTTCGCTGCTGCATACCAGGTAGCATGGCTTTGCTAAGCATGGCAGGCCCCGTCAGCATTACCTCCAGCAGCAAACGCCATTTCTCGGCCGGGAAATCCTCTAACCGGGCGATATGCTGAATGCCGGCATTGTTCACCAGTACATCGGCTGGAAAATCCTTGGCGCAGCGCGCGATAGCATCAGCGTTGGTAACATCCAGCACCACACCTTCAGCATCCAGTCCTTGTTGGCGCAAGGTTGCGACGCATTGCTCGATGCGCTCTGGCAACAGATCGGCCAGTACCACCTGATGGGACTCTCGGGCAAAATGTTCGGCAACGGCATAACCAATACCACCGGTCGCTCCGGTAATGACGATACGCATAACTGCGGCTCCTTTGATGAATTGCTATGGCCTATGCTAGGCAGACAGCTGGCAAGCAGCAACGGTACTTTAGTGCTATAGCGATGTTTCAGCTTGCCAGATGGTCATAGCCATCCGGGTGGCTATAGGGGGCAAATTCAACTGATCGGCTTTTCTGGTCGGCTTTAATTATGGTACAGTCTGGCGGTTTATTACGATTAAAGTGTCGTTTCTGCTGGGTTCCTGCTTATTTTAATGCTGAATTTGCGCTGTTCTGCCTATTTTTAGCGATAAGGTGTTAAAAGTATTATTCTCACCACTATAGGCTTGATTGCAGCAGCAGTTGAACGACCAATAAATACAATGAAGAGGCTTTTATGGCTGGTTCTCAGCAATCCGATACCCCGACTGAAAAACGTGGTTGGTTTACCCGCTTTTTGGATACGGTTGAGTGGCTTGGTAATCTTTTGCCCCATCCGGTAACTTTATTCGCGCTCTTTGCCCTGGCGGTCATACTGGGGAGTGGTGTGGCTGCTTTTTTTGAGTTAAGTGCTATAGATCCAAGGCCGGAAGGGGCTGCTGGTCGTGCGCCAGATGGCGTCATTACCGTCGTTAGCTTACTTAGTGTTGATGGCCTGCAGCGCATTGTCTCCAACCTGGTGACAAACTTTACCAATTTCCCGCCGCTTGGTGTGGTACTGGTGGCGCTGCTGGGTGTCAGTGTGGCAGAGCACTCCGGTCTGATTTCAGCTGCCATGCGGGGCATGGTGATGAACGCGTCACCGCGTATGGTAACGGTCACTATTGTCTTCGCCGGTATCGTCTCCAATACGGCCTCTGAGCTGGGTTATGTGGTGCTGATCCCCATGGCAGCCGCTATTTTCTATTCGCTTGGGCGCCACCCGCTGGCTGGCCTGGCTGCAGCTTTTGCCGGCGTATCCGGCGGTTACAGTGCTAATTTACTTATCGGTACCATTGATCCCTTGTTGGCTGGTTTTACCGAAGCCGCGGCACATTTGATTGACCCGGACTACACCGTAGGCCCGGAAGCAAATTACTTCTTTATGGTGGTCAGCACCTTTGTGATCGCCATTTTAGGTGCCATTGTCACCGAAAAAATTGTCGAGCCTAAGCTGGGTAAATACGACCGTTCGGAAGCATCCATTGATCTGGAAAGTCAGGGACTGGAGTCACTGCGCCCGGAAGAGAAACGCGGCCTGATCGGTGCCGGCCTTGCATTGGCTGCTTTGCTTGGTTTGCTGGCATTAACGGTTGTACCCGAAAATGGCATACTGCGTAATCCGGATACCGGTGGAGTGCTGGGCTCGCCGTTCTTGCGCGGCATTGTGGTGTATATCTTTATTACCTTTGCTATTCCCGGCTTTATCTACGGCAGAATCGCCGGCACCATGAAAAATGATAAAGATGTGATCAATGCTATGTCGAAAAGTATCGGCTCAATGGGGCTCTATATTGTGCTGGTATTCTTTGCAGCACAGTTTGTTGCTTTCTTTGGCTGGACCAACTTAGGGACTATTTTTGCGGTGAAAGGAGCTACCTTTCTGCAAGAGATGGGGCTAACTGGCCCGCTGTTGTTCATTCTGTTTATTGCCATGTGTGGTTTCGTCAATCTGATGCTGGGCTCGGCTTCAGCACAGTGGGCTATCACGGCTCCTATTTTTGTGCCAATGTTGATGATTATTGGTTATTCGCCAGAGGTAGTGCAGGCAGCCTACCGCATCGGCGACTCGGTCACCAACCTGATCACCCCAATGATGAGCTACTTCGGTTTGATTCTGGCCGTGGCAGCACGCTACAAGAAAGACATGGGTATTGGTACCTTGATTGCTACCATGCTGCCCTACACCATGGTGTTCTTTATCGGCTGGGTCACATTGTTTTGTCTGTGGGTCTTTGTGCTGGGCTTACCGGTCGGTCCAGGCTCGCCAACTTATTACAGCTTCGAAGGTTAACAACATGGGCAGCTTAGGCTGCCCTTGTTATGACGGCTAGTTACCCTTGCTTGCTGTTGGCCGGGCAGGTCGACTCCCGCACCAGCAACTCAGGTATAAACACCGGTTGGGCGATGATTTGCGTTTTATTGGCATTGGGCCGGGTGTGTTTAAACAGCAGCTCGGCTGCTTGCGAAGCAATGGTGCTGTTTGGCTGATGCGCTGTAGTCAGTGGTGGCCAGGTCTGGCGGGAAAAGGGGCTATTTTCAAAACCGGCAATGGATAATTGCTCTGGAATGCTAATATTCATCAGCCGGGCACTGAACAGGGCGCCGGCAGCAATTTCATCGTTACAGGCAAAGATAGCGCTTGGCTTCTTCGGCAATGCCATCAGTTTTTTGGCGCCTTCCACGCCAGATTCAAAAGAGTAATGACCCGGCACAATAAACTTTGGATTCACCTGCAAGCCACGCTTGGTCAGGGCGGCTTTAAAGCCAGCTAAACGTTCGCCACTGGAGCTGTGCTCCTCATCACCGCATAAAAAGGCGATATCGATATGGCCCAGCTCAAGCAAATGATTGGTAATTTTAAAAGCAGCGGTAAAGTCATCAATCAGCACGCAGTTGTGCACGCCTGGTGATGGGGTCGAGCCAGAAACAATTCGCACAAAATCAACCTTCATATCTTCCAGTGCCTCGGCGATATGCGGCATTTCTGAAAAAGGCGGGGTTAAAATTAAACCGGCCAGCCGCGACTTGCTGACCAGCTCTTTGACTTCCTCGACAATGCCGGGGGATTTGGCATTGGTGGGGTGGATCAGCAGCTCGTAGCCATGCTTTTTGCAGCTATCCAGCAAGCCTTTTTGCATATCAATGATGTAATAGGCATTGGGGTTGTCGTAGATGTAGCCAATGCTGTACGACCGGGTGCTGGCCAGGTTACGGGCGGCGGAGTTTGGCTGGTAATGCAGCTCGTTGATGGCCGCCATTACTTTATCGTAGGTGTCTTTGCGCACCGAGGGTTCATTGTTCATCACCCGGGACACGGTTTTTATCGACACTCCGGCCCGTTTGGCCACATCATTGATGGTGACTTTCATCGATTTATCCTGCAAATAAGTACAATTCGTTACACTTAAAATTGGACGAGTAGGCAAGGGGTCATTAAGGTTATGGAACCAAGATGACAGCGCTGGTCAAATTTTTAGCATTTATGTGATAGTGATACGCGTTTTTTGACCAAATCGCAAGTTATCCAATGGTCTGATGCTATCCTTAGCGCTATTATAAAGGATATCAAGCACTGTTCAATTAGCAAGCAGCCCTTTGTTTCAAAGCTTTAGGGCCTTGTGTTGCACAGTTCATTGGCTTGATAGCTGATAAATTGAGCAGAAAATAGTTGAAATTTTCATCGATTTTGGTTTGCATTACGAATTTTTTTTGTGTAAGTTAAATTTCAATGACAGCGTTGTCATTGAGGGATTCGAAAAAAAGACAGCACAAGAGAATAACAGGAACGGGAGAAACTTATGTCCAGCAATAAAATAACTAAATGCGCCCTGGCGGTCAAAATGGGCTTAATGGTGGGAGCCTTTGGCCTCAGCATGCCGGTTATGGCCAATGATGGTGCTACCGATGAAAATGTAGAAGTGATTCAAATTCGTGGTATCCGAGCTTCGCAAGAAGCCAATTTAAATGCCAAGCGGTTTTCTGGCGCCGTCGTTGATGTCGTTACTGCTGAGGATATCGGCAAGTTTCCGGATAAAAACGTAGCAGAATCTCTATCTCGTATTACGGGTGTGTCAGTAACCCGTGGTTTTGGTGAGGGCGAAAAAATAGCTGTGCGTGGTACCGATCCTGCGCAAAACCGTACCTTACTCAATGGTGCCTCAGTAGCATCTGCTGACTGGTTTGTGTTGGATAATCCTTCGCGCGCTTTTAACTTTACTTTACTACCATCAAACGTCGTGTCCGACTTAGAGGTTTATAAAACACCACAAGCGGATATCCAGGAAGGCTCTTTAGGTGGTACGGTTTATTTGAAAACTCGTAAACCATTGGATTTGGATGCCAATACCATATCTTTACAAGTGCAGGGACAGTACAGCGATGTATCTAAAGAGTGGGATCCGCAATTATCCGGGCTATATTCTTGGAAAAATGCTGATGAGACTTTTGGTCTTTTGGTTTCCTTAACGCGTCAGGAGCGCTCTTTAGCACGTAAAGGGAAAGAAGTTCTTGGTTTCGACCGACAAGAAGTAGATGGCGAAGATTACTGGGCTCCCCGTATTATTGGGAATGCTTACTTTCAGCAAGAGCGTAAGCGAACCACTGCCTTGGTAACAGCACAGTGGCGACCAACAGCTCAGACTGATGTGGTATTGAATGTGCTGGACACAAAGTTGGATGCTAACAACATTAATCACAATCTCTATACTTTCTTCAATAGTGGCTTTGTTGAAGACTCTGCTGTTATTTCCGGTAGCGGTATTGTTGCTGGGCAGGTAAATAACGCCTCATCTGAATTCGCTATCATTGACCGTATTTCATACAGCGATGCTAAGTCCTACGATTTAGAGATTAACCATGAGCTGCCAAGTGGTGTGATAATTACTGGTAAACTAGGAACTACCAAAGCCGAAGGTGGTACTTCACGCGACCGTTATCACCAATTCAATGGCAGTTATGTTAGCTCATCTTATGATTCTGGCTTAAATCTTAGCAACTATGTCACAGCCGGTAATTTGGAGACTTTCGCTGATATTGAAAATCGTACTTTAGACTGGATGCAAGAAGGCTCTCGGTTGATGACCGACAAAGAAAATTATGCCGGCCTGGATCTTCAGTTTGACATTGATCATGGTATTTTCCATACATTAAAAGTTGGAACTCTGGTTCAGGACCATGATAAAAGCCAACGTCAGGATGGAACCCGCTTTCATTGGTTAGCAGACTCTCAGCACAATGATCCGATCAATGGTCCCTATGGCGACGTAAGAGCCGGTCAAGGTAGTTGGGGAGCTGCCGCAATGGGATGGACAGGCAACCCTATTCCGTTTTCCTCGTTCGCTAGTGGTGATAGCTATGCGTTTTATCCCTTAATGAGTCGTGCTAAATCTGCAGAGTTAGCCTTCCCTGCACAGGCGTATGATTCACCAACCGCAACCTTCTTATTTTTGCCAAATACCTGGGAAGTTAATGAGAAAATTTGGGCTGGTTATGCAAAGGCTGACTTTTCCAGCGATAGAGTGCGTGGCGATGTTGGGGTGAGGGTGGTGAAAACGGATGTTTCCTCATCAGGTTATAGCTGGAATGGTGATTGGGTTGCAGCGTCAGTTAATATGGTTGGTGGCTACGCTATTTTAGCGAATGAACTGGAGCCGAGTCAGGGTGGTGACTGGGGGGTGGCATACGATACACTGAAACATAGCTATACGGATGTGTTGCCAAATATCAACGTGGTATTTGATTTGTCAGACGATAGCTTGGTTCGCTTCTCTGCTGCGCGCGTTATGTCTAGACCTGATTATGTCAATATTGCTAATCAGCAGTCAGTTAATATCCCAACTCGCAGCGGTAATAGGGGGAACCCATTCTTAGAGCCTGTACGCGCCAATCAATTTGACTTGAGCTATGAGTGGTATTTTAACTCAAGCTCCTTAATTGCCTTTACCTACTTCCACAAGGATATTCAGGGCTCTGTACTTAACTCTGTTACTCGTGAAATGGCGTTTGATGAAGCGAATAATGAGATGGTAGAAGTCACAATTACAGAGCCGAAAAATGGTTTAGGTGGCCGGGTACAAGGACTTGAAGTTTCGTACCAGCAAGCTTTTGGTTATTTTGGGTTTATCACCAACTATACTTATACAGATGCTAAGAGTGACCAGGACCGTGATGCTGTAAATAACCCAGGCTCTGGTTTGATTGCAGGTAACTCCCGGCATATGGCTAACCTGACCGGTTACTTTGAGAATGATATGTTTAGTGCCCGCTTAAGTTACAACTACCGGACCGAGTTTTTCAATGGGGTTGGTGAGTTTGGTAATGAAGTCTATACCGATGCATTCGGTCAGTTGGATGCCAGCCTGACATACAACTTCAATGACAATGTTTCATTTGTGGTAGAGGCTGTGAACTTATTGGATGAGGACTTGTATCAATACCATATTGATAAGACTCGTCCAGCCTCTTTGTACCAGAATGGTCGTCGTTTTACTGCAGGTGTAAACGTCCGTTTTTAAAATGTCACAATAATTGCTTAAGCAGAAAGAAGGGGAAGCCAAAGGCTTCCCCTTCTTTATTTGCCAAGGCAAAAAATTGATTATAAATGTGATTACATCAAAAATTCTGCGAGCCTATTGAGGCAGTAGTCACAACCTTTGGCTGGTTATCTGATCATGAAAATCTGGCTGAGATAGATGGATCAGGCTTTCTTGTTGTTACTAACTTCATTCACTTCATCTGCGCTCACAGCTGAACTGACTACAAACAGCACTGCAGCGGCATAGAGAAACCATTTCATAGGTATTATCCTTTATAAATAAGCAATAGAAGGTTGCGTTAGCATGTATTGATAACGCAGTTATTTCACAAGACCAGGCTGCGTAAGTCAGCCTAGCCTTGAATGTTGCAATTAACGGCATTGCAAAGCTTTGTAGCACCCAGGACCACCCGCCCCTCCTAGACCTGTTACATATTCATTAGTTCTGGCAATCTTGTTATGGTTAGGGCAGGTTGAGCCGAGATTCTGGAGTGTTACAGTTCCCGGAATAGAGCCTATAGGGCAAACACGGCTATTGAAAGTTGGCGCATATTGCCATGTATAATCACTGCTTCCTCCTCCATCACAGCCATTGCTAGTAATCCAATCATGGGCAGCTTTAGCCTGGACAATACCCCAGCCAAAGTTGTTATTGCGACCTGACGTACCCCGATGCTCTGCAGTCTGATTCAGCACATTCCGAATTTGAGCATTGGTACACTGCGGATGATTGCTCCATACCAGTGCGGCAACACCAGTAACGTGTGGTGCTGCCATCGAGGTGCCAGATTTATTGCAATAATTGCTATTGTTGCAAGTGGAAAGCACATTCACTCCGGGACCGGAGAGCTCAACCTGAGAGTTTCTTACAGAGAAACTGGCGTGGTTTTTATTTGCATCCACAGCGGCCACTGAGATCACCGCATCATAGGATGCCGGGTAACGAAAGTTGGTATTACCGAGATTCCCTGAAGTGGCGACTAACAACATGCCGTTGTTGTAGAAGTTACTCATGGCATTGCTTTCAGTGGTATTTGAGCTAGGGCCACTCAGGCTCATATTAACCACGTTGGCTCCGGCGTTTTGACACAACTGAACAGCCTGGATCAGGTTGGATGCATGTGTCCAACTCCCTGAATCATTGAAAATTTTAACAATATGCAAGCCAACCAGGCCTGAAGGCAGTACACCCACTACGCCAATGTTGTTGTTTAAAGCGACTATGGTACCCGCCACATGAGTGCCATGTCCGCTGCCATCTGTTGACCAGGCACCATGCCCGGAGAAGGTGGAACCTGTGACTCCGGCTGTTGGTAAGTCAGGATGACTGAGCTGATAACCGCTATCAATCACGCACACCTTCATAGTGGTGGCATTGGCATCGCTGACCTGATTGGCTTGTACCATGGTAATGCCGTAAGGCGTCGTTTGTGACATTGCAGTGATGGTGTCCAAACTTTTCACATCGTCAATGTAACGTTTATGGTCCTGTTCGATGTACTCTACCGTCGGATGCTTTGCTAACTCCTGTAGCTGGTACTGATTCAGCTTAGCTACACTGGCTTGGGCGAAGTCAAGGTGCATAATGGTCTCTGCCTGATGCTGCGACAGCACAGACTCCGCGGCCTGGGTATAAGATGCTTTCATCTCTGATAATTGCTCGGCACCTGTTGTCACTGGTGTACCGGCATAAGCTAGCAATTCAGTGCTTTTGAACTTGATGATATAACGTTCAGATTTTTCATGATCCGGTCGCAGCTTTGGCAAGCCATGATGGCTTGATACTTCACCGCTGTAATCGGGTAATCCACGCCAACTTTGTAAATCATCAGTGGCGGCAGGAAATGACAAGATTGAGATCGTAAAAGCACAGGAGGCTGTCAGTGCTAACGTAGTTGCTTTCATTTTATAGTCCTTAATTACATGGAAAACATTCAGGTTATTCTCTATGACTGCGCCCATACTCAGATAATGTCAGGTAAAAGAATCCTGATATAAATAGGCCATATGTTTAACGTCTGTTTATCTTTGTGTTGCAATTTAAAGGTAAGGCGATTTGACAGCGCTGTCAATGTTGTTGTGTGATTTTTGTGCACATGTAAGAGCAGGGTTATCGCCGCTTGGTGACTACAAATTTCTTTCGACCAGCTATGGCACCCCGCGGCAAACTGCAGTAAGGTAATCGGGCGATTTTTTTGTACATAACATGACGTATGGATTTACTATGACAGCTAAGATAGTTCCACTTTCCAAAGAGCAGCACCAGGGGCTGCGAGTGCATTTCAAACAACCTTTTGCCCATATCGCCGAGGAGCATTTGCTGCCGGTAGTAGTGCATGAGTTTGGTCCGGCTTCTGCTGCTTACCCAATCGTGTTTGTGAAGAATAATGACTCTGGTAACTTCCAGCCTGTGGTACTGCTTGGCCTGGAGCCGGGTAAAAACCTGTATCTGCGGGATGAGCAAATGCAGGCTTCCTATGTGCCGATGTCTGCCCGTAACTATCCGTTTTTCTTAACTGCAGATCCGGAAAACGACAAACAGCTGACTATTGGTATCGATGAGAACAGCCCGCGTTTCGCAACAGATGAAGGCGAAGCTCTGTTCACCGAGCAGGGTGAAGAGTCCGAGTTGCTGCAACGTGCGAAGCAACAGCTGGCCGACTTCTTTGATACCAGCCGGGTCACACGTACCTTTGTTGAGAAGCTGACAGCCCTGAATCTACTGGAAGCAAAAACGCTGACAGTGCAGATTAATGGCAATAAGCGTGAGATCAATGGGCTGTTTTTAATTGATGAAAAGAAACTCAATGAGCTGAGTGATGAGCAGTTTAACGAGTTGCGCAAGCAAGGCTATCTGGCTCCTATCTACGCTCAGATGTTGTCGGTGCAACAAGTACAGCACCTGACGCGCTGGCAAAGTGAGAAAGAAGCACCGGCGGAAGCAGCGGCTACCGCCTGATAGTTGAGGTACTTTGCTGCATAAAGGGCCATCTGGCCCTTTTTTTCTGCCTTTTGGTTTGAATTAGCACGTCAAATTTTGCTGTAAAGCACTTGCACTGTCGAAAAAAACAGCATATAGTTGCATTTGACAGCGTTGTCATTTCTGTGGGGATTGCACGCTGGGATGTTTTGTCGCATCCACTCCCCGGGAGTTTGATGGTGCCGGATCAAACGGTAATTCCCTGGTGTTTGTTATTGGTAGTTGGTAGCAAACACCGACGGCTAACATGGATGTTGAGTTTATTGCCAATCCTTTATCCAAGGGTCTTTTACCAGCAAAGCGTGCTTTGCTGGTTTTTTTATGGGCCAAAAAAAGCCCCGCTGCAGCGGGGCCTGAAGCTTGGATACTTACAGCCGGATAATGCGGCTGTTTTGCTCTGAAAGGCTTCGGCTTCTTAGCCAAACCTCGGTATTTGCATCCTGCGACAATGGCTCCTGATAGCGTTGCCAGCTTTGCCCCTGATCCAGGCTGTATTCAATGCTGATTGTTGGCCAGGCATGATTGGCCTTGATCTGGCCCTGCTCGCGGATTGCTCCAGGTGGTGGCACATAGTGGCCAACGCCCGCTTGTGCCAGGCGTGGAAACTCTACTGAGGTGAGTCGCTGGATAAACTGTTGCCAGCTCTGACGTGCTGCGGCGCTGTTTTTATTCGGCTCCCAATCAGCTTTGTGCCAGGCTCGTTCGGCCAGCGCAATAATACGTGGATAGATCATTGGCTCTAATTGTTCTGGCAGACGGATACTTTCACTCCACACCTGTCCCTGAATACCCAGCATATTCTCGGGCTTTTCCAGCGCTGGCAGGGCGCGTCCCATCAGTGTTGCCAGATCGGTGATAGGGCTGCCATCCCGGGTGTACTCGGCATTGCTGTAGTAATGATCGGGCCGGTAGAAAAAGGTTTTTTCGGTATCGGTAGAGCGGGCTGCCCAATAGTAGCCACGTTCTTCGGGGTGAACCTCATGGGGGTGATCAAAATACAGATTGGTGGCTGAAGATTGCACTACCTGAAAGCCTTCATTGGCAAAGCGGTAGGCTCTGTCACCATAACCTAGTTCCCAGATATTGTCCCAGGCATTGACAATGACTTCTTTGTTGTCGAATTGCTCGCGGCGAAAAGGACGGACTTTATCTGCCATCAAGCCATCTTCCCAGGCAGCCATAGCCAGGCCGCGCTGGTGACTGAGTTGAGCGACTCTATTGATAAAGTAGGGTTTTAAATCTGCTACACCAGCTACGCCATTCAATGGCTCGGCAAATAACTGCTCACAGGCCGGGGCGGCTTGCCAGGAGCCTGCGCCCACTTCATCACCACCCATATGAAATACCTGCAGGCGTAAATCAGCTGCACGATACATTTGCTGCAGTTCGTACATGACTTTATCGACAAAGGCATAGGTGGAGTCCAGACAGACGTTGATGGAATTGTCGTTGTAATTTTGTACGGTCAGGTATTCAGAGCGATCATCCGCCTCCGAGAGCAGGTAACGACGAGCTTCTTCGGGTTGTCCGGCGGCCAACAAGCGCTGATAGCGTGCATCCATCGCCTTCACAGCCGCCCGGGCATGGCCAGGCATATCAATTTCCGGGATCACTTCGATGTGGTGTTTTTTGGCATGGCGCAGCAACTGAATAAACTCATCCCGACTGTAATAACCGTTGCCAGAGCCTGATGCGTAGGGCCCTGTGCCGAGCTGGGTAAGCAAGCACTGTTGTTCAGATAAATCAAAGCAGCGGTTCGCACCCACCTCGGTTAATTCCGGTAAGCCAGGAATTTCCAGCCGCCAACCCTCATCTTCGGTCAGGTGCAAATGCAGCTTGTTCAGTTTGTAGCGGCCCATCTGCTCAATTAAGCGCAAGGTCACATCCAGGCCATGAAAGTTTCGCGCCATATCGTAATGCATGCCGCGCCAGCGATAACGCGGGTAATCCAGTATGCTGAGCTGAGGCAGTTGTACCTCTCCACCGCCCTGGGCTGGTAACAGGGCCAGTAAGCTTTGAATACCATAAAATACCCCTGCCTCGTCATAGCCGGTGATCTGAATGCGTTGCCGTTCAATTGACAGCTGATAGCCTTCAGGCTTTAGTCCTGGCAAGCTATTATCCAGACGCAATTTGATTACCGGGCTGTTCTGTTGGCTGCTAAGTGGTTGGCCAAAGTAGCTGCTCAGTTGCGCCGAAAGATAGCTTTCCTCTGAGATCAGGCCGCCTTGCGCCTGCAACTGCCAAGCTGCGCTGAAAGGGGTAAAGCCTCTGCGGTGTTGCATTTGAACCGGCTGCGGGATAATACGCCGTTGCAAAGCTTCGGTAGATAAAGCTGAGCCGCTAGTTATCCTGGAGTTTTGTTGATAGCGCCTGGCATTGGTCATAGTGGCGGCCGGATGATCCGCCTGCTCGGCCAGTGGAATATGCTCTGGCGTAGCAATCGGGCGGACAAACTGACGGTAGTCTTCGGTATCGGTATTTTTAAAGATGGCCGGAGGCATGTCTGCAACCACCATGAAGGCTCGGGGCATCCAATCGGAATAACTCAATTTTGGGGCGCTGGGGTAATAAGGCAAAGTCACAGACTCACCTTGTGCCAGGCCTGCAAAGCTGGCTGTAGGACGGATACTGTGCAAATCGCCCTGAATATGCTGGATCAGCAAACCATGAGACTCGGTATCGTTAATTTTGCGAATGGAATGAAAGTACCAGGCCCAGTCCTGTTCGCCGCCGGGTAAGTCAAGGCCTGATTGATTGTGCAGCTCTATTCTGGCTCGAAAGCGGCTGTCTGAAGCCAGCACATCGGAGTCAATGGCAAAAAACCATTGGGTGCCGGCGGTAAAGTCAGTCAGTTGCTGTTGGCTCTGAAATGGTCCGGCCAGTGCCAGCCAGCTCAGGCCGCTCAGACTGAGCGCGAGTAGGTTTTTTATCATCAGGTAATCTCCGTTTTTTCATAAGCTTAAACCATACTGCATAAAAAAATAAGCTCAAATAATCATCATAGGTCTTGTCATTTTGCAGATTTATTATATGCTGTTTGGTAAAAATGACAACGCTGTCAATCGGCTTTTTTGCACAATTAATCGACAGCACTTAGCAGCAGGTTGCATTGGGGAACTGAATGAAAACAGCAACAGAGCCGCAGCATCTGTATCTGGGCATTGATGGTGGTGGTAGTAAATGCCGCGCTATTCTGGTATCCGAGGATTCAAAGGTGCTGGGTGAAGGCATTGCCGGGCCAGGGAATCCACTACGGGGTATGGAGATAGCAACGGCGTCCATTATGGATGCCACGCGTCAGGCGTTACTTTGTGCCGGCCTGCCTGAGCGCAGTATGGCTGAAATCACGGTAGGTGCGGGGTTGGCCGGGGTCAATGTACCCCAGTATTACGCTTTATTCCGGGAATGGCAGCATCCTTTTGCTGCCTTTCATCTCACCAGTGATTTGCATATTGCCTGCATGGGCGCCCATCAGGGCAAAGACGGTGCTGTGATTATTATTGGCACCGGGTCTTGTGGTCTGGCCCAGGTTGGGGAACAGATCATCGAAGTGGGTGGTCATGGCTTTCCTTATGGCGACAATGGCAGCGGTGCCTGGTTTGGGTTGCAAATGGTGCATCATGTGTTGTTAAGCCTGGATGGTTTAGCTGCCCCAACAGCGATGACGTCGGCTTTACTGCAAGCCAGCCATTGCCATGACCAATTGGCGCTGGTGCAGCATTTTATGCATGCCACCCCTACCAGTTATGCCCGCTATGCTCCTTTGGTGTTTGCCTGCGCTGAGCAAGGGGATCTGTGCGCCAATGTTATTGTGCAACAAGGGGCTTCGCATATAAATGCCATTGCACATCGTTTATTGGCCATTGAGCCACCGCAGCTGGCATTGATTGGCGGGCTGGCATATAAGTTAGAGCCTTACCTGGATCCGGCGGTACGCTGCCATATAACCAATGCAAAAGCTGCGCCGGAGTGGGGGGCTGTATGGTATGCTCAGCAATTAACACAGCAGCAAGGATCCCCGCGTTATGAACAGTTTTGAGCTGAACGTTGCCCGTCTGTTTGATGGTGAGCACTGGCATTCCAACAGCACAGTGTCGATTGAACAAGGCCGTATTTCCGCTATTGCACCTTGCGATGCCAGCGCTGTCACTGACGGTATGCTGGTGCCGGGGTTTATTGATATTCAGGTCAATGGCGGCGGCGGCGTTTTATTGAATACTGCGCCAACTAAGGAGACACTGGCTTGCATGATGCAGGCTCACGCTCGTTTTGGCACCAGCGCCATGTTGCCAACCGTTATTACCGATAGCCTGGTTACCATGCAGCAAGCGGCAGATGCAGTGGCTGAGGCCATCGCTGCCGGCGAGCCAGGTATTCTGGGAATTCACTTTGAGGGGCCGCACTTGTCGGTACCCAAAAAAGGCGTGCACCCGGCAAGTCAGATCCGGCCATTATCGGCGGAAGAATTGGCGTTGTACCAGCGCACCGATCTTGGCATTCGCATGGTAACGGTAGCACCGGAAACCATACCGCCACAGCAAATACGTCAACTGGTTGCTGCCGGTGTCATTGTATTCTTAGGCCACTCCAATGCCGATGCAGCTACGGTACAGGCTGCACTGCAGGCCGGCGCTACCGGCTTTACCCATTTATACAATGCCATGTCACCATTGACGTCGCGTGAGCCCGGCATGGTTGGGGTAGCGCTGGCCGACCCTGCTAGCTGGTGCGGTATTATTTTGGATGGTTACCATATGGACCCTATTGCGGCGAAAGTCGCATTAGCAGCCAAACCGCCAGGAAAGCTGCTACTGGTGACCGATGCGATGTCACCGGTTGGTACCAGTGATACCGAGTTTGCTTTTTTTGATGGCAAGGTAACCCGGCAAGGCAATAAGTTGACCAATGAGGCCGGTTCGCTGGCTGGCTCGGTGCTGGATATGGCCGCGGCAGTACAGTATGCCGTACAGGTGCTGGGGTTGGAGCTTGCTGAAGCCCTGCGAATGGCGGCACTCTATCCGGCCGAAGCCATTGGTTGTGCGGATGTGCGCGGTAAATTGCAGCCGGGTTATCTGGCCGATATGGTGCTGCTGACGGATGATTTACAGTGCCAGCGAAGCTGGTGGCAAGGCCAACCGCTTTGGCTTGGTAATTAAAGGTACTAATTCAGGCTGCTACCGGCAGCTATAGCCAGATCCGGTTGTAACCGGACATTTTATCAACAAGGGGTATTTATGGAAGCTGCAGCAACACAAAGCGTCAGGCGTACACAACTGATGCCGATGGTGATAGTTGCCATCTTATTTTTTGTGCTGGGTTTTGCCACCTGGTTAAATGGTTCTTTAATGCCGTATCTGACCCAGATGCTGCAACTGAATACCACGCAGGCCGCGCTCATTCTGTTTTCTTTCTACATCGCGGTGACCTTCACCGCGCTGCCATCGGCCTGGCTGATCCGTAAAGTCGGTTATAAAAATGGCATGGCGCTGGGTATTGGTGTGATGATGCTGGCGGGGTTGCTGTATATACCAGCGGCGAAAACGCAGATATTTGCAGTGTTCTTATTTGCTCAGCTGGTGATTGGTGCCGGTCAAACCTTGTTGCAAACCGCAGTCAACCCTTATGTAGTGCGGCTTGGGCCGGAAGAAACGGCGGCAGTGCGGGTCAGCATTATGGGTATTTTAAACAAAGGCGCCGGTGTGGTCGCTCCTCTGGTGTTTACTGCCCTGGTGATTGGCAGCCTGAGCGCACCGGCTGGTGCTGAGTTAACACAGGGCCAAATCGATACCATGGCCGATCGCATGGTATTGCCTTATCTTGGCTTAGCCATTTTTCTTGGCTTATTGGCACTGGCGGTTCGTTTTTCGCCTTTGCCGGAACTGGTAGAAGAGGCACAGCCTGATGCAGCCAGTGCCAGCCAAAGCCAGCTAAAAGCGGTGTTGGCTAAGCCTGCCTTGGTGTTGGGGGTGGTCGCACTCTTTGTCTATGTGGCGGTGGAAGTGATTGCCGGCGATACCATCGGCATGTATGCCTTGTCGCTTGGTGTCGAGCGCTACAGTGTGATGACCTCCTACACCATGGTGTGTATGGTGGTCGGTTATTGTTTGGGCATCGCATTGATCCCACGGGTACTGTCACAGCAAACCGCGCTGGCAATTTCAGCCGTGCTTGGGGTGATACTGACTTTGGCGGTGGTTTTTGGCAATAACGAGTCGTACGCTATCGCCAATACGGTGCTGGTGCCCTTTGGTGGGGTGGCCTTGCCTGATACACTGATGTTTATTGCACTGCTGGGTCTGGCGAATGCTATTGTCTGGCCGGCGGTCTGGCCGCTGGCTTTATCCGGCCTTGGCCATCTGACCAGCATTGGTTCGGCATTATTGATTATGGGCATCGCCGGTGGTGCTTTTGGTCCGCTGCTGTGGGGCTTGTTCAGTGACACCGGTTTAGGCCAGCAGGGCGCTTATTTTGTCATGCTGCCATGCTATGCCTTTATCTTGTTCTATGCCGTCAAAGGCCATAAGCTGAAAAGCTGGAAATAACCATATGACGGTTGCAACTGCCCAGCGCCAGCCTGAACGTTTTGTGGCGCTGGATGCACTAAGAGGCCTGGCCATTGCGCTGATGATCCTGGTCAATACACCTGGCTCCTGGAGCCAGGTGTATGCTCCCTTACTGCATGCAGAGTGGCATGGTTTTACTTTTGCCGATATTGTCTTTCCGATGTTCTTATTTGCGGTAGGGGCCGCGATGGCCTTTTCCATGGCCAAAGCCACACCAACCGCGGCAGTCTTTGGCAAAATAGCCAAACGCACCTTATTGCTGTTTGGCTGCGGCTTATTTCTGCACTGGTTTCCTTTTTCCCAAAGCCTGACGGAGCTGCGTATCCCCGGTGTGCTGCAACGCATCGCGCTTTGTTATGGCCTGGCCGCTTTATTGCTGCTTTATCTGAAACCCCGGTCTCTGTTGCTGGTGACGGTTATGCTGCCACTGTTGTATTGGGGGCTGCTGTGGCAGTTCTCACTCCAGCACCCCTATGAGCTTGCCGGCAATGCGGTGCAGCGTTTCGACCTCTGGTTGCTGGGCAGCGCTCATCTGTATCAAGGCTTTGGCGCTGCTTTTGACCCGGAAGGGCTGCTCAGTACCTTGCCAGCCGTGAGCTCGGTCTTGGTAGGGTATCTGGTGGCAACGGCACTGCGGCAAATGGACAAAGCCAGCAGTGTGCTCTGGTTGCTGCAGTGGGGGGGGGCACTAAGTCTGCTTGGGCTCTTGTGGCACTTGCTGTGGCCCATCAATAAGCCGCTCTGGTCGGGCAGTTACGTCGCATTTTCCAGCGGCTTAATTTTGTTGTTGCTGGCCGCCATGGTCTGGTGGATGGATGTCCGGCAGCGGCAAACGCTGCAGCCGCTGGTGATCTATGGCAGCAATCCGCTGTTTATTTACATGCTGTCCTGGCTTTGGGCCAGCGCTGCCACCCAGTTGATTCGCTTTAGCTACGGCGGCCAGAGCATCAGCCTCTATCAGTTTGGTTTTGATAGTTTAAATGTGCTGCTACCAGCCAAACTGGCATCGCTGCTGTTCGCCCTGCTGCATGTGCTGCTGTTCTGGGGGCTGTCCTATTGGCTGTATCAGCGACGGATTTTTATCAAGCTTTAAGCGGCCGAAATCCGGCATGAACAGCCAGCCAACGATAGGGCTTCGGCACTATGTCTGCTAAAATCCCAGTTTGCCAGCCATCGTGGTGATGCTGCTGGCCCACCTAAGACTAGGATCTATTTTGACCAACAACGATATTTTACGCCGTATCCGCTATGTATTTGATTTAAAAAATAGCGCTTTGATTGAGGTTTTCGCCTTAGCTGAAGTCAATGTAAGTCAGCAGCAGGTCACCACCTGGCTGAAAAAAGAAGACGAGCCAGGCTTTGTAGCGCTGGCAGATAACGAGCTGGCGGCCTTTTTAAATGGCTTTATTGCGTTAAAGCGCGGCAAGCGCGAGGGTGAACAGCCGAAAGCGGAAAGCAAACTCACCAACAACATGGTGTTTCAAAAGCTGCGCATTGCGTTAAACCTGCAGGCGGAAGAGATTCTGGCGATTATGCAGCTGGTTGATTTTAGGCTTAGCAAGCATGAGCTCAGCGCTTTTTTCCGCAAGCCTGAGCATAAAAATTACCGTGAGTGCCAAAATCAGATTTTGCGCAACTTTCTGATGGGCCTGCAGCGGCAATTGCGGCCCAACGATGATATTGAAGCAGCAGAATAGCTGCTTTCTCTTCAGGCGTTTGCCTGACTACCGCCCAAACTTTGTCTTTAAGGCTTTTTCCACCTCAGGTGAGACAAAGCCACTAACGTCACCGCCATGGCGGCAGACTTCTTTCACCAGAGTAGAGGAGATAAAGGTATTTTTCTCCGAAGGGGTCATAAAAATACTGTCGAGTTTTGGATTTAACGTGCGGTTCATGCTGGCCAGCTGAAACTCGTACTCAAAGTCGGCCACGGCCCGAACACCCCGGATCAGCACCTGAGCGTCCTGCTCGCGGGCTAAATCGGCCAGCAAGCCGGAAAAGCCGATTACCTTGACATTGCTGTGGCCGGCGAACAGCTCACGGGCCAGCTCGACCCGCTCACCCAGGGTAAACAACGGCTTCTTACTGGGGTTGGCGGCGACTGCGACCAGTACAGTGCTAAACAGCCGGGCAGCGCGCAGCACCAGATCGGCATGGCCATTGGTCAGCGGGTCAAAGGTTCCGGGATAAATGGCGGTAATATTCATTAGTGAATGGGTATCCTGAAGTGGAAAAATAGCGACTAGAGTTTTTAGTCAGTTTAGCGTTACTATAGCTGGAAAAGAAGTACCTAAAAAAACAGTCCAAACAAAAACAACAAAGACAGGCCGGGATGGAAAAGAAACTTCGTACCAAAGACAAAATCGTGCAGGCCAGCATCGAGCTGTTTAATGCTCAGGGTGAGCGTCAGGTCACCACCAATCACATTGCTGCCCACCTCGGCATTAGCCCGGGGAATCTGTATTACCATTTTCGCAATAAAGAAGACATTCTGCGGCATATCTTTAAAGAGTATACCCGCTTGCTGGAAAGTCGTATTCAGCCGCCGGGTGACAGCACCGAAGCACTGGATGCGCTGGCCAATTATCTGGATGTGGTGTTTGAGTTGATGTGGCGCTTTCATTTCTTTTACGCCAACCTGCCGGATATTCTGGCGCGTGATCCGGCACTGCATAAAGAGTATCAGGCGGTACAGGAGCAAGTGCTGGCCAGGGTCGTACGGGTGCTGAATGCCTTGCGCCAGGCTGGTGTGGTCGAGATGCCAGAGCAGGAAATCAGTGAGTTCGCCCATACCATCAAGCTAGTGGTGACCTTTTGGATCAGTTATCTGAAGACTCAGGCACCGGAACAGACCATTGATCAGGCCAGCGTCTATCAGGGGGTTTTGAAGGTGTTGTTATTGTTTAAACCTTATGCCAGCCCGGCAGCTATGCCGCGTATTCTGCAACTACAGCAGCATTATCAACGCTTGGCCGGCTTACCAACAAGCATGAGCGTATAGCGAACTTTACATCCTCCCGCTTTGCCAACAGGTCCGCTGTGAAAAACACTGCAGAAGTTCGGCCGAGTCAGTACAATATGCGGTACTACTGACTCAGTCATACCGTTTTTCCAGGAGATCTCTATGCCAGCCACTGCGTTTTTGCAGCACTTACAACAGCAAATCGATGACGTTAAAAGCGAAGGCCTGTACAAGGCCGAGCGCCTGATCAGCTCGCAGCAAAGTGCTGCCATTCAGGTGGGTGAGCGCAAGGTGCTGAACTTCTGCGCCAACAATTACCTGGGGTTGGCCAATCACCCGGAATTGATCAAAGCGGCGCAGCAGGGGTTGGATAGCCATGGCTTTGGGGTGGCTTCGGTGCGTTTTATCTGCGGCACCCAGGACATTCATAAGCAACTGGAGCAAAAAATCAGCCACTTCCTTGGTATGGAAGACACCATTCTGTACTCCTCCTGTTTTGATGCCAATGCCGGTTTGTTTGAAACCCTGCTTGGCCCGGAAGATGCGATTATCTCCGATGCACTGAACCATGCGTCCATCATTGATGGCGTGCGGCTGTGCAAAGCCAAGCGTTACCGCTACGCCAACAACAACATGGCTGAACTGGAGCAGCAACTGCAACAGGCAGTGGCCGATGGCGCCCGTTTTAAACTGATCGCCACCGATGGCGTATTCTCGATGGATGGCGTGATTGCTGATCTGAAATCCATCTGCGATCTGGCCGACAAGTACGATGCCATGGTGATGGTCGACGACAGCCATGCCGTTGGCTTTGTTGGTGCTAAGGGGCGCGGCACGCACGAATACTGCGAGGTGATGGACAGAGTCGATATTATTACCGGCACGCTGGGTAAAGCACTAGGCGGCGCATCCGGTGGCTACACCTCGGCCCGCAAGGAAATCGTTGAATGGCTGCGTCAGCGCTCGCGGCCCTATTTGTTCTCCAACTCGGTGGCACCGGCCATTGTGACGGCCTCCATCCGGGTGCTGGATCTGCTGGCCGAGGGCGATGCCCTCCGGGCTAAGCTTTGGCAAAACGCCAGCTATTTCCGCGAGCGGATGCAAGCGGCGGGCTTTACTCTGGCCGGTAAAGATCATGCCATTATCCCGGTGATGCTGGGTGATGCCAAAGTGGCGGCCGAGATGGCGCAGCGCATGCTGGCCGAAGGCATTTATGTGGTGGGTTTTTCTTTCCCGGTGGTGCCGAAGGGTCAGGCCCGTATCCGTACCCAGATCTCGGCAGCACACAGCCGTGAGCAGCTGGATCAGGCCATTGACGCCTTTATCCGCATTGGTAAAGAGATGGGAGTAATTCAATGAAAGCCTTAGCCAAATTAAAAGCCGAACCTGGTATCTGGTTAACCGAAACCGAGAAGCCGGAAGTCGGCCCGAACGATGTGCTTATTCGCATCAAAAAAACCGCCATCTGCGGTACTGATGTGCATATTTACAAATGGGACGAGTGGGCGCAGAACACCATCCCACATGGCATGGTGGTCGGACATGAATACGTCGGTGTGGTTGAAGGCATGGGCTCGGAGGTTCGTGGTTTCCAGGTTGGCGACCGGGTATCCGGCGAGGGTCATATCACCTGTGGTCATTGCCGTAACTGCCGTGCTGGTCGGGTGCATCTGTGCCGTAACACCACCGGGGTAGGGGTGAACCGCCCGGGTGCTTTTGCTGAGTACCTGGTGATCCCGGCCTTTAACGCCTTTAAAATTCCGGATAATATCCCGGACAACATCGCCTCAATTTTTGATCCCTTCGGCAATGCTGTGCATACCGCGCTGTCGTTTGATTTGGTCGGTGAAGATGTGCTGATCACCGGTGCTGGCCCGATTGGTATTATGGCCGCAGCGGTAGCGCGCCATGTCGGTGCCCGTCATGTGGTGATTACTGATGTCAATCCTTACCGCCTGCAACTGGCGCTGGATATGGGCGCCACCCGGGCGGTGGATGTCAGCAAAGAAAAGCTGACCGATGTGATGAAAGAGCTCGGCATGACCGAAGGCTTTGATGTCGGTCTGGAAATGTCGGGTGTACCGTCTGCCTTTAACAGCATGCTCAGCACCATGAACCACGGTGGTAAGATTGCCATGCTGGGTATTCCACCGTCGGATATGGCGGTGGACTGGAATCAGGTGATTTTCAAAGGCTTGATCATTAAAGGCATCTATGGCCGTGAGATGTTTGAGACCTGGTACAAAATGGCCAGCCTGATCCAATCCGGTTTGGATCTCAGCCCAATGATTACCCACGAAATGCCGGTCGATAACTACCAGGAGGGCTTTGATATTATGTGTTCAGGCCAATCCGGTAAAGTGATCCTGAACTGGAGCTAACCGTTTCAGCGCTGTACCAAAAAACGGCCACTTAGTGTGGCCGTTTTTTATGGGGGCCTGACACCCTTGGTTTTTGTTGGCAGTCGCTGGCTCCACTGTTTGCTAAAGCCGGCAGCGTGTTTGGCAGATGGCTGCTCTGTTTTTCGTGAATGCTATTAGGGATGGGCAAGCCCAGACCTTTCATTTACAATAAATAAAAAAGCCATTCAAAGGATGAAGCCGCTTTGCAAACCAGTGACTTATTAATTCAATTGATGCTCTATGTATTCCTGCCCCTGTGGGGGATTGCAGGCTTTATTGATTGGTGTTGCCACCGGGCTACCCGCATTGAGCACACGTCTGGTGTGAAAGAATCTCTGGTGCATTCGCTGATGGGAATCCAAATGGCGATTCCTATTTTGCTGTGCTTGTTGTTTCAGGTAAATGTGCTGATTATGTTGATTTGTCTGCTGGCCTGGCTGGCACATGAGCTGGTGGCACATTACGATGTGCATTATGCTGCGCCCAGACGACACATCAGTATTTGGGAAATGCATGCCCACAACTATCTGGCTACCTTACCACTCTTTATGCTGTTGCTGATTATCGTGATCAACTTCCCGGTATTTATCCAACTGGTCACTCTGGACTGGCAAGGACAGTTTCAGTTTCAGCGTATGCCTTATGCTCATGGTGGTGATAGTTATTTGCTGTATTACCTTGGATTTATGCTGTTGGTGTGCGTACTGCCCTATCTGGAGGAGAACCTGCGCTGTTTGCGGGTCTATCTGCAACAAAGGGCGGCGGCATGAGTGTATTTATCACCAGTACAGGGCACTTCCTGCCAGGCCCGGCGATTAGCAATGAGGAGATGGAGCCGATCCTTGGTTTGGTGCATGGCAAACCCAGCCGGTTACGACGGCGTATTTTGCAATCCAATGGCATTCAGCAACGCCATTATGCGATCGATGCAGAGCACCGTACCCTGTTTTCCAACAGTGATATGGCTGCCAAGGCGGTAGAAGATTGTCTGGCAAACAGCTTTATCGGCAAACCACAACTGACTATGCTCAGTGCTGCCACCAGTCAGGGCGATATGGTATTGCCTGGTTTTGGCTCCATGGTGCAGGCCGAGCTGCAACTGGCTGATGTGGAACTGCATACCAGCCATGGTATTTGTTCCAGCAGCATGATGGCGCTCAAAGCGGCCTATACCGGTATTCTGGCGGGAGAGCATCGCACGGCTATGGTGGTGGCGAGTGAGTTGACATCGCGGCTTTTTAAAGCGCGCCGTTACGAAATGGCCGCAGCCGAGCTGGATTTTAATGCCGAGTTTCTGCGTTGGATGCTGTCGGATGGTGCCGGAGCTTTGTTATTGGAAAGCAATCCAAGGGCAGGTTGTTTCCGGATTGATTGGATCCGCGGCTTTTCCCATGCTGATGCTTACCCGGTGTGTATGAGTGTCGGCCAGGCACCGAATGAGAGCCGAAGCTGGCAAGACTATCCGAGTTATGCCGAAGCAGAAGCCGCCGGGGCTTTGTTACTGAGGCAAGATGTGCGGGTACTGGATGCCATTGTCAAACTGGGGGTCGATGGTTATTTGCGCTTAATAGCACAGGGCCTTATCCAACCCGAGGCCATTGATCATGTGCTGTGCCACTATTCATCGCACTACTTCAAAGGCAAGATTTTCGACATGATGCAGCGGGCTGGTGTCGGGCTGGCTGAGGACAAGTGGTACAGCAATCTGTATCAGCGCGGCAATACCGGCTGTGCTTCGATCTTTATTATGCTGGATGAATTCAGACGGACCCAGAGCTATCGGCCGGGCGACACCATCTTATGCATGGTACCGGAAAGCGGTCGCTTTAATACGGTCTATATGCAGTTAACCGTGATGGATTGAACTAGGAGAGCCGGATGTCGGAAGTCATCAAGAGTGAGGTTGCCCAACAAGGTTTGCAGGCCCTGATGCGGGTTTGGTTTGATTTCGAGCGTCAGCTCGGACGTATCCCTTTGTTGCAGCGTCTGCAGCGTGGCCAGTTTTCGCTGGACGATTACCAAACACTGTTGCTGCACTGGCGTCAGCAGGTGATTGAGGGGTCGCGCTGGATCAGCCGCTGCGCCTCGAGCTTTGATCGCAATTACAGCGATGTGCGCTCTGCCATTATTGGCCATGCCCGTGACGAGCACCGGGATTATGAAATGCTGGAGCAGGACTTTGTCGCCGCCGGTGGGAAACTGGCGACCATTCATGCCGCCAGCAGAGCGGATAACATCGGCTCGGAAGCCCTGCATGGCTTTATTATGTATCGGGCCAGTCAGCCCAACCCGGTCGATTTAGTCGGTGCCATGTGGATTATCGAAGGCTTGGGGCAGAAAATGGCCTCAAGTTGGGCCGGGCAAATCGAACAGGCCACTGGCTGTGACAGCAACTGCACCCGCTTTATGCGTTACCATGGCTCGCAGGATGAACACCATATGCAGGAACTGTATCAGTTGCTGGACAGGGTATGCAGCACGCCAGAGCAATTGGCCGCCATTGTCCGGACTGCCAAAGTTGTTGCCAGGTTGTACTGTCTGCAATTGGAAGAGGTGGAACATGGCCAGTAAACCCAGCGCCTATTTGCAAGCCATTGCGCGTGACAACTCACTGCCCATTGAGCAAAGTGCGCTGGATTTATGGTTGAAGGATTTGCAAAATCCGCTGCGCTGGGGCATCCGGCCCTTGCTGCAGTTTGTCTTTGCCATCCTGCTGCACTTGATTTGGTTTTTTAAGCGCTTGCCGCTGCCTCAGTTCTGTGCGCATCAGAGCTTGCAACGGCTGATTTGTTGGTTTTGCCGCCACTTTGTCAGTAAAGAAGCCAATCTGTTGATCCTGCGTCATTATGCCACCGAATCCAATGTACTGAATTTTCTGGCTGCCAATAGTGCGGTGGACCATTATCAGCCGGTGCAGCTGTACCCCAAAAGCATTGATGACATGCTGGACGCCAGCTTTGTCGAGCATGACCAGCAGTTGTTTCGTTTGTTCGGGGAGCTTGGCGCCTGGCACCATCCGGCCAAGCCCCTGCCGGTCGATGAGCTGAGCTGGCAGCACTGGCAGCCAGTAAAGATGGCAGATTTTCACTTTGTCGAAAAGCGCACCCAGTGGCTGGACTTTGAAAGTGCTCATGCGCTTTTTATGTGCTTGTTTTGCCTGCTGCTAACGCGGGAAGAATACCGGGATGCCATCAATGGCTTTAACCTCGATCAGTCCATCGCCTTGCGCATTGGCGATCTGGTGGGCAACCCCAAGCTGGCCGAGATGGCGTACAACAAACACCCGCATTATCTGGTAGGGCCCTGGAATTTAAGCCAGCGCTTTTTAATGCATGGCTTTTTCACCGAGCAGTTGTATGCCTATCTGGAAGGGGTGCGACAAGAGAACTCTGGCCTGGCCAGTAAAGCCGCAGATTAGCGGCTTAGCTTTTTCCCAATCGCTGCAGCAGCAACTGATTTTCCCGCTCGATATGGCGGTAAAACTCAAGATCAGCCAGCTTGCTGGCAGCGGCTTCATCCAGCACCACCACCGCATGCTGATGCAGTAGCGGGGCAGACAGCGCTAAGCGGCCTTTCTATCATGATTTACTCTGATTAAACAATTAAAGTTGATATGTTGCACTTTTCCGGCCTTCAGTCGCAAATATTGGTGCTTGTGTCGTATTTTTTTACAAAAGTCCAGCGCTCAAACTACTCCTCTGAATTAAATCCTTTCATATTATATTCTTAATGTATGTGGCATAAAATTGGCATTAAGTGTGCTCAAGGTTATGCTAATGTAACTATTGGGGGGTGTATGCGTATAGTGTCTGGTGTTGTTCGTAGGTTTATGGGCGTCTGTGCTGTCTTCAGGTGCTCTGTCTGTGCTTCAGTGTTTATTCTAAGTGCATTCTTTCATGGCAATTTGGTTGCTGCAGTTATCTCAATCAGTACATCTCATCATGAGGTCTATGTTGGTGATACAGTCGAGATGAGTTTTATGATCAGCGGGCTTGACTCCAATGCAGGAAATTCGCTGAGTGGCTTTGATGTGGATATTTACTTTGACAGCGCAGTATTTGGTTTTGTTGGGGTAAGCTTCAGTGATCCTGGTTATGGCAATCAATTGGATTTAC
Organism: Alkalimonas mucilaginosa; assembly: GCF_036327005.1. Taxonomy (NCBI): domain Bacteria; kingdom Pseudomonadati; phylum Pseudomonadota; class Gammaproteobacteria; genus Alkalimonas; species Alkalimonas mucilaginosa. The sequence goes on from NZ_JAUGZK010000004.1 coordinate 118,082, forward strand.
CTGGTGAAGCTACTGCCTGGGATTTTGAATCGGGATACAGTGTGTTGTCGCCTGGCATATTGGATATTTATGCGTTATCAGGCAATAGCGCCAGTTACCTTGATCATCATCAACAGTCAGAGTTTCGCTTTTTGTCCATCACTTTTGAAGCGATGATGCCGGCTATAGATACAGTTCTGGAGCTTGATATTTGGGATCCCGACTTACTTTTTATCAATAGTTGGTTTGGTGATTTGGCTGTCACTATGGATGTGTTCTCACTACAACTCTCCGTGCTGGAAAGGACGGTAACCGTTGCTGAGCCCGGCACTTTTTCTATAACGGCGACATGCCTGCTGTTGCTCTTGATGCTAAGAACGCAATCGTTTAAACGCTATGGAGGTATCCAATGAACAAGCAGTTTCCCTTCGTTATTAGTGCGGTTTGTATTTTACTGCTGGCGCTGTCAAGTCTAAAACTCCACTCAGCAGAGGTGGCCGCCCAGGCATTTTCTGGTGAGGTGCTTCAGGTAACTGGTCAGCGTCTGCAACTTAAATTAATAGACAATCAGGTTATTTGGTTAACTTTGGCCCACGAAGGTTTTGAGATAAAAACAGGCAGCCTTATCCGAGGCCACTTTTTACCAATTGGGGATGCATTTGTTGTCACCAATGCGGAGCTAGAGCCTGCCGCGTCCAATAAGGGAGGCAGTAATGAATAACTTATCGTATTTACTGGCTGGATTTCTGCTGATGGCATCCAGTCAGTTTGTTTTGGCTCACACCTCATCTCCATTTGAGCCTCCAGAAGAGAGGCTAGGAGTTTACGTCGTCAATAGTGGGCCTGGGCTGGACACCGGCTGCACTTTTCGTTCTGGTGGCCCTTTGCTTATTGATTTGCCTGTACCTACCGTAGTGAACCCGAATGAACTTAATGCGGACGGTACCCTAAGAAATCCACAGAAGCTGATCGAGCGAGGGGTGGTGGGAGCACAGGCCGTGCTAAGTATGCCAGTCTGGGATGTTGATTCACATGTGCCGGTTCCACCGCCATACCAACCTGAATTAAACAGAGTGTATTTCAATGGTGTCTTTAAGCATATTCAGTCTGGTGAAAATAATCGCTGGACAGACGACTCTATTGTAGTACCGATTGAAGAAGTTCGCTTTGGTCAGAACAACCAGATCCGTATTGATATAGATACTGGCAACACACTTGAGCTGTGGTGTACTGCTGTAGACTGGGTGGCCATTACGTTTGATTTGGCGGCGCCAGTTGTTCTGGCTCATGGTATTAATGCGCAGGCAGACACCTGGGATGAAGGCAGTGCTCCTGGAGTCTTGCAGGCACTGGAAGAGAGTGGTGTGCTTTATGAGCGTTTTTCTGTGACGGCCAATGGGCGCTCTGCTGGTAATGCTGCTGAATTAGAGCCGCAAATTAGAGCATTTTTGCAGAATATAAAGGCAGACAAAGTGCATGTGATTGCTCATAGCAAAGGCGGATTGGATACTCAAGAATTGCAGAGGAGAGAGCTTGAGTTTGAGATTCTCTCACTTTCTACCTTATCAACCCCGCATCTTGGTAGCGTGGCGGCTGATATGTCGATAGTCCAGAAAGCCGAAGCAGACCGCAAAAGAAATTCGGGGGAGGATCCTAATGGTTTTGCCAGTGATTATATTGATAGTTGGACCTTTGGTCAGGGACCTCAATTACCAGGCTTGCGGGATTTAACAACCTATAGAGCGACAGAGGCTATTAATTTGGGTTTGAGAGGCAATATAGACAATACCTTTACGATTGGCGCTAATGCGGATGCAAATAATGATAATGAACTGACACGTGATGAGTCTGCAGGCTTGTTTCCTGGAGTTGCCCATTATGCTGCGCGCAGAGCCTGGCGTGTCATGCGCGACTTTTCTGCTACGCCTGTATTATCCATCCAGGAGGAGCCTTGTGTATTTTGTTGGGGGGGCAGTCGAACAGTGTTAATTTATGAAACTATTCTGGCTGCAGAGCCTCAAGACAATGACATTGTGGTTACCACATCAAGTGCAAACCCATTCTATGGTACAGCTCTGGGTAATTCTTTGCATAATCACTCGACGGTCAAGAATGAGGGCAACCTTGTGCTTATCCTTGAACAGATCATTCCTCTGAGGTAATCGCCATGATTGATTCGATATACAAAAAAATCAGCTGGAGTTGCTTTTTTGTCGGCAGGGTACTGCTGGTTGTAGTCGCTGCTTTGGCTTCAATGGTGCATGCAACTCAAACTGTGCGAACAGAAAACATCGTTGTGGGCTCCGAATCTGTAGAGGTAATTTTTCATCATGAGCAAAGTGCCCAGGTGATGTTGGAAGCCATAGTCCCCGTTGACGGGGCAAGCATCACTTTGCGAGACCCAGCAGGGCAGATCATTCGTTCATCCGCCGCCGGCGATGTGGAGTTTTACCCGGGAGCAGATCTCGAGGATCCTCTGCCGGGTGGTGTTTTTGTTATTGATGAGTTGGCATTTTCGCAAAGTGGCGAATGGACAGTACGTTTTGATTACCCAATGGCTCAAGTACCTACGGTTGCAATGGTGACGGTGTATGCTCAGTTGCCAGTAAATGCTGGCATTGTATTGGTCAGGCAAAGTTACCTGGTGGGTGAAGATGCTTCTATTGGCATGCTGCTGGTAGAAAATGGTTTGCCTGTATTATCCCAGTCGCCGCTCATCCGGGTGAGTAAGCTGGGCCAGGGGGAGCCTGCCGATGAGGCCGTTGGGCTGGATGATGGTAGTGGCTACGATGGCCGTGCCGATGACGGTATTTACAGCCGAGGCTATACCTTCAGTGAAGCGGGTGTCTACCTGATTGAGGGGGAGGTGGCAATTGATCATGGTGAAAGGACGATGACTTTACAGGCAAGACGGGAAGTTCCAGTTTTTGAAGCGCCACTGGATGTACTGGATGTCAGCGTGTCACTGACTCATGGCGCCAATGGCTGTGTGGCGGCTGTACGCTATGATGTGTTAGTGGATGTACAAGAGGAAGGTGATTATGTTGCCCGTGGTACCTTGCAAGCCAGTAATGGCTTTGAATTGTCGAGCGGACAGAGACTGATCTCGGCGTTGGGGCATACCAGCCTGATGCTAGAGTACACTGCAGATGCCATTCGGACTTCATTGCAAGAAGATGGTCCTTATCGTTTGTCCAGGCTGCAATTTCTGCGCTTGCATGATCTTAGTCTGGCAGCACCAATGCAGGCCTGGCTTGGTGAGACACCGCCCATCAGTTTGGACGAGTTATGCAGCAAGCCCATTGTTATTGAGGACATGGTGGTGCATGAAGTGTTGCAGGGGGACTTTATTGCTCAGCTTGAGTTCGTTGTGCCGATAACTGTCCAGGTGAATGCCAACTATCAGTTTTCATTTAAATTGGTTGGTGCACAAGGAGAAGACATCGCTCTTATTTCACTATCCAGATTTTTGTCTGCCGGTAGGCATGAGGTTAGTTTCATCATGGATGCCAGTCAGGTACAAACCATTGATGGGCCCTACCGGGTGTTATCTGCACTTGTATATGGGGCTGGTGAAACGGCCATGAAGGCTTTTGTCGGTCAGTCTGAGCCCTATCTGCGTTGGCAGTTTTTACCCACCTTAGAAGGTGACTTGAATGGTGATGGTGTTGTGGATGAGCTAGACAGGCAGATTATTCTGAATTACCGCAATAGTGATGCATTAAGCCCCGGCGACCGGCGAGACATTACGCAGGATGGGAAAATTGACCTGCGTGATGCCAGAGCCCTTAGCCAATTGATGTAATCGTAATGAAGTATGTCTTATCTCAGTCTTTAAGGCATACTTCGGTTACCTCCACCGCTCATTAGGCAAGCCGCTGATGCATAGAATACCAGTTATTTTTATACTGTATGGCTATCTGGCACCAGCCCTGCTGTATCTGCCTGACTTTTGGGAATTACCTTACTGGCTGGAAAAAGCCTTCCTGGGGTTTGCTTTACCCCTGTGGCTGTTGATTATGCCTTGGATGGGGCTGTTGCAAAGCTGGCACCTGATTGAAGGCGAATGGTGGAAGCTGCCGACGCTGACTGGTTTAACCCTGGTATTGTTGGCCTATACCGCTTTGTATTATGCCATGCTGTGGTTGGTCCGACGCTTGTTGCACGCATGGCAGCACAAATCATAACGGTTTAGCTTTTGCCCAACCGCTGCAGCAGCAACTGATTTTCCCGCTCGATATGACGATAAAAGTCGATGTCGGCCAGCTTACTGGCAGCTGCTTCATCCAGTACTACCACCGCATGCTGATGCAGTTGCAGGGCCGAGGCCGGGCAGGCGGCGCTTAGCGGGCCCTCAACCATGGCTTTGACTGCATCGGCTTTGGCCTCGCCGGTTGCCAGCAGCAGCACCTTGCGGGCATCCAGGATGGTACCGATGCCCATGGTGATGGACAAGTGCGGTTGGTACTCACCCTCAGTAAAAAAGCGGGCATTGTCGTGGATGGTGGCCTGGGTCAGGGTTTTTACCCGGGTACGCGAACGCAGGCCGGATGATGGCTCGTTAAAACCAATATGGCCGTTGCGGCCAATCCCCAGCAATTGCAAATCAATGCCTCCGGCTGCTTCGATACGGGTTTCGTAATCGTGACAGGCGGTGATGGGATCGGCGGCATTGCCCGGTGGTACATGAGTATGCTCGGGGGCAATATCAATCAGATCAAACAATTGCTGCTGCATAAAATAGCGGTAGCTTTGCGGGTGTTCGGGTGAAAGACCCAGGTATTCGTCCAGATTAAAACTGGTAGCTTTAGCAAAGCTCAGCTCGCCCGCCTGGTAGCGGCCAATCAGCTTTTGATAGAGCGCAACCGGGGTAGAGCCGGTGGCGAGTCCCAGCACAGCGTCGGGCTTTTTACTCAGCAAACGACTGAACTGGTCGGCGCCGTACTCAGCAACAGCATCGGCATTGGGCTGGATCACGATCTGCATAACGACTTCCTGTGGTTTTTACAGCAAAGCCACCTGGCGCAGGTGGCCGAATTTTAGGCAGCTAACATAGCAGAAATAAGGATAAATGACAACGTTGTCATGCCGTTTATGCAGGGGGCCGGGTTACTCCCCGGCAGGCCCTGCGGCACTAAAGCGCGCCAGTGGTGCCATCCTGGCCCGGTTCAGTGTCAGGCTGTCATCGGTCAGGTTAAAGTTATCAAAACTTTGTAGAACGTCCAAAAACTCCGACTCGTAATTGTCTTGCAGGCACGCCATTTGCGTCATGCCAACGCCGGAAACCCGTAGCCGCAGAGCATCGCTGTTCAGCTCATAACCGCCAAAGAAACGATTACAACCCGCATGGCCATACACTCTGGCTTCGGTGCCGCTAAATACGATATAAATCGGGTTGTCGGCTGCTAATGGTTGCCCCATCAGCTCTGTTAGTTGCCACTTGGTATCGGCCAGCGGTGCTGTGGCTAGTTGTGGGGGAGGGGCTTTATGCAACTGGTAATGATCTGCCAGCTTACCGGTAATACGCTGGCCGTTCAGGTCCAACTGCCAGAGTATGTTTTCACCAACAAAAAACTGGTCACCGCCAGGCTGTGGCCGCTGCAAACGTACGATCTGGCCACTGCTGTCCCAGTCAAAGTTACCATCTTCACGAAATACTTCGTTGGATTTACCCAGATACTGAGTTTCTAACTGGTAATGCCCATCCTGGTGCAGGGTCAGTTTGGTTTTAATACCTTCGCAGTCGGCGCAGGGCAACACACCCTCATAGCGCCCATCCCAGTCCAGAGCATTGCGGCTGCTGTGAGCCGGGTCTGCTACTGCTGCTGTGGTGCCATTATCAGCACTTAAAGACACATCCGGTTCGGCACAGCCGAGCAACAGCATGCTGGCAACTAAAAAACTTGTTGGTAAGTACTTCATCGTTTTTCCTCGATGGCTTGTCAAACATCTCTATTCTATGCGGCAACTCTGAATCATGCCTGAACTAATGGCGGATCTGAAAATCCTGCCATTCATCAGTTGGTATGTCTTTATCGATATCAATGGCGCTGACTTGTGCCTGAGGTGGGCCTTGCCAGCACCACTCCAGCAGTTGTTGCAAATGATCGGGCATGCCTTCAGCAACTACTTGTACCCGGCCATTGTCCAGGTTCTGGCAGTAGCCAGTCAGGCCCAACATCCGGGCTTGTTGCTGGGTAGAGGCACGGTAAAACACGCCTTGTACTTTGCCATGGATCTGCAGTTGCCAGCGTTCGTGGTGCATGGAGCCTCCATTGATACTCTGTTGGACACTGAAGTATAGAGTAGCCTGTTTGGTAAGCGTGGCAAAGTAGCAAATAAAAACGGCAGCCGATGGCTGCCGTTGCATGGGGAAGTCGTGCTGTTAGTGGCGGAAATGACGCACACCGGTAAACACCATGGCCATGCCGTGCTCATCGGCAGCGGCAATGACTTCAGCATCGCGCATTGAGCCTCCCGGCTGGATCACTGCAGTGATACCGGCAGCAGCGGCTGCATCGATGCCATCACGAAACGGGAAGAAAGCATCGGATGCCATTACCGAGCCTTTCACTTCCAGCTGTTCATCAGCCGCTTTGATGCCGGCAATTTTGGCGCTGTACACCCGGCTCATCTGGCCGGCACCGACACCGATGGTCATGCTGTCTTTCACATAAACGATGGCGTTGGATTTGACGTACTTGGCCACTTTCCAGCAGAACAATAAATCTTTGAGTTCCTGCTCCGTTGGCTGACGCTTGGTGACTACTGTCAAATCTGTGGCGCTGACCCTGGCCTGATCACGGTCTTGCAGCAAAATACCGCCATTGACCTGTTTGATATCCACTGCCGGGGCTGGGGCGCTAAAGGCGCCACACACCAGCAAGCGGACATTTGGCTTGCTGCCAATCACCGCAACAGCCGCTTCGGTGGCTGCCGGGGCAATAATTACTTCGACAAACTGGCGATCAATGATGGCCTTGGCGGTGGTCTCATCCAGTTCACGGTTAAAAGCGATGATGCCACCAAAAGCGGAGGTTGGATCCGTCTGGTAAGCACGCTCATAGGCGCTCAGAATACTGTCGCCAATGGCCACACCGCATGGGTTAGCGTGTTTTACGATGACACAGGCTGGCTCACTGAACTCTTTCACGCATTCCAGTGCGGCATCCGTATCGGCGATGTTGTTGTACGACAGAGCCTTGCCTTGCAGCTGTGTGGCGGTTGATACCGATGCTTCCTGAGCTGCCGGGTCTACATAGAAAGCCGCTTGCTGGTGGCTGTTTTCGCCATAACGCAAATCCTGCTTCTTCACGAACTGGCTGTTGAAGGTACGCGGGAAACGATTGGCCGGCTCGGCTGGGCTGTCATAGGCTGGCAGCATGGCACCAAAGTAATTGGCAATCATGCCGTCGTACTGAGCGGTGTGTTCAAACGCAGCAATGGCCAGGCTAAAGCGGGTGGCGTGGGTGGTGCCGCCCTGATGTGAACGCATTTCAGCCAACACGGTCTCGTAATCAGCGGCATTGACGATAATGGTGACGTCTTTGTGGTTTTTCGCCGCTGCGCGCACCATGGTTGGGCCACCAATGTCGATGTTCTCGATGGCATCTTCTAAGCTGCACTCTTTGTTGGCGACGGTTTTAGCAAAAGGATACAAGTTCACAGCTACCAGATCGATGGCACCGATGCCATGTTCGGCCATCACTTCTTCGTCCTGGCCACGACGTGCCAGAATGCCACCATGTACTTTCGGGTGCAGCGTTTTAACGCGGCCAGCCATAATTTCCGGGTGACCGGTGTAATTGGAGACTTCCTGCACTGGGATGCCATGCTCGGCCAGCAGTTTGGCGGTGCCACCAGTGGACAGGATTTCTACCTGCATCTGATGCAAAGCGCTGGCAAATTCAACAATACCGGTTTTGTCCGACACACTTAGCAGTGCACGACGAATGGGGCGATAGGTAGTCATTTTTGTTTCTCTGTTGCTTAAACGGGGCGATTAAAAATGAAAAAAGCACCTGGCGGTGCTTTTAAGCAGGGGCCGGGCCCCTGCATCAGTCTCAGCTCATGCCGTACTGTTTTAATTTTTTCCGCAGCGTGCCACGGTTAATACCCATCAGGTTGGCAGCACGGGTCTGGTTGCCACGGGTATATTTCATCACTTCTTCCAGCAAAGGACGCTCCAGCTCAGACAAAACCAGCTCATACAGGTCGTTGACGTCCTGGCCATTTAGCTGCTGCAGGTAGTGGGCAACGGCTTTTTGCGCAGCGGTTCTCAGCGCTTGAGGTTTTTCCTGAGACTGCACATGGGCATTGGTGATAAAAGGCGAAGAAACAGTTTCATTAAACATTGCGATTCTCTTTACTTAAGTTGCTGCTAGTTGATGAAAATACATAGTTAACGCTGCCAGCTGCTGTTCGGGCAGCTCGATGGCGTTGAATTCTCGACGAAATGCACCGGCTGCATCATGCTCGGCCAGATACCAGCCAACATGCTTGCGGGCGATGCGCGGCCCCAAATGTGGGCCATAGAGCTGATGCAATCCCTGCACATGCTCTTGCAAAATGGACTCGACTTCCGAAAGCTCAGGGGGCGCTAATTCTTGCCCTGTGGCCAGGAAGTGTACTACTTCCCGGAAGATCCAAGGGCGCCCCTGCGCTGCGCGACCTATCATAATGGCGTCCGCGCCGGTGGTATCAAGCACCATTTTGGCTTTTTGTGGTGAGGTTACATCACCGTTGGCGATCACCGGTAAGGTGACTGCCTGTTTGATGGCGCGAATTGTATCGTATTCTGCGTCCCCTTTGTACATACAAGCGCGGGTACGGCCGTGAACCGCCAGCGCCTGAATGCCATTGGCTTCAGCTATACGGGCAATTACCACCCCATTTTTGTGGTCCGGATGCCAACCAGTACGAATTTTCAGCGTAACTGGCACCGACACGGCTTGGACCACGGCCTGGATGATCTGTTCCACCAATTGCGGAAATTGCAGCAGAGCAGAACCAGCCAGTTTTTTATTCACTTTCTTGGCCGGGCAGCCCATATTGATATCAATGATATCGGCGCCCAACGCCACATTGTACTGAGCGGCTTCGGCCATTTGTGCCGGATCGGCACCGGCAATCTGTACCGAGCGGATACCAGTTTCAGCCTGATGCGTCATGCGTTTTTGTGATTTCTCGCTTTGCCACACCAGCGGATTGCTGGAGAGCATTTCCGATACGGCCAGGCCAGCACCAAAACGACGACACAGCTGACGAAAGGCGACGTCTGTTACACCTGCCATCGGAGCACAAATCACATTGTTCGGCAGTTGATAGGGACCGATTCGCACTTTTTGCTCCGCTCGCACAGCTCTTACCCTCAGGGGGCGCAAGTTTACGGATTTTTGCCCGCCTTGCAAAGGCTAATATTTAAACAATGTTGAAATTTATTGCGCCCTGAAGCCTTGACAAAAGCTAACTGATTGAATTTTAGTCGTCATCAGGCCAGAGCTAGCCTCAGGATAAAAAAGGCGCTACCCATAGGCAGCGCCAATATCCAACACTCAGGAACAGAGGTGCAGGAAACAGGGAGGAGCAGAATCCTTAATGATCGTGCTCATCATCGGATGGCTCAGCCACACCGAGCCAGGTGATCAGAGCCGGCTCAAAATCCAGTGCAATACGCTCAACCGTCAGGCTGTGCAGATCGACTACCACCAGCTGTTTGGCGACCGGATCGGTCAGGTAGATGGTTTCGTTTTGCTGGTTCACAGCAATGCGTGGACGGTTGTTGTTATCGATGGTTTCGATCAATGCCAGGCTGTCTTTCAAGGCAAAGTCCGCATCCCAGTCAAAGACATGGAGGGCACCACTGCTATCCAAGACCGCATAATGCTCGCCATGCGCATCGACCGCTGAAGCAACGCGGGTGACTTCACTGTCGCCACGCCAGTCCAGCTCACGCATGGTGCCGTGAACAGCATCGATGATCCAAATGGCTTGACCGGCATAACCAATGACCTCATGCTGATGCTTATGGCCGCTGAAGCTACCAATACGACCAGTCAGGCCGTCGGCATTGGCAATTTTGCTGGCTAAAAATTGAGTACCGCGTTGCTCTACCAACAGCACACCGTCGGCGCAGCCAAATAGGGTGTAATCCTCAATTGAATAACTGCCATGCAGGCTGGCACAGGGCTCGGTAAAGCGGATTTCATAGTGATAGTGATCACCATGGCGATGGTACAACTCCACCTGGCTTGGCAGGGTTGTTGCTGTGCCTTCTGCCCGGTAAGTGGTCAGTAGGTAGTCACCCCGTACTTCGGCTGTACCATGTTGGTTGATAGCCAGCGTCAGGCTGGCACCAATGCGGCCATGAGCTAAGTCATCATCATTGAACACGAATACAGCAGCATTTTGCTGTGGATCGGCGTAGCCATCGTAAAATAGCGCTGCCAGGCCTTCGTGTGCTTCGTAATGAGTGGGTGCCGGCCCTGCCAGTGCAAAGCTCAGCATCGCAGGAGCCTGCACATAATCGTGCATATGATCGCCATGATCTTCCTGCCACTGGCCGCCATCCAGAATTTGCGTACTATTTTCGCTGCGTTGATTCAACAGCGCAAAGCGAAAACCCGGGCTGGCATAGAGCTGGGATACTTCATGCTCCGTTTCCAGTTCAGCGATGATTTCGTTATCATGCAAATCAAACACATAGACATGGTGATGATCGTGGTCATGGCTGTGATCATCGTCATGATGCGGCGCTGCGGTGATGACCAATCGGCCACCTTCCGTGTTGTGGTGGCCGTGGTCATGATCGTGGTCATGACCATGATCATGGTCATGTGGATCCTCTGCTACCGTATCCTGATAGGTATGGCTGTCGTTACAGCCCATTAATACTAAGCCACTGGCCAATGCCAAAGTGGCAGCCAAAGGAAAAGAGGTTGAAGTGCGCACAGCAAGTCTCCGACAGTATGTTATGATTTGTTATAACATAACACCAAACCGGTGGGGCTGACCAGCCTCTTGGGCTGGAATTTTAAGCTGTTGAACGATGATCGGAGCTGTATTTCGAGCCAGGGAAAACGGTGTTTTCCCTGGCAACTGGGCGAAACGGCATGGATGCCGTTGCAGGATGGAAGCGAATCAGTTCAGTTTACGGGCACTTAGTCGTACCCATTCGTCCTGCTCGACCACAGCATCGAATTCAAAACGGTCGCGGTAGGCCGCCATCACTTGCTCGGCCTGTTGCGGCAAAATGCCGGACATCACCAGGCTGCCGCCAGGGCGGACATAGGCTGCAATCACTTGATTCAGTTCGGCCAAAGGGCCGGCCAAAATATTGGCCACCACCACATCAGCACTTAAACTGGGCTGGTCTTTCGGTAAATACAGCTCCAGTTTATCGGCAACTCCATTGCGTTCGGCATTGGCCAGGCTGGCCTGAATGGCTTGCGGGTCGATATCAATGCCGACCACCCGTTTAGCGCCAAGCTTTAAAGCTGCTATCGCCAGAATGCCGGAGCCGCAGCCAAAGTCCACCACCGTTTGCTCTGGCTGGATATGCGCGTCCAGCCATTGCATGCACAGGGCGGTGGTTGGGTGGGTGCCGGTGCCAAAGGCAATACCCGGGTCCAGTAGCACATTGATGGCGTCCGGGTCTGGTATTTCACGCCAGCTGGGGCAAACCCAAAGCCGCTCGCCAAACTGAATAGGGTGGAAGTTATCCATCCATTCACGTTCCCAGTCTTTGTCTTCCAGTTGCTCCAGTTTGTAGTTTAAACCCTGTTTAAACAAAGCAGTTTGCTGCAGTTTATCCAGCACCGACTGCATCGGGTAATCGGCTTCAAACAAGCCCATCACGGTGGTGTCTTGCCAGTACAAGACTTCACCGGGCAGAGGCTCATAAATGGGGGTGTCTTTACTATCAATAAAGGTGACGGCCTGGGCTCCCCAGCCAATCAGCATGTCACTCACTTGTTCGGCGTGGTGCTCGGTGGTTTGAATTCGAAGTTGGATCCAGGGCATTGAGGGTCTCTTGCTGGCAAAACGAAACACCCATTCTAACACTTGCTGGCATCAAAGCTGAAATAAAGCCGCCGTGGAAAATAAAAACAGGCTCCGCAGAGCCTGTTTTAAAGGATTGAACACCCGGTTTATAAACCGAGTTTCTTTTCCAGATAATGAATGTTGGTGCCACCGGCGCAGAAACCAGCATCATTCATAATGTCTTTGTGCAGCGGGATATTGGTTTTGATCCCACCCACCAGCAGCTCAGACAGCGCATTGCGCATTTTAGCTATTGCCACTTCGCGGGTGTCGCCATAGGTGATCAGTTTGCCGACCATCGAATCGTAGTTCGGTGGTACGGTGTAATCGGCGTAAATATGCGAATCCCAACGCACTCCGAGGCCACCCGGCGGATGGAAGCGGGTGATGGTGCCCGGCGACGGAATAAAGCTGGCCGGATCTTCGGCATTGATACGGCATTCAATGGCATGGCCACGTATCACAATGTCTTCCTGCTTAATGCTGAGCGGCAAGCCAGAGGCAATGCGCAACTGCTCTTTGATCAGATCGACACCAGTGATCATTTCCGTAACCGGGTGTTCCACCTGAATACGGGTGTTCATTTCAATAAAGAAGAACTCGCCGTTTTCAAACAGGAACTCAAAGGTGCCGGCACCGCGGTAGTTCATTACCTTACAGGCTTCGACACAGCGGCCACCGATAAAGTCACGCAGCTCCTGGCTAATGCCCGGGGCAGGTGCTTCTTCCACCACTTTCTGGTGACGGCGCTGCATGGAGCAGTCACGTTCACCCAGGTGGATGGCATGGCCCTGGCCATCGGCCAGTACCTGAATTTCGACATGGCGGGGGTTTTCCAGGAATTTTTCCATGTAGACCATATCGTTGCCAAAAGCCGCTTTGGCTTCGGCTTTGGTCATTTCAATCGAGCTGACCAGTTCGGCTTCAGAGCGGACCACCCGCATGCCGCGGCCACCACCGCCACCAGCAGCTTTGACAATGATCGGGTAACCGATGCGATTGGCAATGGCTTTGTTGGTGGCAGCATCATCACCGACGGCGCCATCCGAGCCTGGCACACAAGGCACACCGGCTTTTTTCATCGCTTCGATGGCCGAGACTTTATCGCCCATCAGACGAATGGAGTCGGGCCGCGGGCCAATAAAGACCAGGCCGCTTTCTTCCACTTGCTGGGCAAATTCAGCATTTTCTGCCAAAAAGCCATAGCCAGGGTGAATGGCCTGGGCATTGGTGACTTCGGCCGCTGCAATCAGTGCCGGTACATTCAGGTAGCTTTTTGGCGAAGGCGCCGGACCGATGCAGATGGTTTCATCGGCCAGCAGCACATGCTTCAGATTACGATCGACCGTAGAATGCACGGCGACCGTCTTGATCCCGAGCTCTTTGCAGGCGCGCAGAATACGCAGTGCAATTTCGCCCCGGTTGGCAATCAAGACTTTTTCTAACATAGGATTGGCCTTTTTTGCTTATTCGATGATAACCAGTGGCTGGTCAAACTCTACCGGCTCGCCGTCCTGAACCAGGATTTCTTTTACCACACCGGCTTTGTCGGACTGGATCTGGTTCATCATTTTCATGGCTTCGACGATGCAGAGGGTATCGCCGACTTTCACGCTTTGGCCGACCTCGATAAATGGCTTGGACGTTGGCGAAGGCGAACGGTAGAAAGAACCAACCATGGGTGAACGTACCCGATGGCCTGAGGTTTCTGCCGGTGCACTGGCAACGGCTGGTGCTGCCGCTGGTGCTGCTGCCGGGGCAGGTGCAGCCATAGGGGCTGGTGCCGCCGCATAGTGGATTTGCTGTGGTGCTGTGCTTTGACGGCTGATGCGAACCGATTCTTCGCCTTCGGTGATTTCCAGTTCAGAGATACCGGACTCTTCAACCAGCTCGATCAGTTTCTTGATTTTTCTAATGTCCATAAAGGTTTAACCTGTCATTCTAGGTGGATGGATTGGATTGTGTAAAAGACACTGCTGCCTCAATGGCAAAGCGGTAACCCTGTGGCCCCAGGCCACAAATCACGCCTTTGGCAATGTCCGAAAGATACGAGTGCTGCCGGAATGGCTCGCGGGCATGCACATTGCTCAGATGCACTTCGATGCAGGGAATGGCTACTGCCAGCAGGGCATCACGTAGGGCAATGCTGGTATGAGTGAAAGCACCGGGGTTGATGACAATAAAGTCTATCTTGCCCAGGCTCCGGTGAATGCGGTCGAGCAGTTCATGCTCGGCATTGCTCTGAAAGTGGCTAAGCTCCACGTTCAAACCCGAGGCAAAATCCTGCAGTTGCTGCACCAGCTCCGTCAGGCTTTGCGAGCCATAGACCGAAGGCTCGCGTACACCCAGCATATTTAGATTGGGGCCATTTAACAACAGAATCCGCGTTTTATTCACCATAAGCTGCACATTTCCTGCACGTTCACGTTAGTTCTCTGCATTATGCCTGAAGCAGCCAGAATAAACAGCTGCCTCGAGCTTTATGAGTAAATAACGTGCGCTTGGTTCCGATTTAACGGCTTATTATAGTGAAATCGTGACAAATGGCAGCAAAATACTGGTCTAATCAGCAGGAAAAGACCAGTTTGTTCTCACTAAGCTGCCGTTTATACCCATATAGCGCCTTGTTGCGACATGGCAGCTTACTGCAGAATGGCTGCTAAATGGCGGGCAAAGGGGCGGGCTGCCATAAAGCCGGTGACACGGGATTGTGTCATTTCCTCACCATCGGCATCAAAGAACAGTAGGGTGGGCAGGCCCAGCACCTGATAGCGATCCAATAATTGCTGATTGGCCCGGGTCATGCGGGTGACATCAATTTTCAGCAGTACCATTTGCTGCAAGTAGGGCTGTACTTGCTCGGCCGGAAAGGTCAGCAGCTCGAACTCTTTGCAGGCCACGCACCACTCCGCGTACAAATCCAGTAATACCACCTGGCCATTGGCTTTGGCCTCGGCCAGCGCCTGATCCAATTCTGCCTGATCGGCTACCAGCCGGAACTGGCCCGGGGTTTGTTGCCCTGCAACAGTTGTTGCCATCGAAGGGCTGGCCGATTGAGGCCACAGCAGTTGCACATTAACCAGTACAGTTAAAATCAGCAGCAATTGCGCCGGTAGCCAGAGCGCGCTACGGGCTTTGGCACTGCTTAGTTGCTGCGATACATAATGCAGGTACAAGGCGGCAGACAAGGCTAGTACCGAGCCCAGCAGCAGAGTCACCCAGCCAGGCACAAAACGATCCAATAACCAGACCGGCACCGCCAGTAGCAAAAAGCCGAAGATATTTTTCACCGCATACATCCACTGGCCGGCTTTAGGCAGCAGCTTAGCGCCCGAGCTGCCGAGGATCAGCAGTGGCAGGCCCATGCCCAGACTGAGTACATAGAGCGTAATGGCACCGCGCAGCAGATCGCCACTTTGCGCTACGTACAGCAGGGCGGCAGTCAATGGGGCTGTCGTACAAGGGGAGGCAATCAGGCCGGATAAGCTGCCCATCACAAAAGCGCCCTTGGCCGAGCCACGTTGTTGCTTGTTGCTGATAGCGGCAACTTTGGCCTGCCAGCCACTGGGTAAACTGAAGTTCAGGGCACCAAACATGGCAAGGGCCAGCAGCACAAACAACAGACTGACCAGCACTAATATCATCGGGTGTTGCAACATGGCCTGAAAACGTACCCCCAGGCTGGCAATCACTAAACCGAGCAAGGCATAGGTGAGTGCCATGCCCTGTACATAGGCAAAGGACAGGCGAAAGGCTTTCTTGTTGGATAAATCCTTGCCCTGACCGACAATAATACTGGATAAAATCGGGTACATCGGAAACACGCACGGGGTAAACGCCAGGCCAAGGCCTAACACAAAGAACACGCCCAGCGTCAGTAAGAAGCCGGAACCTGCCAGACGCTCGGCCAGGGTATTCTGGCTGGATACCGGTGCAGAAGCGGAAGTGGCTGCAGTACCGTTGGCAGCATCGACGGCAGAGCTACCGGAAGATTCGCCAAGCGGCACCGTTTTGGTGGTGGGCGGGTAGCAAAAGCCAGCTTCAGCACAGCCCTGATAACGCACCCGTAACTCGGCGTCCTCGCCAATATCCGATAAGGGCAGGCGCAAAATCACCTGATGGTAGTACACATCGGTCACACCGAAGAATTCGTCTTCAATGGTCATGGCCGCCGGGTAGCTGGGGTGTGAGAAACTTACCGCAATACCGGCAAACTGAAATTGCTCTTTGTACAGATAATAGCCGTCGGCAATGGTCCAGCTAAGCAGCAGCTCATCGTCCTGTTGGCGAAAATCAAACTGAAAGGCCTGATCGACCGGTAAAAAGCGTGACGACTCACCGGTAATGGCAGCCAATACACTGTCATTGGCCTGGGCCGGCAACAGCGCCAGCCAGCACAACAACACGCCAGTCAATAACGATCGTAACATCTATCGGCTCTCTTCTTGGTTTCAGGCAGGTCAGACTATACGCTGCCCGACAGGTTCCAGTCTTGTCTGAAGCGATACAATACCAGTTTGCTGCTATCATTAGCAAAATCTGTTGCCACACAGATCTCTGCAGAAAATTTTTTTAGCTTCCCCCTTGGATTCAGTTTTTGCTTGCCCCATATACAGCGCAACCCATTTTAACAACCCATGTTAAAACGCAAACTCGCTTTAGGAGATAGAGCATGAATATTCGTCCTTTACATGACCGCGTCATCATCAAACGTCAGGAAGCTGAATCCAAGTCAGCCGGTGGTATCGTTCTGACTGGCTCTGCTGCAGAAAAATCCACCCGCGGTACCGTGATCGCCGTTGGCAATGGCCGCATTCTGGATAACGGTGATGTGAAAGCACTGGATGTCAAAGTTGGCGACACTGTGATTTTCAACGATGGTTACGGCGTTAAGACGCAAAAAATTGATGGTGAAGAAGTGCTGATCGTCAGTGAGAACGATATCCTGGCTGTTGTCGAAGCCTAATCAATCATTGCACTAACTGAATTTAGAGGAAAATGAAAATGGCAGCAAAAGAAGTTCGTTTTGGTGATGATGCCCGCAATAAAATGCTGAAAGGCGTCAATATTCTGGCCAATGCCGTTCGTGTCACTCTGGGTCCGAAAGGCCGCAATGTGATTCTGGATAAATCCTTCGGTTCACCGCTGATCACCAAAGATGGTGTGTCTGTCGCCAAAGAAATCGAGCTGGAAGACAAGTTCGAAAATATGGGCGCTCAGATGGTGAAAGAAGTTGCTTCTAAAGCCAATGACGAAGCCGGTGATGGCACCACCACCGCCACAGTACTGGCTCAAAGCATTATCAACGAAGGTGTGAAAGCCGTTGCTGCTGGCATGAACCCAATGGATCTGAAACGCGGTATCGACAAAGCTGTGGTTGAAGCCGTTGCTGAATTGAAAAACCTGTCTCAGCCGTGTGCTGATAGCAAGTCAGTTGCTCAGGTAGGTACTATTTCTGCGAATTCGGACTCAGAAATTGGCCAAATCATCGCCGATGCAATGGACAAAGTAGGTAAAGAAGGCGTGATCACGGTCGAAGAAGGCCAGGCGCTGGCCAACGAGCTGGACGTGGTTGAAGGCATGCAGTTTGACCGTGGTTACCTGTCTCCATATTTCATCAACAACCAGGAAGCTGGTCAGGTTGAGCTGGAAAGCCCGTTTATCCTGAATGTGGATAAAAAAATCTCCAACATCCGTGAGCTGTTGCCGGTGCTGGAAGGTGTGGCCAAAGCAGGCAAGCCATTGCTGATCATCGCTGAAGACGTGGAAGGTGAAGCCTTAGCTACGCTGGTGGTGAATAACATGCGCGGTATCGTCAAAGTGGCGGCAGTCAAAGCACCAGGTTTCGGTGACCGCCGTAAAGCCATGTTGCAGGACATCGCTGTACTGACCAACGGTACTGTGATTTCAGAAGAAATCGGCCTGGATCTGGAAAAAGCCACGCTGGAAGACTTAGGTACTGCCAAGCGCGTGGTACTGACCAAAGACAACACCACCATCATTGATGGTGCTGGTGACGAAGCAGCCATTGCTGGCCGCGTGAAGCAAATCCGTCAGCAAATCGAAGAAGCGACCTCGGATTACGACAAAGAAAAACTGCAAGAGCGTCTGGCCAAGCTGGCTGGCGGTGTTGCGGTGATCAAGGTTGGTGCTTCGACTGAAATCGAAATGAAAGAGAAGAAAGCCCGCGTTGAAGACGCGCTGCACGCAACCCGTGCTGCGGTGGAAGAAGGCGTGGTCCCTGGTGGTGGTGTCGCTCTGGTTCGTGTTGCTGCCAAGCTGGCAGGCCTGACGGCAGAGAACGAAGACCAGAACCACGGCATCAAAATCGCCCTGCGTGCGATGGAAGCTCCTCTGCGTCAAATCGTCGCCAACGCCGGTGAAGAGCCGTCTGTGGTCGTGAACAAAGTAAAAGATGGTTCTGGCAACTACGGTTACAACGCAGCCAACGAAACCTATGGTGACATGCTGGAAATGGGTATCCTGGATCCAACCAAAGTAACCCGTTCTGCACTGCAGTTCGCTGCTTCTGTTGGTTCATTGATGATCACCACCGAAGCCATGGTGACCGAAGTACCAAAAGACGAAGCCGCTGCCCCAGATATGGGTGGCATGGGCGGAATGGGTGGCATGGGCGGCATGATGTGATGCCCTCAGACCCCGTCTGAACCCCTGAAAACCCGGCCTTGGTGCCGGGTTTTTTATTGGGTAGCGTTCTGGAAACAGGCACAATAAATAACAATAAATGACAACTTAATGAATCCAATTCAGTCTATAGTCATATAATATTGACTAGAATTTAGTCAGGCTCGATCGCTGTGTTGTCGGGCTTGGTAGCGGTGTATGCTATTAATTGGAGGCAACAATGACCACACCTATTTGGCGCAAACTAATGATGGCAGGTGCCCTGGCTGGGCTGATGAGCGCAAGCTTTCATGGTCTGGCGGAGGATGCATCCAACTTAACCCTGACTTTCCAGGAGCCGGAAAAGTTCACCGATATCCGGCCCGCCAATGAAAGCCGGGCGCGTTTTCGTGAGCGGACACTGGCAGGTTTTGAGCGAATTTTTGAAGAATTTGCCGCCGAGCTACCGGAAGGTTATCAATGGCAGGTGACAGTGACGGACATTGATTTGGCCGGTGATGTCAATCCGATGTACAGCCGCACAGGGCAGGATATCCGGGTGGTGAAAGACTTGTACTCACCCAGAGTCGCTTTTACGCATGTGCTGCGTGATGGCTATGGCGAGCAGGTCGCCGCTGGTGATGAAAACCTTCGTGATATGGGGTTTTTGCAAAGTCCGCGCATGGTGGGACCACGTCACCAGGAGCTACGTTACGAGTACACCATGTTAAAGCGTTGGTTTGAGCGTGACCTGATGCCACAAATTGAAGCACATCAGGCCAAATTACCTAAAGTGAGCGAGTAGTAAGCCTGGCTGGGTAAAAACGGCAAGCCTTGAGCTTGCCGTTTTGCTTAATGGGTTTTTAAAGCTTGCTGGAACTCTTGCAAGGTTTGATGCAGTTGTTTTAGTTGCTGTACTGCTCGTTGCAAGGTCGCGGTACTGAACTGCTGGCTTTGACGCATGGCAGCCACCAGTTCGGCGGTTTCGGCTAAGTACGGCATAAAGCGGGCACTTTGTACCTGAAAACCGGCACTGGCCGGGAAAATTGCCTGATACTTACCTTTCCCCTGCTGCTTTAATGCATCCAAGGTCTGATCGGCATCCAGCGCTTTGCGGTACAACTCTTTCAGGTTGGTATCCAGTTGGTCTAGCAGTTGGTCCATAGTCCCGGTCTCATACAACATCATGCGGCAATTATGCCATAAAGCCTGGCGACCCGCAGCCGCTTCAGCTCGCTCTGTATTTCATTTTTTGCCGATTTGTTATATCATCTCATTCCTGTTGCTCATCGAAGGTAATTACAGTGCTTAGCCTGGGACGAAATGTATTGGATAAAGCGGGTATTGCGCTCACATCATTGTGTGCTGTGCACTGCATTGTACTGCCGGTGTTGCTGCCAGTGCTGCCTTTGCTGGGTGCCAGCTTTTTGGCCGATGAAAGCTTTGAGCGGGCCGTCTTACTACTGACCATGGTGTTGGGCTTCATAGCCTTGTTCTCCGGTTTTCACCGTTATCACCGCAAGCTTTACCCATTTTATTCGCTGTTTTTAGGTGGCTTTATTTATTGGCACAAAGATATTTTCGGCCATCACTGGGAGCCGGCGGTGTTGACCATTGGCGCTGCTTTTGTGGTGCTGGCTCATGTGATGAATATGCGGCTGTGTCAGCGCTGCAGCGGTTGCAAAACAGAGGTTGATTGCAAAGATAATGAGGCTGTGACCCAGCAAAGTTAAAGCTTAGCCGCCTTCGAATGCCCACACCCGGCTGCGCGCCGGGTAATTGGTAAAGATACCATCCACACCCAGCTGCTGCATCGCACTGATGTCATCCAGCCCATCCACGGTATAGACAAAGACTTTCAAACCGAGTTGATGGGCGTCATGCACCAGTTGCTGGTCGATAAAATTCAGATCGCAGTGCACCGAGTACATGCCTAAATCGTGCACGTACTGAGCATAGTTCAGTTGCAGACTGGCGGTAAGCGCCCCCAATCGCAGCTCTGGCAACGCCTGTTTTAACTGCAGCAGCAGATGATGATTAAAAGACGACACCAGCACATCACTGAGTGATAAGCCAAGCTCTTGCTCAGCTTTGGCCAGTAAGGCCAGCAGGGGCTGAGCCGTGTCTTTGCCTTTCAGTTCGATATTCAACCAGCAGCGGTCTTGTACCAGCTCCAGCACCTGCCACAGAGTTGGAATGGGCTCGCCCTCACCGGCATCCAGCTGTTGCAAATACGCCAGGCTATGCTGGTAAATGGTGCCAGTCCCATTGGTGGTGCGCTCCAGCTTGGGATCGTGTATCACGATCAGTTCGCCTTCTACCGCATACACATCCACTTCAATGGCATCGGCGCCCTGCAAAATGGCCTGAGCGATGGCCAGCAAGGTATTCTCCGGAAACTCACCACTGGCACCCCGGTGGGCAATGATCTGCATACAGGCTCCTTAAAAACGATGCTGGTGCTTAGCCTAATTGGCCGTCAATGGCTGCCGTTAGTCGTTTGGCTGCAGTCTTTTGGCAAAAGCTGCGCCCATGCGAGTGGTACTGCCGGGCTGCTGGTCGGCTAAAAATTCCAGTTGCTCTGGGGCAAACGCCAACACCACAGTGGAGCCCAGTTTAAAGCGACCCATTTCGGCGCCTTTTTCCAGTCGCACCGCTGTGGGGCCGGTGGCCGGGTACTGCCAGCGATGCACGGTTTTACCCGTTGGTGGTGTAATGGTGCCGGCCCACACCGTTTCGATGCTGGCAACAATGGTCGCACCGACCAAGACCAGCGCCATCGGGCCCAGCTCGGTATCAAAGATGGTGACTACCCGCTCGTTGCGGGCAAACAGGTTAGGGACATTTTCTGCAGTTAAAGGATTGACGGAGAACAAATCGCCCGGCACATAGATCATTTCGCGCAGGGTGCCGCTTACCGGCATATGGATGCGATGGTAATCTTTCGGTGCCAGATAGATGGTCGCAAATAGACCGCCCAAAAAGGGCGCCGCGGTCTCGGCTTCACCACCCAGCAGGCTTTGCAGCGAATAATCGTGGTTCTTAGCCTGTACCAGCTTGCCATCGGTAATGGGGCCCAACTGACTGATGGTGCCATCGACCGGGTGAGCGATGATATCGGCAGCGTCCGCCAGTGGCCGGATACCGTCTTTGAGTGGCCGGGTAAAAAACTCATTAAAGCTGCGGTACTCACGCGCCTGCTCAAACTTGGCTTCGGTCATATCGATTTTATAGGCTTTGATAAACAGCTTGATCAGCAGATGGCTGAAAAAGCCCAATCTGGCGGCTGCCAGGTAACCGACCAGTCGCGAGATCAGGTGCTTGGGCAGAATGTATTGCAGGATGATTTTTACTTGGTCCATAACGGGCTCTTTTGCTGTTAAAAATGATTCGGTTTGTCTTCTGCCATGCTGGTCAGAATCCGCAGATAGCTTTGGTACCGCTGTTCGCTGATGTTGTCATCGGCCACTGCTTGCAGAATAGCACAGCCTGGGTCTTTGATGTGCTTGCAGTCCCGAAACTTACAATGCCCAAGCAGTGGTTGAAACTCGACAAAGCCAGCGGTGACCTGCTCCGGGCTAAAATGCCACAGGCCAAACTCACGAATGCCGGGCGAGTCAATCAACTGGCCACCGCCAGGCAAATGGTACAGCCGTGAGGCGGTGGTGGTGTGCTGTCCAAGGCCAGATACATCCGAGACCTGTTGGGTAGAAAGTGCCAGCTCCGGCAAAATAGCATTCATAATGGATGACTTGCCGACACCGGATTGCCCAACCAGAATACTGGTACCCTCTTGCAGCAACTGCTGCAGTGCGTCCATGCCTTCGCCCTGCTTAGCACTCAGCCATAAGCTGGCATAGCCCAGCTCGCGATAGAGCTCCAGCTGTTGCTGCAAGGCGTGTCGTTGTTCAGCGCTCAGCAGATCGGTTTTATTCAGCACCAGCACCGGCGGAATACCGGTCACTTCGGCCGCCACCAGATAGCGATCGATGATGTGGGCAGAAAACTCGGGCAGTACCGCTGACACCACCACAATGCGGTCGATGTTGGCTGCTACCGGCTTTAAGCCATCGTAAAAATCAGGGCGCAGCAGCACAGTGTCACGTTCGGCTACCGCATCAATAATGCCATCGACACTGCCTTGCGATTGGCGGACCCGGCGAAAGGCCACCCGATCGCCAGTCACGACCGAACTTAACGTGCGGCGCAGATTGCAGCGGATCACACTGCCATCTGCCGCTTCAACATCCGCATGCTTGCCAAAGCGGCTTAAAATTAGCCCCGGCTCGGCTGGCAAATACAGATCGTCATCGCTTGAAGCACCTTGTTGGCTGGTGTCTAAGCGTTTCTCATTCTGACGGGCAATGCGTGCCTGTTGTTGTTTGGTTAAGCGTCGTTTCGGGCTCACTCGGTTTTGCCTGTTGTGCGCGGGCTCGGCTGAGGCAGTAAGCCGGCTGGTCGCATGGGAAATTGCGGTGTATGATACCGCTTATCCAACAAGTTACAAAGCATCCTGCTGTTTAAGCGGGTAAGCAGATGAGGCAGCGATGGCAGTGAATGAACACAATTTAATCTGGCTGGATTTGGAAATGACCGGGCTGGACCCGAAAAAAGATGTGATTTTGGAGATCGCCACCATCGTCACCGACAGCCAACTGAACATTCTGGCGGAAGGGCCTTCGCTGGCCATTAAGCAGCCGGATGCGGTACTGGATGGCATGGATCCCTGGTGTGTCGAGCAGCATGGCAAAAGCGGCCTGACCGAGCGCTGCCGCAGCAGCACAGTGAGCCTGGCCGAGGCCGAGCAGCAAACGCTGGCGTTTTTACGCCAGTATGTGCCAGCCGGCAAGTCGCCGATGTGCGGCAACAGCATTGGTCAGGACCGCCGTTTTCTGGTGGAGTACGCGCCAGAGCTGGAAGCCTTTTTCCATTACCGCAACCTGGATGTCAGTACCGTGAAAGAGCTGGCCCGGCGCTGGGCACCAGAGGTACTGAAGCAGGTGCAAAAGCAGGGCAGCCACCTGGCGCTGGATGATATTCGCGACTCCATCGGCGAATTAGTCACCTATCGCACGCATTTTTTCAAAATTCCGCAATAAAGGGCTTGCATTGGCCGCTGGTTTTTGTAAAATGCGCGGCATCAGGAACGTTACCAGGCCTGATGTGTATTGCGAGTTTAGCTCAGCTGGTAGAGCGCGACCTTGCCAAGGTCGAGGTCACGAGTTCGAACCTCGTAACTCGCTCCAAATTCTGAAAAAGCAGCCTTCTGGCTGCTTTTTTGTTTTCTACCCTGAGCCAGGCCATGAGCGCGAAGTTGCTTCAGGCATCACGGGGCAGGCCTTTTTTCACAATCCGTACCAGTCGTTCCGTTTGCCGTGGCAAGATCGAGTCCTCCAGCCACTGTTTTTTCTGCTGTTGCTGCAAGGCCCAATCGATGTGCTCTTGCACCAGTTCGGATGCGTCAGCCTGGGCTTGGTGCAGTGCCTGCACGATGTCCTCTGAAAAAGGCGCATTGCCAAGGGCGACTGCCAGGTTACGCTGCCAGCGCTCAAAACCTATCCGGCGGATCGGGCTGCCTTCGGTACGCTGCAAAAAGGTGGTTTCATCCCAGCGAAACAAAGCCAGCAGGCTTTGATCACGCCAATGGTCTTTGATTTGAAAATCAGCCTCAAGGCTAAGGGGTGCCGCCCGGTTTTCCGGGCAAACCAACTGGCAATCATCGCAGCCATAGATACGGTTGCCGAGCAAAGGGCGAAACTCCAGTGGAATCGCGCCTTTAAGCTCAATGGTCAGGTAGGAAATGCAGCGCCGGCCATCCACGATAAAGGGGGCGACGATGGCCTGAGTCGGACAACTGGTGATGCAGGCCACACAACTGCCGCAATCGCCCTGATGTGGCTGATCGATGGGCAGCGGCAGGTTCACCAGCAGCTCGCCCAGAAAAAACCAGGAGCCTGCTTCTTTGTTCAGCAACAGGCTGTGTTTGCCTACCCAGCCAAGCCCTGCTTTTTGCGCCAGCGGCCGCTCCAGCACCGGCGCTGAATCGACAAAAGGCCGGTAGCCCAGTTCGCTAACCTCCCGCTCTATGCGTTCGGCCAACTGCTTTAGTTTTTTACGGATCACTTTGTGGTAATCGCGTCCCAATGCATAACGGCTGATATAGGCCTGGCTCGGATCCTGCAGGTTGCTGGCGAAGGCTGCACGCTGTGGCAAGTAGTCCATCCGTACCGAAATGACTCTTTGGGTACCTGGCAATAACTCACCGGGCCTTGCTCGTACCATGCCATGGCGTGCCATGTAATCCATCTCGCCGTGAAATTCTTGCTCCAGCCAGGCTTGTAAACGCGGCTCTTCCCGCGTCAGATCGGTATCGGTGATGCCACAGTCGGAAAAGCCAAGCTCTTTGGCCCAGGTTTTAATGTGCGCTGCCAGTGCTGCTAAGCTCATACCATGGGGGAAGTAAAGATCGGATGTGCAGATGGTAGCATAAGCATCCTTGGCAGGTAATCTTTCGTGCCACTGCTATCGGGTATAACAGTTGCACGGAATTTTTGTTAAAATCTCCGGTCATAGCAGCAAATGGGCAGAGGCAAACCGCGTGCAGGCAGCAAACAGTTATCAACGAATTTTGCAGGATGAGACGGTAACGGAGCAACTTGCTGCCCGGCTGGCTCTATTGCTTCCAGAGCGGGCGGTGTTGTTTTTGCAAGGGCCACTTGGTGCCGGTAAAACTACCTTCAGTCGTTTCTTGCTCCAAGCGCTGGGACATTCGGGCGCGGTCAAAAGCCCAACCTATACCTTGGTAGAACCATACATGCTGGGTGCTAGACAAATTTACCATTTTGATTTATACCGGTTAACAGATCCGGAAGAACTTGAATTTATTGGGGGTCGCGACTATTTCAGCGACCAGGCAATCTGCCTGATTGAATGGCCAGAGCAGGGGCAGGGCTTTTTGCCAGAACCAGATTTAGTAGTGCAGCTAAGTTACCAGGCTGCAGATGATGAGCCTGTTCGCTGCATTGAAATGCAGGGCCAGACTGAGCTTGGTCGCTCGATAGTACAAACGATGAGTGCGCATGATTAACAATAGAAAAAGGTTCTGCTGGTTAGGACTGCTGTGGTGCTGTTGGGCTGGTTCGCTTTGGGCCGCCAGCAATGAAGTACAGAGCATCCGTATCTGGCCATCGCCGGAAAACACCCGGGTGGTGTTTGATTTAGCTGCTGCACCGGATCATCGCAGTTTTTCGTTGGAGAACCCCCACCGTTTTGTTATTGATTTACGGCAGCATAAGACGCAAAACCGTCTGCCGACGGCAACGGGGGAAGCCAGCTTAATCCAGAGTATCCGCTCCAGTTACACGGCCAATAATCAGACCCTACGGATTGTGCTGGATCTATCGGATAAAGCGTCTGCCAACGTCTTTAGCTTGCCGCCGACCGGGCCCTATGGTCATCGTTTGGTGGTTGATTTCAAAGGGGAGCAACGCGAGCTGCCGGTAGCTCAGGCCAGAGCGCAGCGTCAGCCTGGTCGTGATATTATCATTGCCATAGATGCAGGTCATGGCGGTGAGGATCCAGGTTCGATCGGGCCTGCCGGAACCTATGAAAAAAATCTGGTGTTGCCAATTGCCCGCCGGCTAGCCGAACTCATCAACAACGAGCCGGGCATGAAAGCGGTGCTGGTGCGCACTGGCGATTATTTTGTGCATTTGAACCGCCGTACCGACATTGCCCGTGAGATGCAGGCGGATTTACTGGTGTCGATCCATGCTGATGCGTTTACTTCACCACAGCCCCGTGGAGCAGCCGTCTGGGTATTGTCGCTACGCCGCGCCACCTCGGAAGTCGGCCGGATGCTGGAGCAGAAAGAACGTCATTCTGAGCTGCTTGGTGGGGTCGGCGAAATTATCCGTGACTCGGCGCAAGAGCGTTATCTGGCGCAAACGGTACTGGATTTATCAATGAACCACTCGATGGTGTCGGCCCACCAGGCTGCCACCCATGTCCTGTCGGAGCTGGGGCAAATCACCCGTTTGCACCGGCGCGAGCCACAGGCGGCCAGCCTGGCCGTGCTGCGCTCACCCGATATTCCTTCAATATTGGTCGAAGTGGGCTTTATTTCTAACCCGCAGGAAGAACAGCAGCTTCGTACGGCTCAGCATCAGCAACGTTTGGCGCAGTCAATGTTCCAAGGCCTGCGCCGGCATTTTCGTGAATCACCGCCGGCCGATTCATTGTTTGCCCAGCATCGCTCGCGAGAGCATCGGGTCGAGCGCGGCGAGTCGTTATCCCTGGTGGCACAGCGGTACAATGTGTCGGTAGAGGCGCTGCGCCAGCATAATCAGCTTAATGGCGATACCATTCGTATTGGCCAGGTGCTACGGATCCCAGACTAATGCCGATTCAGATTTTACCGCCACAACTGGCTAACCAGATTGCGGCGGGGGAGGTGGTTGAACGTCCAGCCTCTGTGGTGAAAGAGTTGGTAGAGAATGCGCTGGATGCCGGTGCCAGCCAAGTTGATATTGAGATTGAGAAAGGTGGGGCCCGGTTAATGCGTATCCGGGATAATGGCTGTGGTATTGCTCAGCAAGAGCTTACTCTGGCACTAAGCCGCCATGCCACCAGCAAAATCAGCAGCCTGGATGATCTGGAACGCATACTCAGCCTGGGCTTTCGTGGTGAGGCCTTGGCCAGTATCAGTTCGGTGGCGCGTTTAAGCCTGACGTCCCGACCTGCCAGTCAGGAGACGGCCTGGCAAGCCAGTGCTGAAGGTCGCGACATGCAAGTGCAGTTACAACCTGCCGCTCATCCGGTGGGGACTAGCGTCGAAGTACTGGACTTATTTTTCAACACGCCGGCCAGACGCAAATTTCTGCGGACTGAAAAAACCGAGTTTTTCCATATTGATGAGCTGATTAAGCGGCTGGCACTTAGTCGTTTTGATGTTGGCTGGACTCTATCTCATAACGGTCAAAACGTCCGTCGGCTTAAACCGGCGATGACACCGGAGCAGCAATTACAGCGGGTAGCCACACTCTGTGGTCGTCGCTTCTCTGACAGTGCCTGCTGGATTGAAAATCAGCATCAACAACTGAAATTATGGGGCTGGTTGTTGCCTCCGACGGCCATCGAGCGTCAACCCGGCTGCCAGTACAGCTACGTGAATGGCCGCATGATGCGCGATAAACTGCTGAACCATGCGATTCGTCAGGCTTACGGTGACTGGTTAGGGGACGATCAACAGCCGGTGTTCGTGCTCTATTTGCAACTACCGGCAGACGAAGTGGATGTAAATGTGCATCCGGCCAAGCACGAAGTGCGTTTTCATCAGGCCAGGCTGGTGCATGATTTTGTCGTTAGCGCTCTGAGCAGTGCTTTGGGGCAACTGCAACCGCAGGACCTACAGGCCCAGCAACACACTGCAGCGGCCTGGCAGCCGCAAACACCACCACAACCGACCATGGCAGTGGGCAGTGCATCACGAGCCGCTGCTGGCCGCGCAGGCTATCCGCTTACGAAAGCTAAGCCGGCTGAGGTTGCGCGGCAGTTGCAGTACCTGGATACTTTGCAGGAAGCCAGCCAGGCCGCCTATGTGTTGGCACCTGCCGGCGCTGCAGCAACAACTTCGGCAGGTCCGAAACCAATGTTGCTGCACAATCGCTTTATACTGCTGCAGACCGATGACGCTGTGCAGCTGCGCAGTGCAGCAAAAGCCATGGCCGAGCTGTGTCAGCCCTGCGAAGCCACTAAAGCCTTATTGGTACCTATGCGATTGAAGCTCAGTGCCGACGAAATGATGTTGCTGCAGCAGCAGGCGGACACCCTGGTAGCGCTTGGCTTTGATGCAGTGCTACGTGATCAGTTGCTGATCGTGCGGGCCATGCCGCGTTGGTTGCAGCGTAGCCCGCTCGAGCATTGCTTATTGCCATTCTTTCAGCAACTGCAGCAAAGCGGTTTGGTTGCTGCATTTGATATGCTACTTAAGGCGCATTGGGTTGCGTTGAACGATCTCGTAGAATGCTTGCCTGAGCTGCTGACAGCTACTCTTATGGAAGCGACTGTATCTGTTGATCTAAGCGCCGCTATCAACACGTTGGAGAGCTAAGTATGCCGCAAAGTCCGGTGCTTTTTTTGATGGGGCCGACCGCAGCAGGTAAAACTGCTTTGGCACTGGCGCTTGCAGCTGAACGCCCGGTGGATATTATCAGTGTCGATAGTGCGTTGATTTACCGGGGAATGGATATTGGTACTGCGAAACCCACAGTGGAAGAGTTGGCGCAAGCTCCACATTATTTGATTGATATTAAGGACCCGGCGGAAGCGTATTCAGCGGCAGATTTTCGTAGCGATGCATTGGCTTGTATTGAGCAGAGCAGGCAGCGAGGCCGCTTGCCGGTATTGGTGGGTGGCACCATGTTGTATTTTAAGGCATTGCTGGAGGGCATCTCCCCGTTGCCGGCAGCCGACCCGGTGATTCGGGCACAGCTGGAGTCCGAGGCTAAAGAAAAAGGCTGGGAGGCATTGCATCAGGAACTTTCTGTGATAGACCCGGTCTCAGCTGCTCGGATACACCCAAATGATCCGCAACGCATCAACCGGGCGTTGGAGGTTTTTCGGCTCACAGGTCAGAGTATGACAGAACTGACCGCGCAGCAAGGACCTGCTTTGCCGTTTCCGGTACAGCAGTTTGCGATTGCGCCAAGCGATCGGGCTCAGCTGCACCAACGTATTGAGGTGCGTTTTCAGCAGATGCTGGCGACTGGTTTTGAGCAGGAGGTCCGGCAACTGAAAGAACGGGGTGATTTGCACCTGCAATTGCCATCGATGCGTTGCGTTGGGTATCGACAGATGTGGCATTATCTGGATGGTGACATTGATTATCAGCAGATGCAGCAACAAGGGATCGCTGCGACCCGGCAACTGGCAAAGCGACAACTAACCTGGTTGCGAGGCTGGAATAATGTAAACTGGTTGAAAACTGAAGCAAAACTGACGGAAAACTTGCAAGCGGTGGTATCTTCGCTAAGCTAAAATCCGGGACGCAAAAATATAGTCAGTTGTACATCTTGAAAAATTTGAATGAATCCATAGATCAAGCGGACTTATAACAATAAGGAATGCGGCACATGGCAAAAGGCCAATCATTACAGGATCCTTTCCTGAATACATTACGGCGGGAGCGGATCCCGGTTTCTATTTATCTGGTAAACGGCATTAAATTGCAGGGACAGGTTGAATCCTTTGATCAATTCGTCATTCTGCTGAAAAATACCGTCAGCCAAATGGTGTATAAACATGCCATCTCTACTGTGGTGCCTTCACGGGCGGTGAACACCATGATAGCTCACACCAACAGTGGAAATGAATCTGACGAAGCCGACGATTAATTCCCCGGCCTCAGCACGGTTAAACACTTCAGATGTATCTGCAGTGGATCATGAACGGGCAATTCTGGTTCAGGTAGAGTTTTCTGCGCAATGGCCGCAGGAGACTTTGCAGGAATTGGTATTGCTTGCTCATTCTGCTCAGGTTGAAGTGGTTAATACTATGCGCTGCCGGCGGCAAAAACCGGATAGCCGCTATTATGTTGGCTCTGGCATTGCGGAGTCTCTGGCACAGCAGGTAGAAGCGCTTGAGCTGACGGTACTTATTTTTAATCACGATTTGAGTCCTGCGCAAACGCGTAATCTGGAGCGTTGTTGCCAGTGCCGGGTTATTGACCGTACAACTCTAATCCTGGATATTTTTTCGCGGCGAGCCCGCAGTTACGAAGGGAAGTTGCAGGTCGAGCTAGCGCAATTGCGTCACCTGTCTTCACGGCTGGTGCGAGGCTGGGACAATGCCGAGCGGCAAAAAGGCGGTATTGGTTTGCGTGGTCCGGGTGAAACCCGGCTGGAAACCGACCGGCGCTTATTGCGACAACGGATGACGGCGCTGCGCCAGCGTATTGACAAACTAACGCGACAGCGCGAGCAGGGAAGGCAAGCCAGACAACGAGCAGCGGTGCCGGTTTTGGCGCTGGTAGGTTATACCAATGCAGGCAAATCCTCGTTGTTTAACGGGCTGACCCAAGCCAATGTGCATGCAGCCGACCAATTGTTTGCTACCCTGGACCCCACCTTACGCCGGCTGGAACTGGCTAACTTTGGTGCCGTGGTACTGGCCGATACCGTTGGTTTTATCCGTGAGTTGCCGCACGATCTAGTGGCTGCTTTTAAATCCACTTTGCAAGAAACCCGTGATGCCGATCTGGTGTTGCTGGTGGTGGATTATGCCGATGCAGATTATCCCTCCAAGCTTGCACAGGTACAAAAAGTGCTGGCTGATATCGATGCTGCTGATGTGCCGCAATTGTTGGTGTGGAATAAGATTGATCAGTGTGCGCTGGCGCCACGTATTGATTATGACGAGCAAGGGTTGCCTCAGTCTGTCTACCTGTCGGCCAAAAGTGGAGATGGTCTGCCTTTGTTGCTGGACGCCATTCGGCAACGCTTGGCCCAGCATTATTTACGGCTTACCTTGCTCTTGCCAACCGATGCGGGGCTCTGGCGAGCTCGCTTGCATCAGTTGCAGGCGGTAGAACAAGAACATTTTACTGAACAAGGCGACACTGAGTTACACATTCGTGTGTCAGCGGCCGATTGGGGGCGCTTATTGCAGCAAAGTGCAGGCTTGCTGGAAAACTATATCGTCAGTGAACCGCTTTTTTGATACATTAACCCAAATCGTACTATCAGTGGAGTAGACCATGGCTTGGAATGAGCCGGGCAAGAATGGCAAAGATAACGATCCTTGGAAGCAAGGTGGTCGTGATCAGGGCCCGCCCGATTTAGATGAAGTATTTCGTAACTTTGGCAAAAAATTTGGTGGTATTTTCGGTGGGGCCGGTGGCGGCAACCGGGGCACCTCAGGTGGTGGCTCCGTTTCCACGGTGTTATTGCTGGTTGCCATTGTTGCTGCTTTGGTTTGGGCCTTTAGTGGCTTTTACACCATCAAAGAATCAGAGCGCGGCGTGATCCTGCGTTTTGGTCAGTACCATACTGAAGTTGGAGCTGGCATTCACTGGAAGCCCACCTTCATTGACCAGGTACGACCGGTCGATATCGCCAGTGTGCGTTCTTTCCGTACCGATGGCTTTATGCTAACCCAGGATCAGAACCTGGTGCGGGTGACCTTTGAAATTCAGTACCGGGTGTACAATGCGCGTGCTTACCTGTTTTCGGTTGTGAATGCCGACAACAGTCTGCAAGAAGCGACTGACGCAGCACTGCGTTTTGTGATTGGTCACTCCCTGATGGATGATGTGCTAACCCGTGGCCGTGAAGTCGTGCGGCAAAATACCCGCCAGGAGCTGGAAACTATTATCAGCCCATACCAGATGGGGTTAACGCTGGTCGATGTCAACTTCCGTGATGCCCGTCCGCCGGAAGAAGTGCGTGATGCCTTTGACGATGCCATAGCGGCGCAGGAAGATCAGGAGCGTTTTGTGCGGGAAGCGGATGCTTATGCCCGTGAAATCGAGCCACGTGCCCGTGGTCAGGTCAACCGTGTGATGCAAGAGGCGGAAGCTTACCGCCAACAGGTTATTCTACGCGCTCAGGGTGAAGTTGCCCGTTTCCAACAACTGTTGCCAGAATACATTGCTGCACCGCGGGTAACCCGCGAGCGTCTGTACCTGGAAGCGATGGAAGAAGTGTATAGCAATACCTCCAAAGTGCTGATCGATGTGACCAGCGGCAACAACATCATGTATTTGCCATTGGATCAGATGCTTAAAGGTGGTAGTGCTGGCTCTGGTTCTTCCAGTGCACTTCCGGTAACGCCACAGCGGTCACTGCAGGAGTCGCAAAATACTGCGCCGCGGCAGGATGGCATTCGCGGTACCACTACTCGTGATGGGAGACGTTAAGGCATGAAAAATTTAATTGTTGCAATCCTGGTGGTTGCCGGCCTGATCCTGTCTTCGGCACTTTTTGTGGTGCCGGAAGGCGAGCGGGCCATTGTGATTCAATTCGGTAAAATTCAGCGGGATGCAGCAGGCGAAGTGCAGGTGTTTGCGCCTGGCCTGCATTTTAAAATTCCAATGATCGAGACGGTCCGCAAACTGGATGCCAGGGTGCAGACGTTGGATGATCCGGCAGACCGCTTTGTCACCGCAGAGAAGAAAGACTTGTTGGTGAACAGCTATGTGAAATGGCGTATTCGTGATTTCGGTCAGTATTTTTTGAGTACCGGCGGTAATACCCAACAGGCTGAAGTGCTGTTAAAGCAGTACATCAACAACGGCTTACGGACCGAGTTCGGTACCCGTACCATTCCGGAAATTGTTTCCGGAGAGCGGACCGAGTTGATGGAAAGTGCATTGGAGCAGGCTGGCATCGCAGCCAATGAGTTGGGGATTGAGGTCATTGATGTTCGGGTGAAACAAATCAACCTGCCGGATGAAATCAGTATTTCAATTTTCGCCCGGATGCGTGCCGAACGTCAGGCCGTAGCGCGGGAGCATCGTTCCCGTGGTATGGAAGATGCGGAGAAAATTCGTGCTGATGTCGACGCCCGGGTGACCGTTATGTTGGCCGATGCAGAGCGTAACTCCCGTACCGTCCGAGGTGAAGGAGATGCCCAGGCTGCCAACATCTACGCAGAAACCTACAGCAAAGATGCCGAGTTCTTCTCCTTTATCCGTAGCTTAGAAGCGTACCGGCGGAGTTTCCGTAATAAAGATGATGTGTTGGTGATTCAACCAGACAATGACTTCTTTAAACACATGAAAACCAATCAGAAACCATAAATGAAAAAGGCCCTGCGGGGCCTTTTTACTGGGTGAGCTTTTATGTATCAGCATCTGTACCAACACTTTTTACAAGGGCATCAGGGTAAGCAGCATTTTGCCAGCCACTCGCATCATTTCTGGCCGGATGTAACCCGTCAGGCGATGCTGGATTACTGGGACTTAAGTGCGCGTTGCTCGGATGAAAAATGGCAAACTATTTTTGCTGAGGTGCTACCACAAACGCAGCGTTTGCTGGCGGCACAGCTTGGCAGCCAGCAACCGGAGCAATTGGTGTTTGCACCCAATACCCATGAACTGGTGATGCGCTTGCTAAGTTGTTTTGACTGGCGTAAGCCGATCCGGGTGTTAACCACCGACAGTGAATTTTACAGCTTCCAACGGCAGGTAAGCCGGATGCAGGAGGACGGCCTGGTTGAATTGACGGTGATCCCGACCGAACCCTTTGCCGATTTTGAACAGCGCTTTATTGCAGCAGCAAACAGCAATGAGTTTGAGCTGATTTTCTGCAGCCAGGTGTTTTTTAACTCAGGCGTGGCTATTGCCGATCTGACCGATTTTGTCCAGCAACTTGCAGCGGTATCGCAGGCCATGATCGCCATCGATGGTTACCACGCTTTTATGGCGTTACCCCTGGATGTATCAGCCATTGAATCACGCATCTTTTATCTGGCCGGCAGTTATAAGTACGCCCAGGCCGGTGAAGGCTGTTGCTTTATGCTGTGCCCAAAAGGGAATCAATACCGGCCTGTCTACACCGGCTGGTTTGCCGAGTTTGGCGCACTGGCACAGCAACGTCCGGAACAGGTACCCTACAGCACCAATGGCTTTCGCTTTGCCGGCGCTACTATGGACTACAGCGCCTTATACCGGTTGCGTGCTGTCTTATTGTTATTGCAGCAAGAGCAACTGACGGTGCCGGTTATTCATCGGTATGTGCAACAGTTGCAACAGGTCTTTTTGCAGCAATTAAGAGCTTTGGTGCCATCGGTGCTGAATGAGACACAGCTTTTACAACGGAATTTGCAGCAGCATGGTCACTTTTTGACCTTTGCTTTGCCAACCGCCGATGATGCCGCTGCTGTTTCCAATTTTTTAAAGCAACATCATATTCTTACGGATTACCGGGGCAACCGGCTACGTTTTGGCTTTGCCATGTACCAATGCGCGGATCAGTTTGATTTGGGCTGTCTGGCATTATTTTCGACGAGCAGCTGACTTTTTTTCAGCCATCCAGATGCAGTTTGCTCAGAGTTTTGGTAGAATCCACGCCTATTTTTTTTCCATGTTGTAGGAACCATGGCCAAAAACGTCGTTGTGCTGGGCACCCAATGGGGTGACGAAGGTAAAGGTAAAATCGTTGACTTGTTAACTGATAAAGCCTCGTATGTGGTGCGTTATCAGGGCGGGCATAATGCAGGTCATACCCTGGTGATTGGTGGTGAGAAAACAGTCCTGCACCTGATCCCATCCGGTATCTTACGTGACAATGTCACCTGCGTTATTGGCAATGGTGTGGTGGTATCTCCCGAAGCGCTGTTAAAAGAAATGGCGATGCTGGAGCAACGCGGCATTCCGGTGAAAGAGCGGTTAGTGCTTAGTGAGGCTTGCCCGTTGATCCTGCCTATTCACGTTGCACTGGATATTGCCCGTGAAAAAGCCCGGGGCGCCAAAGCCATTGGTACCACGGGTCGCGGCATTGGCCCGGCCTATGAAGATAAAGTGGCCCGGCGTGGTTTACGTGTTGGTGATTTGTTCAACCCAGAGCTGTTTGCTGAGAAGCTGAAAACTGTGATGGAGTTGCATAACTTCACCCTAACCCAGTACTACCAGGCCGACGCGGTGGATTACCAGCAAACTCTGGATGATGCACTGGCGATTGCGGATACCTTAAAAGCCATGGTAACCGATGTCACCGACTTGCTGGATAAAGCGCGTCGGGATGGCAAAGCTATTATGTTTGAGGGGGCTCAGGGTACCTTACTGGATATTGACCACGGGACTTACCCCTATGTCACTTCCTCCAACACCACTGCAGGTGGCGTTGCTACCGGTTGTGGTTTTGGTCCCCGTTACCTGGATTATGTGCTTGGTATTGTTAAAGCCTACACTACCCGGGTAGGCGCTGGTCCATTCCCGACCGAGTTAAGCTGTGCTGCTGGTGAGCATCTGGGGGTGAAAGGCCACGAGTTTGGTGCGACCACCGGCCGTAAACGCCGTACCGGTTGGTTTGATGCAGTTGCGGTGCGCCGGGCTGTGCAACTGAACAGCATTTCTGGTTTTTGCCTGACTAAACTTGATGTACTGGACGGGCTGGAAACTGTCAGTATTTGTACCGGTTACCGGATGCCATCGGGTGAAGTGCTGGATGTGCCGCCGCTGGCAGCTGAAGGCTACGAGCAGGTAACACCTGTCTATGAGACCATGCCAGGCTGGCAGGACAGCACCTTTGGTTGTCAGTCGGTGGAGGCTCTGCCGCAAGCGGCACGTAATTACATTGCCCGGCTGGAACAACTGACCGGTGTGCCAATTGATATTATTTCTACCGGCCCGGACAGAACTGAAACGATCACTTTACGGCATCCGTTTATCGAATCCTGAGGTTGTTTGTTCGCATCCTTGAAAAAAGCTGCCTTCGGGCAGCTTTTTTTATATGATGTGTTATCAAGTAATGAATGGGTTGCCTCAATGAAATTTTATCTTCTTGTTTTTGCATCGTTTTTATTGGCGGCATGCGGCGGCTCTGGTTCATCCGGCTCATCGGGTGCCAACCTGGTTAACCCTGCGCAGTTCTCTGGTCAGCATTGCCCATCGACGGCTTCTGCCAACGCCGAAGCATTTTGCCTGATGTTCCAAGATTATCTGTGGTATCGGGAGATGCCAGAGCGGGTCAATCTGAACCAGTTTAACAGCGCCGATCAATTGGTGCGGGCCGTCCGTGCATCGCATGATCGCTTCAGTTATGTCTTATCGGCTGAAGAGTATGAGGCGCGCTTTATCGATGCCAGGTTTTTCGGCTATGGCATGTCGTTTCAGATCGTTGATAACGAGAGTGCTTTGTTGATCCGTTTTGTTTACAGCGATGGCTCTGCTGCAGAGAATGGTTTGCAACGTGGCGATCGCATTACTGAAATTGAAGGCAAAACGGTGGCACAGTGGTACGCCGATATAGAGGCTGGCCGGGCAACCAACGATGATATGTTTGGTGCGAATGATGATGGTGTGATGCGCCACTTTGCTTGGATTAAACCGGACGGTAATGCTCTGCAAGCCGATTTTATTAAGCGTGAGGTCACTACCAATACGGTGTTGCATCGCTCAGTGTTGGAAAAGGAAGGTAAACGTATTGGCTATCTGGTGTTTAATTCATTTATTGAGCTGTCGGAAACCGAACTGGAGCAGGCATTTAGCTATTTTAAACAACAAAATATTGATGAACTGGTGCTGGATGTGCGATACAACGGTGGAGGTTTGATTCGGGTGGCCAGTCAATTGGCCTCGCACATCGCCTGGCCCACATTACAAAACAAGACCTTTGTTACTTTCTCCCACAATGACAAGAACCCGCAAAACAACCGGACCTGGCAGTTTAGCCTGGGGCAGCGAGGCCAGAGCTTCTTGAATTTATCTCGGGTGCTGGTACTTACTACGCCGGGTTCCTGCTCCTCCAGCGAGTTGGTGATCAATTCGTTGACCCCTTTTATCGAAGTGGTGCAAATTGGTGAAGCCACCTGTGGTAAGCCGGTTGGCCAGCAGCCGGAATACTTTGACCGCCGGCAGCAGGTGATGTTTGCAGTGAATTTCCAAACCGTCAACGCGCTGGGCTTTGGTGACTATTTCGATGGCCTGATGCCACACTGTCCGGTGCGCGAAACCATACCGGGTGACTGGGGGCTAGAGACTGAAGCCTTGCTGCAGGAGGCTCTGTATTATTTGAGCAACGAAAGTTGTTCCAGTGCATCGCAGCAGTACTTTGCCCCTCTGTTGCTGCAATCGCCTGAACAAGTTCGACTGACAGCTCCAAAGCAAAATCTGGCGCAGCCATTCTGGCGGCAGTGGAACGAGCAGTAGGCGATAAAAGCACAGTGATAAAGGCCAACCGCACCGAGTTGGCCTTTTTTTTGCTATAGTTTTGTCAGTAGTTTTGTCAGTCAAGACGAAACCAAGCCATGCCAGGAAGATGCCTGGTAGCACTGGAAAAGAGAACAGAGATGATACGGTATTTTTGGCAGGCAGTGGTGTTGGGACTGATGCTGGTAAGTGCAGCTCAGGCCGAGGAAAACCGCATCCGGCAGTTGGAGGCGGTACAGCTGTATACCCAGGATGAATTGTTGGCATTGATCCGCACCAACAGTCATTTGCGTCGGGTGCAGGATGATGAGTGTCAACTGGTTCGAGACATTGAAGCCCGGGCCGATATTATGAAATTACCGGCTTACCAGTTTTTATGGGGCGATATGCTGGCTTACGCCGTCTGTGTTCCTCGCGATATTGAACGTGGCTGGCAGTTGATGCAAGACGCGGCTGCGCAAGGGTTACCTGAAGGGCTGGAGCAAGTAGGCCGGTATTATCATATTGGCCGCTTTGTACAGCCCGATGCCGAAAAAGCCATTGTCTATCTGCGAGAAGCCGCAGCTCTGGGTAATTTGCCAGCCACCATCCGGCTGGCCGAAATCCTGCTTGCCGATGCCGGCAGTCCGCGAGATTACGAGCAGGTATACCGCTGGTTGCATCATTCGGTCACGGCCGATGCATCAATGCACCAGAAAATCAGTCAGTTGTTGCGTCAGTTCGAACAGCGGATGCCGGATCGGGTAGTGCAACGGGCGCGTCGACCTGTGTCCTGAATGTCATACAAGGATGCGCTGAAGGTGTTACACTAAAGGCTAGTTAGGTTACAGAAGAGTCATGCATGACCATTAAAGATCCCTTCCTGGCCCGTGAGCAGGAAAAGTACGACAATCCGATCCCAAGCCGGGAATTTATTCTGGAGCACATTGAAAAGCGGCAACAACCTGCCTACTTTGAAGAGCTGGTTGCCGAGTTGCAGCTGAGTGATGACGATCACATCTTTGCCTTGAAAAAGCGGCTGCGCGCTATGGAGCGTGACGGCCAGTTAATCTTTACCAAAAACCGGCGCTATGGGCTGGTTGATCGGATGGACTTAAAGAAAGGCCGGGTTATTGGTCATCGTGATGGCTTTGGCTTTCTGAAGCTGGATGAAGGTGGTCCGGACTG
The DNA here is from genome assembly GCF_036327005.1 of Alkalimonas mucilaginosa. Classification (NCBI taxonomy): domain Bacteria; kingdom Pseudomonadati; phylum Pseudomonadota; class Gammaproteobacteria; genus Alkalimonas; species Alkalimonas mucilaginosa. The sequence continues at coordinate 156,762 of NZ_JAUGZK010000004.1, forward strand.
GTTTATTCCCAATCATGAAATGCATCGTTTGCTGCACGGCGATCAGGTATTAGCGACCCTGACCGAAAGCAGTCGCGGCCGGCAAAAAACCGAAGCTCGCATCGTGCGGGTGCTGGAGCCTCGTACTGAAGCTGTGGTAGGGCGTTATTACCGAGACTATGCGCTGGCTGTTGTGGTGCCGGACGATCCGCGCATCGGCCAGGATATTGTAGTACCGGAGGGTGCTCAGGGCGAAGCCCGGCATGGTCAGGTGGTGCTGGTGGAGATTACCGAGCGTCCCACTAAGCGGGTGAATGCAGTGGGACGGGTGATTGAAGTACTGGGTGAGCATATGGCGCCTGGTATGGAAATTGAAGTGGCCATTCGGAATCACCAGATCCCGCATCAGTTTCCGGAAGCTGTGAACAAACAAGTCAGCAAGTATGGTGAAGAGGTCGCCGGCAGCGATAAAGCCGGCCGGGTCGATTTAACCGCTATGCCTTTTGTCACCATTGATGGTGAAGATGCACGTGATTTTGACGATGCTGTCTATGCCGAGTCCCGAGATGATGGTGGTTGGCGGCTTTGGGTGGCCATTGCCGATGTCAGCAGCTATGTTCAGGTGGATACGCCGCTGGATCAGGAAGCGCTGCTGCGTGGTACTTCGGTGTACTTCCCGGATCAGGTGGTGCCGATGTTGCCCGAAGCACTGTCGAATGGGCTTTGTTCACTAAACCCTCATGTCGACCGGCTTTGCCTGGTGGCCGAAATGGATATTGGCGCCAATGGTAAATTAATGAATTACCGCTTTTTCGAAGCGGTCATGAACTCCAAAGCAAGGTTGACCTACAGCAAAGTGCATGCAATTTTGCAAGGCGATCTGGCGTTGCGTCAGCAATACCAGGCCAATCTGACAGCATTAGAAACCTTGTACAGCCTGTACCGCCGGCTGGCCAAAACCCGTGCCCAGCGTGGAGCCATTGAATTCGAAACTGTTGAAACCCGATTTATTTTCAATAGCCATCGCAAAATTGAGCAGATTGTACCGGTGCACCGCAACGATGCGCATAAGCTGATCGAAGAGTGCATGATCATGGCCAATGTGGCGGCAGCCCGCTTCCTTGAGAAGCATAAAACCCCGGCGTTGTATCGGGTGCACGAGCAGCCGGATCCGGATCGTTTCGCCAACTTCCGCCGTTTCCTGGCCGAGCTTGGCATTGAAACCACCTTACCGGATGAGCCAGAGCCGCTGCAACTGGTGCAGGAGTTGGCAAAGCTGGCCGACCGACCCGATCGTGAGCTGATTGAAACCACCTTACTGCGCTCGATGAAACAAGCGGTCTATCAGGGCGATAATGAGGGGCACTTTGGCCTGGCGCTGCCGGCTTATGCCCACTTCACTTCCCCAATCCGGCGTTATCCGGATTTGGTGGTGCATCGCAGCATCAAATCGATTTTGCAGCAGCAGGGTCAGCAGACCAAAGGGGCTCATCGCTACAGCCCTGAGCAGGTGGAGCAACTCGGTGAGCACTGCTCGATGACCGAACGCCGGGCTGATGACGCGACCCGCGAAGTATCGGACTGGTTGAAGTGCGAGTACATGCAGGATCATCTGGGCATGGAGTTCGATGGGGTCGTTTCCACGGTGACCAGTTTTGGCCTCTTTATCCGGCTGACTGAACTCTATATCGAAGGGCTGGTGCATGTGACCTCGTTGAAAAACGATTACTACCACTTTGATGCCGAGCGCCAGATCCTGATGGGGGAGCATTCGCGTCAGGGCTACCGGTTGGGCGATCTGGTCAAGGTCAAGGTGATGGCTGTGAACCTGGAAAGCCGTACCATTGACTTAGCACTGGAAGAAGAAGGTACGCCGCGCCGTAGTAAGGGCAAAGCCAAAGAGACGGCTCCGTCGTTGCCTGGTAAGGTGGTGGTCAAAAGTGCGAAAAAACCCGCAGGAACCAAGCGCAAGGCAGTTGCTGCCAAACCTGCAGCCAAAGGCCGGCCAGGCAAGCCGGCAGCTAAAGGCAAGCCGAAGGCCAGAAAGAAAGGTTAAGCCTCTCGGCGGAACAGTCGATATGCCAGCTGACCGGCGATTTTTTCCCGGTACAGCTGCCAGTTGACTGGCAGTGCCTGCAGGGGCAATTCTTTTTCGGTTTCCAGATAGATCCAGGCATTGCCACTAAGCCAGCCGTGTTGCTCCAGCAATTGACAGCAGGGCTCGGCCAGGTTTTGGCGAAATGGTGGGTCTATAAACACCAGATCGAAGGGCTGGCTGCAGCCTTGTTGCAAAAATTGCAGCGTATCGGTTTGTTGTACCTCTGCACTGGCAGCAAGGCTTTGGCACAGATTGTTCAGTTGCTGGGCTTGTGGTTTGTCCTTTTCCAGCAGCAAAGCAAAGCTGGCCTCTCTGGACAAAGCTTCCAGCGCCAGGGCTCCACTGCCGGCAAAGCAGTCCAGCACCCGTTGTTCAGCAACTTCCTGCATCAACCAGTTAAAGAGTGTTTCCCGCACCCGGTCAGTGGTGGGCCTGAGCCCTTCGGCATCGGCGACCGGAATTTTCCGGCCCCGCCATCGGCCGCTGATGATTCGGACTTGTCCCGGGCTGGCTGGTTTTTTTCCTGCTGCTGATCGTCTCATCTAATGGTTTATGCCTGTTGGTGAAGATGCTAGTATAACCACCAATTTTACCCGATCTGAAGTGCACTGACACCGACTTATGAGCAAAGAATCCAAACTCTTCTCCTGGCTTGGCTTTGGTAAGAAATCGACAACAGCTGACAGCCCTGAGCCAGTAGACACAACTGTGCCAGTAGACAGCCCTGAGCCAGTAGACAGCCCTGAGCCAACCGATAGCCCAGAACCAATCAGCCTTCAAGCTGAGGCTACACCAGAGTTAGCTGATAACACCCAACCTGAATCTTCTGCAGCGCCAGAGCCAGTCGCCAGTGCCAGGTCAGAGCAATTGCCGGTCAGTCAACCTGAGCCTGCAGTGACTAATAAACCAGGTTTTTTTGCCCGTTTGCGGCAGGGCTTAAGCAAAACCAGCCAAAACCTTGGTTCTGGCCTGGCCGCTTTATTTCTGGGCAAAAAAATTGATGACGAATTATACGAGGAGCTGGAAACTCAGTTGCTGCTGGCCGATGTCGGGGTAGAAACCACGCAGAAATTGATCAAACAACTGACACAGCATGCGGATCGTAAAGCGCTAAAAGATGCCGGGCAACTGTACCAAAAGCTGCAGCAGGATATGGCCGCTTTACTGCAGGATGTAGAACAACCACTGCTGCCAATCCACAGCGATGGTCCCTTTGTCATTCTGATGGTCGGGGTGAATGGCGTTGGTAAAACTACCACCATTGGTAAGATGGCACAGCAGTTTAAGCAGCAGGGCAAAAGTGTGATGCTGGCGGCAGGAGATACCTTTCGGGCTGCAGCGGTCGAGCAACTCCAGGTGTGGGGTGAGCGTAACCAGATCCCAGTAGTGGCGCAACATACCGGAGCCGACAGTGCCTCGGTTATTTTTGATGCGTACCAGGCTGCCAAAGCCCGAAAGGTAGATGTCTTGATTGCTGATACCGCCGGCCGGTTGCAGAATAAAGCGCACCTGATGGAAGAGCTGAAAAAAATAGTCCGGGTGGTGCAAAAAATCCAACCGGATGCGCCACATGAAGTCATGTTGACCCTGGATGCCGGTACCGGTCAGAATGCATTAAGTCAGGCACGAATTTTTAACCAGGCCGTCCCTTTAACGGGCATCAGTCTGACCAAGCTGGATGGTACCGCCAAAGGCGGGGTCATTTTTGCTATTGCCGACCAGTTTAAAGTACCGATCCGTTACATTGGGGTTGGGGAAGGGATCGATGATTTGCGAACCTTTAACAGTACTGACTTTATCCAGGCTTTGTTTAACAAGGACTCCTGATTATGCTGACTTTCGATCAGGTTAGTAAAAGTTATCCCGGTGGTTTTATCGCGCTGGACCGCATCAGTTTCGAGCTGGCCAAAGGCGAAATGGCGTTCTTAACCGGCCACTCTGGCGCTGGTAAAAGCACCTTATTGAAGCTTATCAGCCTGATTGAACGCCCGACCAGTGGCCGGGTGCTGATCAACAACGTCGATTTAAAGCGCATTCGCCGCTCCCAGGTGCCGTATATCCGGCGCGATATCGGCATTATTTTTCAGAATCACCGTTTGCTGATGGAGCATACCGTATTCGACAATGTGGCGCTGCCGTTGGTGATTGAAGGCTTTACCGGCAAAGAAATGGTGAAACGGGTGCATGCAGCGCTGGATAAAGTTGGCTTGCTGGATAAGGTCCGTTGCTTGCCGGAAACCTTGTCGGGTGGTGAGCAGCAACGGGTCGGTATTGCGCGGGCGGTGGTGAATAAGCCCCCTTTGCTATTGGCGGACGAGCCCACGGGGAACCTGGATCCGGAACTATCAAAAGACATTATGCAGGTATTTGAAGCCTTCAACCAGGTGGGGGTATCAGTTTTGGTGGCAACCCACGATCACGGTTTGGTCGCGCGCATGCGTTATCGCACCCTCACTCTGAAACAGGGGAGCATGATCAACGATGGCTTATTGCAATACGAGGAGCCACTGTGAGTATTTTATTTTCTGGCCGGGCGGCTGGTGCCAGCAGCAAGCAAATCAGCCTGGTGCAGCGTTGGGTGATGTTCTGGGTACAGCATCTGCGTCAATGCATTGGTAGTTTAGGCGAGCTGTGGCGCACGCCCTTGGCTTCGTTAATGACGATTGCCGTACTGGGCGTTAGTCTAACCTTACCGACTACCTTGCATGTGCTGGTGAAAAATGTGCAGAGCATCAGTGGCAACTTTACCCAAGCGGCAGAAATTAGCTTTTTTTTACACGATGGTGCCAGTGATGCTCAAATTACTACCCTGATCACCATGCTCAGTGCTGATACCGATGTAGAGCAGGTGCGCTTTATTTCCAAAGCGCAGGCTATGGAAGAGTTTCAGCAAGTTTCCGGTTTCGGCCAGGCGTTGCAACTGCTGGACAACAATCCATTGCCTGATGTGCTGCTGGTAATGCCGCGCCATACCCATCCGCAAGCGGCAGAACAATTACGGCGCAGGATTGAGCAAGAGCGTATTGTTGATTTTGGCAAACTGGATATTGCCTGGTTAGAGCGGTTGGATGCTATTTTATTGTTGTTGCGCCAGGCGGTGCTGGCCATTGCTTTGTTGTTATTAACCGCCGTGTTACTGATTATCGGCAATACCATTCGCTTATCCATTATGAATAAAAAAGAAGAAATTGAAGTAATGAAGCTGGTGGGGGCGACCGATGCTTTTATTCAGCGACCTTTTTTATACACCGGTGTCTGGTTTGGTTTGTTTGGTGGTTTGCTGGCATTTCTGGTGGTCGAGATGATGGTGTGGTGGCTGGAGGGGGCCATAGGGCAAATTACCGAGCTGTACGAAAGTCACTTCCGCCTGATGACGATGACTTTTAGCGAGTTCCTTGGCTTGCTGCTATTGGCTGTTGCCCTTGGCCTGGCAGGCTCCTATATTTCCGTCAGCCGGCATATTCGTGCCATTGAGCCTACCGGGCCTTAACTGGCCCAAACCCGAGTTTACAACTGCAGCTGCTCGGCCCATTCGATGGCATCCAGGTACATAGCCCGGACATCCATGGGCTCGGAGCTTAGATGCTGCAGCTGTTGCTGGCAGTTCTGCCAATTTGCCTGCTCATAGTGCAGCACCAGTTGCAGAGGTTGGCTTAACGGACCTTGTTGATTCAATAGAGCCTGCTTGATCGCATCTTGCACCGGTAGTTGTGTCAGTACCTGCGGCAGCGGTTGTTCTAATAAAGCATCGATCAGGGATAATAAACCGGTTAAAAAGGCGCTGGATTGCAGTTGTGCTTGCCCGCTCGCTTGCGCAATCAGATCGCAAAACCGGGCCCGGATAATGGATAGCTTCAGTAATTCAGGCTGCTGGTTTTCAGCAAGGTTGGATAAGGCTACCAGGGCGATGAATTTTTTTAACTCGATTGCTCCCATAAATACCATGGCATGTTTGAGCGTCTGGATGGGTTTGGTGCGGGCGTAGAAAGCGCTGTTGATAAAGCGCAGTAATTTGTATGACAGGCCCAAGTCCCGCTCCATCACGCGCACTAATTTATCGAAATCAAGCTCTGGCTCTGCGGCTTCAGCAATGAGTGCCAGCAGATGGATTTGATGGTGACCCAGTTTTTTGTGTCGGAGCATCTGTGGATGCGCAAAAAAATACCCTTGAAAATAATCAAAACCAAGTTGTTTCAATTGTTGAAACTCTTCCATTGTTTCCACTTTTTCAGCCAGTAACTTACCGCGAAAGTCTTCCAACTGTGCCAGTTGTGCTGCCAGTGTGGGCAAAGGGTTTTGCCGGATATCCACTTTCAGGAAATGAATATAAGGCATTAAACGTTGCCACTGTGGGTTAAAGGTATAGTCGTCCAGTGCCAGTTGATAACCTTGCTCATGCAACTGGCGGCAGGCAGTTAACAGCTCACTGCTAAAGGGGACCGACTCCAGGATTTCAATCACGGTGTTGGCGGGATCCAAAGCGTGCGGGAACTGGTACAGCAGGCTGTCTTCAGTGAAATTAATAAAAGCGAGTTTATGCTGGGTAATACGCTCCAGCCCGACAAGGAAGTGGTGCTCGGTGATCAACCGGCTGGTGGCTTCATCCGGATCGATAGACGGAAAACTGTTTTGCTCACCATCGCGAAACAGCAATTCATAGCCAATCAGTTGTTGCCGCTGATCAAAAATTGGCTGACGAGCAATATAGCTGTACATGTTTTCTGCTCCGTCAATAAGTTAGCTTCAGTGTAATGCAATTTAATCAGGCCGTATATTGCGTATTAGCATGACCAGAAACTCTTTAGATAAATCAGTTATAAAAAGGCAGAAACTAAAATTAGCACTCTCGGTCAAAGAGTGCTAAGATATTTTTCAACTTGAGATGGATGGAAGTACATCATGACGAAATCATCTGAACTTATGACCCTGACCTTAGGCGCCAGCAGCAGCTTTGAAGCCTATACGCAGACGGTAAGCTCCATTCCGATGCTCAGTGCGGAAGAAGAAAAAGGTTTGGCTGAACGGCTGCATAATGAAGGTGATTTAACGGCAGCCCGGCAACTGATCATGTCGCATTTGCGTTTTGTGGTGCATATTGCCCGCAGCTATTCAGGTTATGGTTTACCGGTAAGCGATTTGGTGCAAGAAGGCAATATCGGCCTGATGAAAGCGGTAAAGCGCTTCAATCCTGCTGTAGGTGTGCGGCTGGTCTCTTTCGCTGTGCATTGGATTAAAGCAGAGATTCATGAGTATGTGCTGAAAAACTGGCGTATTGTTAAAATTGCCACCACCAAGGCGCAGCGTAAATTGTTTTTTAACCTGCGTAAATCCAAGAAGCACCTGGGGTGGTTTAGCCAGGATGAAGTCGCCCATGTTGCAGAGACGCTGGGTGTCGCAGAGCATGAGGTGCGTGAAATGGAATCACGCATGAGCAACTACGACATGCCTTTTGATGCACCAGAAGGTGATGACGACCAGGCGTACACTGCACCGGCCTATTATTTGGAAGATAAAAGCTCAGATCTGGCCAGCCAGGTGCAAGAGCGGCAGTCCGATGACATGGCGCACGATCAACTGCACGCAGCATTGCGTACTTTGGACGAGCGCAGCCAGGATATTATCCGGGCACGCTGGCTGGAGCAGAACAAGATGACACTGCAGGAACTGGCTGCACGTTATGAGGTGTCTGCCGAGCGGGTACGCCAGCTGGAAAAAAATGCTATGAAGAAACTGCAAGCCGCCATGAGCTAAGCAGTCCCGTTTCAAGAAACCACCGCAGGACGGTGGTTTTTTTATGTCTAAGTTGCAGGTCGATAAGGGGTTTAATTCGTCGTTATTAGAATTATGCGGATAAAGTATGTTTTTTGGGTTAGATTGAAAGCATTGAAAAATAGCAAACAACTACCTTGCCGTACTTACGAACTACTGTCGTCTTGACTCAGTTCATACGCAGGTATGCAGCGTTTGCGGGGAAAGAGTTGTATCGATGTAGATAAATCAAACTAAGAGGATGCGATGAAAAACTTTTTGGTATGGTGGTTTGGCTTGTGCTCATTGGCGGTTTTTGCCTGTGAGGAGCATAGGATTGATTGCGACAAGGCCTACACGACTTTCGAAATCAATCAGTGCGCAGCGATGGAGTTGGACAAAGCCAACCAACAGCTGGCTTATTACCTGGACACCGCACTTGAGCACAACAGTGATGATGCCGAATTGGTGAAGGCGATAAAAGCAGCCCAGCAGGATTGGGAGCGTTATGCCAATACGCATTGTCAGGCGGTTTATACCCAGTGGCGTGATGGCACCATCCGGGGAGCTATGGCACTGTCCTGTATGACGCAACAGACCCAGGGGCGTACCCATGAAATTTGGCAACGCTTCCTCACCTTTATGGACAGTACGGCTGCTGTGCTGCCCGAGCCTGGGGTTTGATAGCCGCACCACAATGCCTGCATGCAACGGACTGGTGGTAAACAACAGCGCTTTGCTGTATGGTTTGGCGCTGCGAAATTCCAGACCAATGGAGCTTTGAACCATGAGTGATTTACCTGCCTGTCCGAGCTGTGGCTCCTCCTATACCTATGAAGATGGGGTGATGTTACTTTGCCCTGAGTGCGGCCATGAATGGCAAGCAGGTGATGAAGCCCAACAAGACGATGCTTTGGTGGTAAAAGATGCCCATGGCAATCTGTTGCAGGATGGCGACAGCGTAACAGTGATAAAAGATCTGAAAGTGAAGGGCAGTTCCCTGGTAGTAAAAGTGGGCACCAGGGTAAAGAACATCCGCCTGGTGAATGAAGATCACAACATTGATTGTAAAATTGATGGTATCGGGGCGATGAAGTTAAAATCTGAGTTTGTAAAAAAAGCCTGATTGGACTGTGATTGGCAATGGCAAGGAGCTGAAATGAACGATAGGCGTGATGATGCGAAATAGTCGCCTATCAGGTCATGTCTGGCTATTAGTGCCATTGCTGTTGAGCTTTTTTTTCATCTATCAAGTGGCGCTCATTTATTCGGTGATGGCTATGGATTGTACACCGATGGAACAACTTTGGCTGACTGAGCGTCGGTTAGGTTTCAACCCTTTCACCTTATTTGCACTGGTGTTTGTACTATTTGGGCTCTGGGCGCTGTTTGAAGTGGCCATTGCATGGCTAGCTCCCCCTTCGGAGCTGTGGCCTTATCGCATTATCAGCCTGCTGGTTGTGCTCTCAGTGATTGCGATTTTGGCGGCTTTAAGAACACAGTGGGAATACTTTCAAGTTCAGTGGGGGCAGCGTAATCATCAGGATTTCACCTTTGCATTGATAAAAATGCCAGAGCAGATCTATAAGAATCAATGGTATGAATTTTTGACTGAATTGCGCTGTGAAGACCCGAGCTTTTTTGAGAGCATGGATTCGGAAGAAGCATGGTATCAGCTGGAAACCCTGTTTTTAGAAGAAAGAAACCCATTGTAGCGAAGACAGGTCAGCCAGTTACACAACATGATGATATTTGCTGCGGGCATTGAAACATCACAAGATGAAAGTTCAAGGAGTATCTGAATAACCGAAAGAAATGGATGTGCTCTGTGATATACAGCACTGTGACATTATGGGGTTGGAGCTTGGTGGTTAACTAGGCTGTATTCTTGCTTCGGGTTTCATTGACATTGCATATTGGTTGGAATGCAGCATCTTGTTATAGGGTGGTGATCACCTATCTGAAGTGGTTAGCTCAGCTAAAGGTGTGTGCGGTGCACTGTTACTCTAGGGCTGCTACCGCAGGTGCCGTGTAACCCGCGGCAATGACACGGTGTTCTTTTGGTAAGAATGCTGAAATCGGTACCAACTCTATTCCAAGCTCCGGTAGTTTAGCCAATTTTTGTTGTAAAAAATGGTACGTTTCCGGGTAGGGATGACCAATGGCAATAGCTTTGTTGTGTTGTCTGGCTATGCGGATAAGTTGATCAAACTGTTGTTGCAAGGCCTCTTCGCTGACGTCGTTATCCAAAAACACATGCCGGCTCAGGCTGGTAACGCCATGTTGCCTGGCCTGGTGGCGTGCCCGGCTTTGCACCGTGGTCAGGCTATCGACAAAAAATAACTGCCGTTGATGCAAATATTGCATTAACCAGGCCATCGGTTGGTCCAGCTCGGTCAACAGGCTGCCCATATGGTTATTCACACCAATGGCGTAGGGGATATCCTGCAAGGCCAGGCTAAGCTGGTGGGTAAATTCAGCCTGAGTCATATCCCGGGTAAGCCCACCTGGTCCCAGAGCTTTGCCATTGCTGGCTTGCATTGGCATATGCAGCATCACATCCTTGCGCTGACTGTAAGCCAATTGAGCGGATTGCTGACCGTAAGGTGTAAAGGGCAGGATCGCAATGGTCAGGGGATAGGGCAGGCGTACCATATCCAGATCACTACGCTGATAGCCAATATCGTCAATGATAATGGCAATTTGTGGTTTGGCTGCCGCACTGGTGCAGCAGCCAAGCAGACACAGCAAGAGCAGTTTTAGTAATCCGTGCACAGTTCGCGCTCGTTTTTATTGTTGGTAGTAAAAGTACTGTCAGGTACTTCACCTTTAGCTCGTGGTGCCATTATAAATCGTTTTTCCGGCAGGGGAAGCGCAAATTGGTCACCATCCAGGCTGGCCATACCAAGCTAGCGACTTTGCAACCAGGCTTGTGGATTAACGGCCTCACCTTTTTCGCGGATCTCAAAATAGACGCCGGCTGTAGCCTGGCCACCGCTGCGGCCGACCTGGGCGATTTGCTCTCCTGCCATAACTTGCTCCCCTGGCTCTTTGAGTAAGGATTGGTTGTGGCCATACAAGCTCATAAAGCCATCACCGTGGTCGAGTACCAGCACCCAGCCATAGCCTTTTAACCAGTCGGCATAGATCACCTGGCCATTGGCGATGGCACTGACGGCACTGCCTTCGGTACCCTCAATAAGCACTCCTCGTGAGCGAAGCCCGCCCTGGCGCAGCTCATTAAAACGTTGCAGTAAACGACCTTGGAGCGGCCATTGCAACTGGCCTTTGAGCGCAGTCAAACCAGCCAGTTGCACCTGCTGAGCTTTGGCTTTTAAAGCGTCAATAGTGGCTTGCAGGCTGCTCTCATTCTGGCGTAAATAGCTTAGTTGTTGCCCTTGTTCTTGCAGCAAATGTTGCAACGAACGAATAGTGCTTTGTTGCTCGGTACGCGCTTGCTGCAACTGCTGCTGACGTTGTTGCAGTGCCTGCAACTGATTTTCCAATTGCTGCTGACGTGAGTGCAGTTCTTGTTGTACTTGCGTCAGTTGCCCGGCGGTCTGCCGGATAGCGTGCAGTTGTTGCATTCTGGCTCTGTTAAAGTACTGATAGTAGGTGAGTACCCGCTCCAGTTGCCTGGCATCCTGTTGATTTAACAGCATCTGACTGTAATCATGCTGGCCCAGTTGGTAGGCACTGCGTAACTGTGTTGCCAACTGTTGTTGCTGTTGCCCAAACTGTTGTTCCAATGCTTGTTGCTCGGCAACCAGTTGTTGCATCCGCTGCTGCGTTTCAGCCAGCGCCTGTTGCTGCTGCTGTACTTGCTGACCGGCTTGTGCCAGGGTTCGATCGGCTTGCTGCAACTGCTGCTCTGCTTGTTGCAGGGCCTGTTGCTGTTGTTTTAGTTGCTGTTCCGTCTGACGAATGGATGCCTGCACTTCTGCCAGCTCTTGCTCCGAGCTGGTGCGGGGATCACTCGCTGCTGGCGCTGCTATCAGCAGAGACAGCAGACCAAACAGCATGGATGCTCGTGGCGGCATCTGTCAGCTTAACTCAAACAGGCTGTGGCCTGTCATTTCGGCAGGAATAGCCATATCGATCAGACGCAGCATGGTTGGTGCGATATCACTTAAGATCCCATGTTGGGCCGCCTTGGCCGGCCGGCCAACATAAATCAGTGGCACCGGGCAGCTGGTATGAGCGGTATGTGCCTGACCGGAGTGGTGATCGGTCATTTGTTCGGCATTGCCATGATCGGCGGTGATCAGGCATTCACCCCCCACCTGTTGCAGAGCCTCTACCACCCGGCCTATGCAGTGATCTACCGCTTCAACAGCTTGAATGGCTGCTGACAGGATGCCGGTATGACCAACCATGTCACCATTCGGGTAGTTGCAGATGATGACATCAAATTTCCCACTGTGAATAGCTTCGACCAGGCGGTCGGTCAATTCCTCAGAGCTCATTTCAGGCTGCAGATCATAAGTTGCTACTTGCGGAGAGGGAATTAAAATACGCTCTTCGCCAGAGAAAAGCTCTTCGCGACCACCGCTGAAGAAGAAGGTGACATGGGCGTACTTTTCCGTTTCAGAAATCCGCAACTGGGTTTTCTGGTGTTTAGCCAACCATTCACCCAGTACATTGTCCAGCGCCTCAGGCGGGAAGGCTGCAGGTGCTTTCAGCTCGGCAGAGTACTCGGTTAAGGTTGTAAACTGGCTTAATTGCGGACGCTGTCCCCGGTCAAAGCCGGTAAAGTCTGATTGCACAAACACCTGGCTCAATTGACGGGCTCGATCGGCCCGGAAGTTCATAAAAATCAGGCTGTCGCCATCACACATGCGGATAAGATCCCCTTGTGTATCGGTGATAGCTGTGGGTTTTACAAACTCATCGTTTTCATCTCTTTGGTAGGCTTGCTGCAAAGCGCTGATGGCATCACCACTGCGGTAATCAGCCTGCCCCTGTGTTAGCAAACGATAGGCTTTTTCAACCCGATCCCAACGATTGTCCCGATCCATGGCGTAATAACGGCCCACTATGGAGGCGATTTGGCCGCATTGCTGCTGTGTGAAATAATCTTGTATCCGCTGCAATGAAGCCTCAGCACTGCGAGGTGGAGTGTCACGCCCATCTAAGAAAGCATGAAGATAAACCTTGCTGGCTCCCTGCGCCCTTGCCATCTCCAGTATGGCGAGCAGGTGGTCTTCGTGACTGTGTACACCGCCTGGTGACAATAAGCCCATCACATGCACGGCACCCTTTGCGGCAACCGCTTTGGCAATGGCTTGTTGCAACACCGGGTTCTGCTGAAAGCTGCCGTCCTGAATGGCTTTGGTTACCCGGGTAAAGTCCTGATAGACGATGCGACCGGCACCCAGATTGACATGACCAACTTCGGAGTTGCCCATTTGACCATCGGGTAAGCCAACATCCATGCCAGAGCCTGAAATCAAGGTATGCGGGTACTCTTGCCACAGGCGGTCCATCACTGGTGTAGCCGCTTGAGCTATGGCATTGGCATCCTTGTCTTCACGGTAACCCCAGCCATCCAGAATCATCAATACTAACGGTTTTTTTGCCTGGCTCATGCTGTTGATTTCTCCATCGTGTTAGGCCTCGTTCTTTGTCATTTATCTTACCTGTTTTTTCTGCAGGCTGCAGCCCTCAAGCTGGGCTGATGGGGCTGTTTTATTGATGCAAAGCGGGTATACTCTTGCTCTTTCAATTTGCTAAGAGTGCAAGAGAGCGTCATGGAGCAGTGGATAGAATTTATCGGCAACAACCTTATATTAAGTCTGATCTGGGCTGCGTTGGCATTTATGTTGATTTTTGGCATGATCAAAGCCCGCTTGTCCAACATCAAACTGGTGAGTCCAACTGAGCTGACCATGCTGGTGAACCGACAAAATGCAGCGGTGCTCGATATTCGCCCGGAAGCAGATTACACCAAAGGTCATATCACCGCCGCTAAGCACTTGCCATTAGACGACATTATTCAAGGCAAGGCCAAGGGGCTTGAAAAGCTTAAAGCCAACCCCATTATTGTAGTCTGTCAAGCTGGTATTTCCGCACAAAAAGCCGCCGCTGCTCTGGCGAAGCAAGGTTGTAGTGAGGTCAGAGTGTTACAAGGCGGAATGAACAGCTGGCTTGGCGCAAGTTTACCTGTTGTTCGTGCAAAGTGAGGAACCCTATGGCAGACGTAACTATTTACACCAAGGCGTATTGTCCTTATTGTGTTCGCGCAGTGACACTTCTCAACAGCAAAGGAGTAGCATTTCAGGAGATCCGTATTGATGTTCAGCCTGAACTGCGCCCGCAGATGATTGAAAAGGCCGGTGGCCGTAGCACGGTGCCGCAAATCTTTATCAATGATCAACACATTGGTGGATGCGATGATCTGGTTGCGCTGGATGCGGCCGGCAAACTGGACCCGCTATTTAATTAAATGAATCAATATTTTTAGGACTTATCATGGCCGAACAACAAGCAAACGGCGTTGCATCAGAGCAACAGGATCCACAAGCACTTCAATTTGCCATTCAGCGTATTTTTGTGAAAGACATTTCGTTTGAAGCTCCTAATGCGCCAGCCATCTTCCGCAAAGAGTGGAAGCCAGAAGTTAAGCTGGATTTAGATACCCGCAGTGACAAACTGGAAGACGATGTTTATCAGGTGACTCTGTCATTGACCGTGACCGCCACTGTCGGTGACGAAACTGCTTTTCTGTGTGAAGTGCAGCAAGCCGGTATTTTCAGTATCGCACAATTACCAGAAAATCAGCTGGCGCATATGCTGGCGTCGTTCTGCCCAAACATTTTGTTCCCCTACGCGCGTGAGGCAGTTTCTAACCTGGTGAACCGTGGTACTTTCCCGCAGCTAAACCTGGCTCCGGTAAACTTTGATGCTCTGTTTGCTCAGTATGTACAAAAGCGTCAGGCAGAAGCGGGCGAAGCTCCACAAATCAACTAAGTGATTCCGCTTTTAGTGACAACATAAAAAACGCGCTCTGACAGCGCGTTTTTTATGTTGTACAACTGTATTCACTGTCAGCCCGATTTTTGCTGGATGGCTCTGGATTCCCGGGTGAGTACTGCTGCCAGCTCGGAAGGCAAAACAGCCTTACTGAACACGTGGCCCTGGATGGTTTCACAGCCCATCACATGCAGCAAATAGGCCTGCATCTCATTTTCAACCTGACAGGCAACAACGGACAACTGCAAATAGCCAGCCATGCGGATCAGACTTGCTGTGATGTTACGATCTTGCTCCGATTGCTCCAGCTTTTGTATCAGGCGGCCATCAATCTTGATCTGATCAAAAGGGTAATCCCTTAGATGTTGTAAGGCTGATAAACCGCTACCAAAGCGGTCCAGCACCAGAAAAAAACCGGCTGCTTTGGCGTTGGCTAAAATCTGCTTGCTGAGTTCTGGTTGCTCGGTCAGGATGCTTTGATCCAGTTCCAATTCGAACTGTTCTGGTGAAAGATTATGCTGCTGTATCCGTTGCAAGTATTGCGCTAAAAAGCTTGGCTGGAAAAAAGTCTGATTGGCTATATTCAATGCCAGCCGGCCGCGCATTAGTCCTGTGCTTTGCCATTGAGCCAACTGCTGGCAAGCTTGTTGCAGCACCATCTGATCCAACTGCACCATGCACTGGCTTTCAGAGGCAATGGGGATAAATTGTTGGGGTAATAATAAGCCGCGTTTGGGGTGTTGCCAGCGAACCAGTGCCTCAAGCCCGGTAACTCGGTTGCTGCTAACGCAGAGCTTTGGCTGGTAGCTAAGGCGTAGTTGATGCTGTTGCAAAGCCTGTTGCAGCTCTTGCTCCAGGGCAAAAGACTCACTGGTGCGGGGCAGAGCCGCCTGATGAAAGAACTGCACGGGTTGGGCATCGGTAACCTGACTACGCTGCAAGGCATGATCAGCACTGCGCAGTAATTGATCATAGCTGTGACCATCTTCGGGATACAATGCAATTCCCAGGCATGGATTCAGTGCCATCTGTGACGATGCCGCCAGCGCGGACAATAGCCGCTGGGCCAGCCGGTAACTTTGCAAATCAATACGCTGACTGACTAAATGTGCCGGCAGCAACACAGCAAACTCATTGCTACTAAGGCGGGCCAGTATGGCCCCATGGGGTACTTCAGCACGGATCGTTGCAGCTAATTCGGCCAGTGGTATCTGGTGCTGCAGCTCATGGGAGGATAAGGCCTCAATACGCAAAATCATAACCGCGAATCTTGGGTGTTGCTCCGAAACGGTTTGTATTTCCCGCTCCAGGTAGTCTAAAAATACGGCTCGATTGGGCAGCCGGGTTCCCGGATCCTTGGTATTCACCCGTCGCAACTCCAGCTCGCTCATTTTCCGGGCACTGATGTCGCAGAAGGTTGCCATATACAATGCCGCTTGCGATTTGGTCGCCACACGAATACAACTGATAGCCAAATCCAAAGCAAAGACTTGCTGATTGGCTTTTCTGCTCCAGATCTCGCCACGCCAGTGCTGATGTTTTAGTAAAGCTTTTTGAATCGCACGTGCGATATTCTCTGGTTCGCCTTTGCTGTTAAACAGTTTAAGAGGCTGACCTATCGCCTGAGCATCAGTCAAGCCGGTAATGGCAGTAAAGGCGGGATTCACTTGCAGCATGTGCAGCTCGGCATTAAGCAGGCAGACAGCATCCTGATGGTGTTGCATGAAGTTATCAAGTTGCTGGGATTTTTGCATTGAACTGCGTAGTTTCCACCCTAAAATCAGGCACAGGATGCTAAGAAAAAGCAGCGCCAGGGAGCCTGGTAAAGAGACATAAGGAAACTGATACGCCGCCGCCGCCGGCCAGCTCGCAGCCAGCAAGGAGCCAAAACAAAGTAGGCGGCAGAACAGTGCCATGATCACAACATCCCTGTGTATACAAAAAAACCGAATTTAACTATAGCGCTCGCTTGTACGGAAAAGCAACTGTTAATCCCATTTCTACAGCACTTTGTCGAACAATTTGTTTAAGTGCAAGCTAATGTGACATTAAGTGTCGGAAGGCTTTACATAAGCGGTGCATGGCGAGTGAGTTAGGGCTGTCTTTCTGCTATATTTCAATCGTTTTCTGCGCAGCCAAACTATTGTTATGAGGTTCCCCTGTGATAATCGCCCTCTTTGAGCCACAAATTGCACCAAATACCGGAAATATCATTCGCTTATGTGCCAACCTTGGTGCTCAGTTGCATTTGATAGAGCCGCTGGGTTTTGAGCTGGAGGAAAAAAAGTTACGCCGTGCCGGTTTGGATTACCATGACTTAACCAGGGTGCATCGCCATCCAGATTATGCTGCGTTTGAAGCCGCCATTGGGTCTCGTCGTATTCTGGCCTGCACCACCAAAGGTAGTCAGAGCTACCACAAAGTGCAGTATCAACACGATGATGCGTTGTTGTTTGGCTCGGAAACCTCGGGTTTGCCGGATGCTATCCGAGATGCTTTTCCACCAGAGCAGCGGATCCGTATCCCGATGCAGCAAAGCAGCCGCAGCCTGAACCTGGCCAATGCGGTTGCCATTATCAGTTACGAGGCCTGGCGCCAGCATGACTTTGCCGGTGGTCTTTAGCCGCCAGAGACCTTATCGGTTGCGGTATAGCGCGCAAAAAATGCCAGTATCCAGTGCATGACTTGCTGACGGATAGGGGTATTTTCCAATAATAACTCATGTTTAGCGCCAACCAGAGTACGTAATTCGCGTAGCTCCGGGCGCTGGGCAACAAAGCGTTGTTGCGCTTTATTATCCACGACCCGATCGGCACCTGCCTGCAGAACCAGCAATGGCAGTTCTATACTATGGCCGCTGCTGGCTAGTCGTTGCATCACCTGATGAGCTGCCAGCAACCAGTCCAGGGTAACACCTCCCAGCTGCAAGGCCGGTTCAGCCTGATACAAAGACAGCAGCCACTGATAGTGGGCCGGGCAACTGGTCAGGCGGTTCCTATGAAACGGCTCAGGCCGGTAGTTGCCCTGACCTGGCAGGTACCAGCTTTGCGTTGCCAATTGCAAGTTTAACCAGCGCAGTGCCCGAACCAGTGGCATAGCGGCAGCAAAAGGCACCGGTCCGGAATAAATGCCCAGCATCGGTGAGCAAAGTACGGCCGCAGAGAACGGGTGATCCGGAGTCTGGAGCAGATAATTGCCAAAAATGGCCGAGCCCATAGAGTGGCACAAAGCCAGGTAGCCTTGGTGTTGGCCGGGAAGAACGACGTGTTGCATAAAGCGTTGCCAGTCATCGCTGTAGTGATCAAAATTGCTGATGTGACCTTTATGCGGGTTACTCAACTCACGCTGTGAGCTGCCTTGCCCCTGATGGTCCAGAATATAGACACTGTAGCCAGCCTGCACCAGCTCAAAGATCACTTCACTGTATTTAACCGCCATTTCAATACGGCCTGAGCTTATCACAACGGCAGTACTGATACCGGGCTGCCGGTAATGGCTGTAGTGCAATTGCAGCCCACGCTGATTGGCTAAGTTGCCATGATGCATCTGTTGCCATAAAGGCTGCCACAGCCGTTGCCAGCTTTGTTGTACCAGGTTGTCTGTTGCGGTGTTGTCAGAGGCTGTCATAACCAGTTTCCTTAGTACCAGTCGGGTGTCGTGGTAAGGTTAGCTGCAGGCAAAGACCTTGTGGCTGGTTCGGGGTAGCTGCCAATTGCCCGCCATGATGGCGAATGGACTCTGCTGCAATGGCCAGCCCTAACCCAAAGCCGCCGGTCTGGCTATTACGGCTGTCACTCACCCGGTAAAAAGGTGTAAAAATAGCGGCCAGTTGTGGCTCTGGCACACCCGGACCCTGATCACAGATACGCACCAACACCTGTGTTGTTGTTGTCGCCAACTGGCAGTGAATGGTGCTGGCCGGCGGACTGTATTTGATGGCATTGCGCAAAATATTCTCCAGCGCCCGGCAGAGCAGACGTTTATCAGCCAGCAACGCCACTGTGGCCGGACTATCCAACAGGATGGTCTGCTGTTTATTTTGGGCTTCTAACTGACTGCTCGCTATCAGTTGACGTACGATGTCAGCAGCATCCAGCCCTTCAGGTTCAAACGGATAATGACCACTGTGCAGCCTGCTGTAGGTAAGCAATTCATCCAGCAGCGCATCCACTTGCTCTAACTCCTGCTGCAGACGAGGGAGCTGCTCGCCAAGTTGCTGGCGCTCTTCCAAAGCCAGTGCCAGTTGCGCCCGGGTTAGTGGTGAACGTAACTCATGGGAGACATCCCGCAGTAAGCGTTGCTGGGCCTGCAGCAAGCCGCTGATCCGATCGGCCATCGCATTAAAGCCCCGACCCAAAGCGCCCAGCTCATCGGTACGCCTGGCCAGTTTGTTGCTGCGCTGAGTCAGGTCGCCGCCAGCAAAGCTCTGGTAACTATGCAACAGCTCCCGCAGAGGCCGCGTAATGGATACGGCCAGAAATAAACTGGCTACTGCAGACACCAGAAACAAACTGACCAATAACAGCGATTGCGGCAGAGCACTGAGTTGCCACCAGGGTTGCTTTGGTCGTTGTCGCTGTTGATAAAGTGCCAGGGTTTTTCCCTCTATTTCTACCGTGACCGGGCCGGCTAAATACAGGTTGGAGTGACGGAGCAATCGTGGTTGTTCCAGGTTGGATAGCTCGGTCAGCCAGTTGTGATCAAATTGCCTTGGCAAGCCATCGGGATTCAGGATTTGCTGCTGTTGTGGGTCGACCAGCAACCAGCGGCCTTGACGTCCTCGTTCCAGCCGCTGCAATAGATCTTCCAGCGAGCTTGCGTCGCTGTATGAGCGCGCAGCATTATGCAACTGATGTTGCAGTGGCGGCGGTAGACGTCTGATCTCGGTATGTTCTGGTAAGCCGCGGCCAATCAGCAAAGTACCTGCCACTGTGGCCAGAATCACCAGCCAGAACCAGAGAAAAATCCGGCTGGCCAAATAATGCATGGGATTTTTTAGCATGCTGCTGGCTCCGGGATAAAGCGAAAGCCACTGCCGCGCAGGGTCTGAATGTACTCTTGTTCACTGTATTGCGCCAGCTTACGGCGAATATTGCTCAGATGCATATCCAGGCTGCGATCATGCAATTGCAGAGTGCGGCCAAGCACCTGTTTACTTAACTCTTCTTTGCTGATCACCTGGCCGGCCCGGCGCATCAGATAATCCAATAGCTGGAACTCGGTCGCTGTCAGTGGTACCTGCTGTTGTTGCGCCATTAGTTGATGGCTGCTTGTATCCAGCCGCAGATCGTGCAGTTCAAGCACGGCGGTTTGCTGTTGCTTGTTATGCTGCACCAATTCGATGCGACGGAAGATGGCCTTAATACGTGCGACCAATTCACGCGGGTTAAAGGGCTTGGCAAGATAATCATCGGCCCCCAGCTCCAACCCAACAATACGATCCACTTCGTCGCCACGGGCTGTCAGCATCAACACCGGGCAACTGCTGGTCTTACGCAGTTCCTGCAGCAAGGTTAAGCCATCCATACCCGGTAACATCACATCCAGCAGCAGTAAATCGTGTTGCTCTTCCCGGGCCAGCGCCAAGCCAGTCGGGCCATCGTGGCAAGCAGAGAAATCGAAGCCATCCAACTGCAGGTAGTCTTTGACCAGCCCGGTCAGGGTGACATCATCATCGATCATCAGTATACGGTTCATGGCAGCCTCGGGTTATCGACTTTTTGGTTAGTCTAACGTTATCGTTCTCTGGCGAACAGGGCTTTACGGAACCTTTACACTGCCTTTGCACTGCTTTGCATTCAACCTGCTAATCTGAAATCGTCAAGCAAAAGGAGACAGACCATGAAAGCAACGTATTTGATGACCCTGGTAGTAGCCGGCTCTTTGTTGTGTACCGCAGCACCAGTGTTGGCCGGTAGCCATGAAGTCAGTGCCGAATCAGGCACCGCAACATTCGAGCCGCGCAGTACCCGGCGCTGGCAGCAGGGTACTGGCAAGCATAGCCCGAAAGCGGATAGAGCCGGACGCTACGGCTGGCAGCAACTGAACCTGACCGATGAGCAGAAACAGCAGTTGCAAGCACTAAGACGCGAGCATCGGCAGCAGGCTGGTGACAGAGCCGGACAGCGTGAGCAGCATCAGCAATTGCAGCAACTGGTGCAAGCCGACAATTTTGATGCCACGGCTGCACGTTTGCTGCTGGAGCAACGTCAGCAACAGCAATTGGAACGTCAGTTAGCAAGGCTCGAGTTTCGTCATCAGGTCTGGCAGTTGCTGACCAATGAACAGCGTGAGCAGTTGCAACAGCAACGCTCAGAAGCTAAGCCAAGACAACGTGGTGGTCGTCATGTTAACCATCAGGCCTGATGCTTACTAAGATCCAACTCTTTTAACTTACGTGTCAGTGTATTGCGGCCCCAGCCTAAAAAGCGGGCCGCTTCTTGTTTATGGCCGTGGGTATGCTGCAGTGCCTGTTGCAAAGCGATGCTTTCCAGTTGTTGGCTGGCGTCGTTCAGGATATCCATCCGGCCGAGTTTCAGTTGCTGCTGCATCCAATGCCGAAAGCTGTCCTGCCAGCTGCTGTTACCAGGCTCTGTTGCGCTGGCCATGTTTTCCTGCGGTGGTGGGCCACTTAACTCGGGAGGCAGATCCGAAATCAGGATTTGTTTGCCGCTGGCCATCACGGTGAGCCAGCGGCAGGTGTTTTCCAGTTGCCGCACATTGCCTGGCCAGTCCAGTTGCTGCAAAAACTTTTCCGCCTCTGTGCTGAGTTGTTTGGCTTCGACATTGAGTTCCCGGGAGGCTTGTTGCAAAAAGTGCCGCGCCAGGGCCGGAATATCTTCCCGTCGTTCCTTCAATCTGGGTAAATGTACCCGGATCACATTGAGGCGATGAAATAAATCTTCCCGGAACTGGTGTTTGGCGACCAGTAACTCTAAGTTTTGGTGGGTAGCGGCAATAATACGCACATCGACGCTAATCGCCTGATGACCGCCAACCCGGTAAAACTGGCCATCGGCCAGTACCCGCAGCAGCCTGGTTTGTACATCCAGTGGCATATCGCCAATTTCATCCAGAAATAAAGTGCCACCATCGGCTTGCTCGAAGCGACCTTTACGCACATTGGCGGCACCGGTAAAGGCGCCTTTCTCATGGCCGAACAATTCGGACTCGATCAGATCCTTTGGAATGGCTGCCATATTCAGTGCAATAAAAGGCTGGTCGCTGCGGGGGCTGTGTTTGTGCAGCGCTTGTGCAACCAACTCTTTGCCGGTACCGGATTGACCGTTGATCAGGACGCTGATGCTGGAACGGCTCAGCCGGCCAATGGCACGGAAGACTTCCTGCATAGCAGGAGCTTCACCAATGATTTCTGGTAACAGCTGTGGTTGAGTGGATTTACTTTTTTTACTGCTGGCTTTGCTGTGCTCCAGAGCCCGGCTGATCAGAGCCACAGCTTCGTCCATATCAAAAGGCTTCGGCAGGTACTCAAAGGCACCGCTCTTAAAAGCATTGACGGCACTGTCCAGATCCGAGTGTGCGGTCATAATAATGACCGGCAACTCCGGGGCTAATTGCTGCAAGCGTGCGAGCAAAGCCATGCCATCGGTACCTGGCATACGAATATCGGAAACCACCACCGCAGGCTGGTGGTACTCCAGCCGTTGTAGCATCAAATCAGCACTGGCGAAGCTTTCGCACGGGATCTCGGCACGTTGTAGTGCTTTTTCCAAAATCCAACGAATGGAGTTGTCGTCATCAATGATCCATACATCCTGATTCATACGCTTTCCTCTGTGTCACTGATGGGAAGATACAAGGTGAATTCGGTATGGCCTGGCCAACTGTCGCAGTCGATCCAGCCACCATGTTGGTGCAACAGAGTTTGCGCTATGGTGAGACCAAGGCCACTGCCACCGGGTTTGCCACTGACCATGGGATAAAATAGGGTATCGCGAATGTCGGCCGGAATGCCGGGGCCATTGTCGATCACCTTGATGGCAGCGACTAATTTATGGCGCTGACCATTCAGGGTGTGCTGGTACAGGATCCGGCTTTGCAGCAGGATTTGACCGCCTTGCTCCAGCGCTTGTTGGGCATTACGGACTATGTTGAGTAAGGCTTGCTCGATAAGCTCCGGATCAAAGCGGAAGACCGGTATGCTTGGATCGTAGTCGCGCTGAAAACGAATTTGCGCTGGGTTATCCAGTTGCGCCAGTTGGCAGACCCGCTCGATCACCTGATGCAAGTTGGCAAATTGCTGCTGCGGCGGCCGGTAAGGACCAAGGAGTCGATCGACCAGTTTGCGTAACCGATCGGCCTGAGCAATGATCAGCTGGGTGTATTCTTTTTGCTCGTCGGATAAAGAGGATTCCAGCAACTGGGCGGCACCACGCAAGCCGCCGAGTGGGTTCTTGATTTCGTGCGCCAGGTTACGAACCAACTCCCGGGCTGCATGGTGTTGGTGCTGCTGCACATTTTCCTGGCTGATTTTACGCTGGCGCTCAATTTGGCGCACTTCCATCAGCAAATACCATTGCTGTTGATGTTCAAAAGGGCTGAGATACAGATCCAGTAACGTGGGGTGACCATCGTGCAGGATGGTTTGTACATCACTGATGGCGAAGCTGGTCTGTTGCTGCAATGCACGGAGCAAGGGCTCTTTACCCAGATCGCAGTGCTGAAATAGCTCCGGGAATGGCTGACCATTCAGGCGTTTTTCGCTGATGGCCAATACCTGGCAGGTTGCGGCATTAAAAAAGCAGATACGCAGTTGCTGGTCCAGCACCAATACGGCTGTATTTAACAGTTCACTCAGTTGTTCAGCTTGAAAAACCGTTGTGTTTGTTGGCTGTTGCTCTGACTCGATCACGGTTCATCCTCTTCGCACCATAGTGGTGCATTTGCGATGCCAGTGTAAGTCACAAAGCTTAGAAATGCATCACAAATGCGCTATCTAGGGGGTATCACCGTTGCTCTGTGCAAATAAAAGGTGATGACCTCACTCTTTGCAATTAGCTTGCCGTTTTGATCGAGTAACTCCATTTGCAAGTGATGTTCACCGCGTTCCAGATCACGCAGTACAAAGTTGGTACCAGTTTGCGGGCTTTGGTAGGGCTCGCCATTCAGTAGCAGACTGATCTGAAAACCCCGGGGGTAACGGGGCAGTGCCCGCCCGGCAACATGGACGGTACCGGTATTGTCACGGATGGTGGCTTCTTGCTCTGGATTGGTAATTTCAACAGTAAAGGAGACGGAGGCTTCTGATGGTGGTGGCCGAAAGGATGGTGCGGTTTCCATCAGGTTGATTTTGGTGGTCAGGTTGACTTCTTCAGCCCCTGGTTTTGGACTGTCTGAAAATACCAGCACGCCGTTGGCATCTCGCCATACATAGACTTTGCCACTATTGGCCTGCACCGTGACCGGCAAACACAGCAGAAGCAAAACCACAGTGGTAAGGAGTCGTGTGATCACTGTATCAGTCCTGTTCGTTCAATGCTCAATACACCATTGTTAACTGTACGCTTGTTTGAACCATTTAGCCAGATTTGTTGGGCTCTTGGCACAAGCAAAGCAGACGCCAAAAAAAGCCCACCAAGCGGTGGGCTTAACAAACGGTATCAAGCTTAGACGCTGTAGTAAAGTTCGAACTCCAGCGGATGAATGGCAATATTCACCCGGCGGGCTTCTTCCCGCTTGATGGCGATGTAGGCATCAATCATATCGTTCGACATCACGCCACCTTTGGTGAAAACTTCGCGGGAGGCATCCAGCGCATCCAGCGCCTGATCCAGCGAGGTAGCAACCTGTGGAATGTTGGCCGCTTCTTCTGCTGGCAAGTCGTACAAGTCTTTGTCCATCGCATCGCCCGGGTGGATCTTGTTCTGGATACCGTCCAGACCAGCCATTAACTGAGCAACAAAGGCCAGATAAGGGTTGGCTGCCGGATCCGGGAAACGGCACTCAATACGACGTGCTTTGGCGCTGGGCACCATCGGAATACGGATGGAGGCAGAGCGGTTGCGGGCCGAGTAGGCCAACATCACCGGTGCTTCGTAGTGAGGCACCAAACGCTTGTACGAGTTGGTCGATGGGTTGGTAAAGGCATTGATGGCACGGGCATGCTTGATGATACCGCCGATGTAGTAAAGGGCGATTTCAGACAGACCGGCGTATTTATCACCGGCAAACAGGTTGACACCGTCTTTGGCCAGTGACTGGTGACAGTGCATACCTGAGCCGTTATCACCAAACAGTGGTTTTGGCATAAAGGTAGCGGTTTTGCCGTAAATGTCCGCTACGTTGTGGATAACGTACTTCAGAATTTGTACTTCGTCGGCTTTTTTGGTCAGGGTGTTGAAGCGGGTAGCAATTTCGTTCTGACCGGCGGTAGCCACTTCATGGTGGTGGGCTTCCACCACCTGGCCCATTTCTTCCAGTACAGTACACATGGCACTACGGATATCGTGCGACGAATCGACCGGAGGCAGTGGGAAGTAACCACCTTTGACGCGTGGGCGGTGGCCTTTGTTGCCATCGTTCATTTCAGCGCCGGAGTTCCAGGCGGCTTCGCCATCGTTGATTTTAAAGAAAGAGCCGGACATATCGGTATGAAACCGGATGTCGTCGAACATGAAGAACTCTGGCTCCGGCCCAAACAGCACAGTATCGGCGATGCCGGTAGATTTCAGGTACTCTTCGGCGCGCAGCGCAATAGAGCGCGGATCACGATCGTAGCCCTGCATGGTACCTGGCTCAATAACATTGCAGCGAATATTTAGAGTGCTTTCTTCAAAGAAAGGATCCATCACGGCAGTCTCTGGATCCGGCATCAGAATCATGTCGGAATCATTAATACCTTTCCAGCCCATGATGGAAGAGCCATCAAACATTTTACCGTCTTCAAAGAAGTCTTCCGAAATCTGGCTGACAGGCACGGTCACGTGCTGCTCTTTGCCTTTGGTATCGGTAAAACGCAGATCAACAAATTTGACTTCATTCTCTTCAATCATCTTCATTACAGATGCAGCCATGGGTTCCTCCAGTTGGTTCCATAGGAAAATTTTTATCGCCTGAATAGATGCCAGATATGTGCCATTCATTCAATGCCATTAAAATCAAATAGATAAAACTTGCACAATGCCTTTGCACTGCGTTGGCGCACCAAATTGATGCAGTCATTCTCTATGTTGGTGCATACCAGCCTAGCACAATTCCAAGGGACAGCAGGGGGCTTTGACTGCCAGAGGGAAAAAAATCCGACTTTTGTTCTTCTTTTGCGCGAAACAGAGTAGAATATGCGCCCTTATTTAAAGAGTTTGTTGTTTGCCAGGTGGTCACGTTGACGGTCACAGGGTGCCACAGAGGAAAGAGAAAGCATGAGCGTTACCGCGACCGATATTCAGAAACTACGTAATGTTGCCATCATTGCGCACGTTGACCACGGCAAAACCACGTTAGTCGATAAACTGCTGCAGCAGTCGGGTACCTTTGATGAGCGTGCCAAATTGCAAGAGCGGGTGATGGACTCGAACGATCAGGAAAAAGAGCGGGGTATTACCATTCTGGCGAAAAACACCTCGGTGCGCTGGAACGGTTACCACATCAATATTCTGGATACCCCGGGACACGCCGATTTTGGTGGTGAAGTTGAGCGGGTGTTGTCGATGGCCGACTCGGTGCTGTTGCTGGTTGACGCGGTTGACGGCCCGATGCCACAGACCCGTTTCGTCACCCAAAAAGCCTTTGCCCACGGCTTGAAGCCGATTGTGGTGGTAAACAAAATCGACCGTCCTGGTGCCCGGCCGGATTGGGTCATCGACCAGGTGTTCGACCTGTTTGATAACCTGGGTGCGACCGATGAGCAGCTGGACTTCCCAATTGTCTATGCTTCAGCCTTAAACGGTTGGGCCACGCTGGATCATAGCGAGCCAAAAGCCGACATGACCGAGCTGTTCCAGGCCATTGTTGATAATGTCACACCGCCGGATGTTGATCCGGAAGGTGACACCCAGTTGCAAGTTTCCCAGCTGGACTACTCCAGCTACCTGGGAATTATCGGTATTGGCCGGATTAAACGTGGTACCTTGCGGCCGAACCAGCAGGTTACCATCGTCAGTGCCGATGGCAAAAAACGCAATGGCAAAGTGGGCCAGGTTTTTGGTTACCTTGGCCTGGAGCGCATCGATACCACTGAAGCAACAGCGGGCGATATCGTGGCCTTTACCGGTCTGGGTGAACTGAAAATTTCTGATACCATTTGTGCGCCTTCGGCGGTGGAGGCTCTGCCTGCCTTGTCGGTGGATGAGCCAACCGTCACCATGACGTTCCAGGTTAACACCTCGCCATTTGCCGGCAAAGAGGGCAAGTTTGTGACTTCGCGCCAGATCTTAGAGCGTCTGCAAAACGAACTGAAACACAACGTAGCGCTGCGGGTACAGGAAACCGAAGATGGCGATAAGTTCCGTGTCTCCGGCCGTGGTGAATTGCATCTGGGTGTTTTGATTGAAAGCATGCGTCGCGAAGGTTTCGAGCTGGCAGTATCCCGGCCGGAAGTGATCATGAAAACCGTTGATGGCGTTAAAATGGAGCCCTACGAGCAACTGACCATCGACTGTGAAGAGTCGCATCAGGGCGCCGTGATGGAGAAAATGGGTGAGCGTAAGGCGGAGATGACCAACATGCAGCCGGACGGCAAAGGCCGGGTGCGGATGGATTTTGTGGTGCCCAGCCGTGGTTTGATTGGCTTTAGGACCGAGTTTATTACCTTAACTTCCGGTACTGGCCTGATGTACCACAGCTTTGATCACTACGGTGAGTTCAAAGGCGGTACCATTGGTCTGCGCAACAATGGTGTGATGATTTCCAATGCGATGGGCAAAGCGGCTGGTTATGCCATTTTCTCGTTGCAAGAGCGCGGTCGGATGTTTATTGGCCATGCTGAAGAAGTGTACGAAGGCCAGGTGATTGGTATTCATAGCCGCAGCAATGACCTGACCGTGAACTGCTTAAAAGGCAAACAGCTGACCAACGTACGTGCATCCGGTACCGATGAAGCCATCAACCTGGTACCACCGATCCGTTACACGCTGGAGCAGGCACTGGAGTTTATTGACGACGACGAACTGGTGGAAGTTACCCCAGCGTCTATCCGTATTCGCAAGCGTCACCTGACAGAGAACGAGCGGAAGCGGGCATCTCGGACTGCTTCCTGAGTATCCGTCGCTTGCTTTAGTGTGTGAAGCACCACTGTGACTTCAGTGGTGCCTAAGCTCACAGCTTTTATGGCCCTGTTGTTAAGCAATCATTGCTTTGCGCAGGGCCATGTTGTTTCTAGGGGGAAGGTGTGGGAGCGCGGCACCGAATTAGCTGGCAGAGGGGGCCGTAGTCTGCAGAGTTAACCCAGCTGCATCCTGGGTTCTGGCAATGGCCGCAGGCTTGCTTTGTGGTCGCTGTTGTTGTTGGCTGCTGGCTGCGTGCACTTCACCGATAAAGCGACCGCCTTGCTCAATGCTCAGGTTATCGCTGTAGATAGTCCCCCGGATCAGCCCGGATTGCAGCACATCAACCCGGTCGGCATAAAACTCGCCTTCGACCTCTCCTTTCACAATAATATGATCGGCTACTATTTTACCCAGCACCTTGCCTGGCTGGTTGATGGTGACCGAGTGACTGCAGCGGATATGCCCCTGCAACTGACCATAAACTTGCATCGGACAATCCAGCACCAGGTCACCTTCCAGCTCACAGCCTTCAGAAATAATGGTTGTGCCTTTGCAGGTTGCGTTGTTTGTAGCTGTTTTGGTTAAGAACATAGTCTGGACTTCCTGTAATAGTTCCAGCCAGGGTGCTTACAACGGCATCGCAGGATAGCTGGTACGGTTTTGCATCCCAGTCAGTTTGGCTAATAACTGACGCTGTGATGCCAATAAAATGCCATTTTTTTCATTTTGCGCGTGGCACAGCCGGGCTTTCAGTGTTAATTCCTGCAACAACAGCCTGGTACCTAGTTGCACCGGGATTGGCAGTCGACTGACCAGGTGGTGCATGCCGTCACTGCTGTGCTCAAGACCAAATTGTTGTAACAGTTGGTCCCGGCTCACCTGGTTGTGCTGCAAAGCGCTCATTAACTGCAGTGCTTGTTGATTCAGCTCCTCCAGCGGGCCGGAGCTGCGCTGGCTCATCAATTCGTATTGCTGCTCCAGCAGCTGGCTGAGCTGATCCAACCGCTGCACATCTTGTTGCAGCTTACTGATAAACTGTTTTAGCAGCTGAGCGCTCATCGTTTATGCATATCCAGCATGGCATTGATAATGGTGTCTTCATCCAGCTTCAGCTCGCCATTGGCAATCGCCAGCTTTACCTGCTGCACTTTGGCCATATCAATGCTGTCATGCTCCGACAGCGCCTGATAGCTTTGCTCCAGTGCCCGGCTAAAGGCACTGACCTGGCTTTGAGGCGCTTCGCCCTGGCCCGGTGTGACGGCCGTCTCCTTACGGGCAGCAGGCTGCTGCTCATTCTGCAGCCGGTTTACCGGGTTTACCTGCAGGGTATTTTTTGGATCTATATGCATGGTTTTTCTTCCACAATCTGGCTCTGTCTAGTTAAAGCGACCAAAAGGTGCTGCAACTTAAATTTATTTATGGCCGGTTTCTACTAAATCAGCACCGACCACTATGGCATCAATGATCTGGCCGGAGCTGAGGTTTTGCACGCTGATCCTTTCGCCTAACTGGCCATTGCTCAGGGCCAGGGCTCTGGTGCTGACAGCAAAGCCTTCGCCACTGAACTGCACGGTGACCTGAGCCCCTTTTTGCACCAGCCAGTTGGCATGCAGCAAATGGCGGCTTACTGGGCTGCCGAGGTTAATGCGTCGTCGCACGGTCATACCCAACAGCGCGTCGCTGTCAAACTCCAGCCCCCGACGGATACTGCTAATCGGCAGGCTTTGCAGGCTTAGCATGTCCTGCGTTAATACTTCATCGCGCTCCAGAGTACGACCGGCGACAACCAACTCCAGCCACAGCTCTACCCTGGCGGTGGCACGGCTTTGCCAGCGCTGCGGGCTGCTGCAGCTTAAGGTGTAGCTCACCCTGCCAAGTGGCGGCTCCTGTTGCTGCCGCCTGGAAATCTGCAAGTTATCGCACTGACTGCTGGCAACCGCTGCAGGTACGGTCAGTTGAATGTCTTGTTGCTGAGCGGGCCTACCCAACTGCTGCAAAAATTGGGTTAATTCCTGTTCCACATGCTGCTGCAGCTGCATTTCTATGGTGGCAGCAGTCGCAACCGGTAGTAAAGCAAGCCAGAGTAAGCACCACAGCGCAACCCATTGCAGCGCCGGCAAAATACGTCGCTTCCGCAGCGGAAGTACAGCTTCCGCTTTCTGGGGTTGAATGGTGCTAAATCTATAGTAGTTCATTGATAAATATCGCTTTTTAAATTTGGCATGGAGCTTGTACATAGAGCTTCAGCATGTGACAACCTGTGTGAAGAGGTTCTACAGAATATGTTTGATAAAGCACTCGGTGTACACCCGTTTTCATTGCAGCTGCGGCTGGACAGAGCAGAAATTATTGCAGGCAATCTGGCCAATGTCGATACGCCCGGTTTTAAGGCACGCGATATCGACTACAAGCAAGTGATGCAGGATGTCGCCTACGGCATCGAACAGGGTAAGGCACGGCCCTATGCGGCGGCAGAGCAGGGCCATCGCTTATTGTACCGCACACCGTACCAGCCATCCGCCGATGGCAACACAGCCGAGCTGAACATAGAACAGGCGAACTTTGCTGCCAACAGCATGGATTTTCAGACCAGCCTGACCTTTATGAATATGAAGATCAATGGCCTGCACAAAGCCATTAAGGGAGAGTAAGGATGTCATTTAACAGTATTTATGAGGTAAGTGGCAGCGCTATGCGGGCCCAGGTGATGCGACTGGATACCATTGCCTCGAACCTGGCTAATGCCAATACGGCAGCGCCGACCGAAGCGACGGCGTATCGGGCGTTAAAACCGGTTTTTGCTGCTTTGTACAAACAAACCACCGAGCAGCAAAGTTTGTCGGCAGAGGTGCAGATGCTGGGTGTGACTACCTCAACCAGGCCGGTAGAGCAGCGCTATGAGCCAAACAACCCGTTGGCGAATCAGGAGGGGTATGTTTTTTACTCCAACGTCAATGTGCTTGAAGAGATGGCCGACATGATGTCCGCATCACGCAGTTACCAAACCTCGGTAGAAGTGATGGGGCGAGTCGCCAGCATGCAGCAAAGTGTGCTGCGGTTAGGCCAGTAAGGAGTATCAAGTGACAACAATCAGCGGTTTTGCAGCGAACCCGGCCTCCGGACATGAGCATGCAGTTGCCAAAAATGGCACCGTAGCGGCCGAAGGCTTATCCACCATGTTTCTGGAGTTGCTGGTAGCACAAATCAGCCACCAAAACCCGCTGGAACCGATGGATGGCACTCAGTATGTCAGTCAACTGGCTGAGTTTGCCAATGTTGAAAGTCTGCAAAGTCTGAAAATCGACTCGGGTAAAAATCTGGCCCTGCAAGCCAGCCAGCAAGCCCTGCAAGCGACTGCCTTAATTGGTAAGCAGGTGGACGTAGCGGCAGACACCATTGTATTGGAGCAGCCGGCTGCGGTGACAGGCGCTATCAACCTCGGGGTCGAAGCGCAAAGCATTACGCTGCGCTTGTACAACGCCGAGGGGCAGCTGATGCAGCAGCAGGAGCTGCCCTATACCGGCATTGGTACGTTGCGTTTTGCCTTTGAACAGCAAGCGGCCGGCGGTTACTACGTGCAGGCTGACGCTACCATCAATGGCCAGCCTCATCCACTGCAAACCTGGTTAAGCGGTGACGTGGAGCGGGTATCGGTTGGCAGCAACAAAGACGATATTATCTTGCAGGTCAATGGCTTGGGTAACCATGCCTTGTTAGACACCAATCAGCTGGCCTTTGGCAGCAACAGTTAAGGAACTCTGTACTATGTCTATGTTTACTATTGGCTTAAGTGGGCTGAAAACCACACAAAGAGCGTTGGAAGTAACCAGCCATAACATTGCCAACTCCAGCACCGCTGGCTTTAAAAGCGGCAGTGCCGAGTTTGCCTCTGTGTACAACGGTGGCCAGCGTGGCGGTGTGACGGTCAGCGATATTAAAGAGAATTTCAGCCGCGAAGGTGGTGTGGTCAATACTGGCTCGGCACTGGATTTGGCCATTACCGGTCAGGGTTTTTTTGTGGTGTCTGAGAATGGCCGCATGGCCTATACCCAGGCCGGTCAGTTTGGGCTGGATAAAGATCAGCAGATTGTAAACGCCAATGGCAATCAACTGCAGGGCTATGGCATTGATGCCAATGGCAACCTGGTACCGGGCGTATTAACCAGCCTGAAAGTGGAAGCGGCCAATATTCCGGCCGAAGCCACGACCGAAGTAGAGTTCTCACTGAATTTAAGCTCGGCCAGTGATGTGATAAATCCGGCACTCAATCCATTCAATCCGACAGATGGCAGCAGCTATAACTATTCGCAATCGACCGAGATTTTTGACTCGTTAGGCAACAGCCATACGTTAACCCAGTATTTTGTGCATAACGGCGGCGGCAACTGGGATGCGCACTATTTTGTGAATGGCACAGCATTAGCTGCACCTTTTGATACCGCTGCACTGACCTTCGATGTTAATGGCCAGCTTACAGCTCCTGTTGCACCACCGAGTGTGTCGCTAAGTTTTGCGCCGGCTGGCGCTGCTGTGATGAATTTCGATATTAACCTGACCAACAGCACCCAGTTTGGCAGCGGGTTCAATATTTATAAAAACGATGGCAATGGTTTTACCGCCGGTGAGTTTGCCGGCATTGCCGTTGCGGCCAGTGGTGAGGTATTCGCTACTTTCACCAATGGTGAAACCAAATTGCAGGGCCAGGTGGTCTTGGCGAATTTCTCCAACCTGCATGGCCTGGAAACCGCCAACAGAACCATGTGGTATGCCAGCAATGAATCCGGTGCCGCTCTTTATGGAACGCCTGATTCCGGCAGCTATGGCTCCTTGTTATCCGGCGCTTACATTGGCTCGAACGTGGATATCAGCGAGCAACTGGTGGATTTAATGGCGTTTCAGCAAAACTACCAGGCCAATGCCAAAACCATCAGCAGTGCCGATCAAATGATGCAGATTTTGTTTAACGCCACCTAAAGGTGAACCGATATGGAACGCTTAATTTATACCGCAGTATCCGGCGCTGAGCTCAACCAAACGGCGCTGCGGGTATCGGCCAACAACCTGGCAAATGTCAATACGCCTGGCTTTAAAGCGGATATCGAGCAGGCTCAGGCCAGGATGATTGGTGGGGATGGTTTTCGTACCCGTTATCAGGCGCAGTTGATGCCCGTCTTTACCAGCCTGAGTAATGGTCCGGTGCAGCAAACCGGCCGGGATTTGGACGTCGTGCTGAGTGACGGTGGCTTTCTGGCGGTGACCGATGCTGATGGCAATGAAGCCTATACGCGCGCCGGTAACCTGATGGTGGAAGCCGATGGCCGCTTAACGCTCAACGGTTACGCGGTGCAGGGCGATCAGGGCGATATCCTGTTGCCGGAGTTCGGCGCCATCGAGATTGGCAGCAATGGCAGCATCAACTTGCTGCCAGTGGGTGGTGGTGTTCTGGTGCAGGAAGGTCAGTTAAAGCTGGTGAGTGCAGCCGGAGACACCCTGGTCAAAGGGCTGGATGGCTTATTGCGGCCGCAGCAACAGCAGCCACTGGATGCCGATGCCACCATCACCCTGCGCACTGGTGCGTTGGAAGGCTCGAACGTCAATGCGGTGGAAGAAATGGTGAATACCATGACCATCAGCCGGCAGTTTGAAATGAATATTCGCATGATGAAAACAGCGGATGAACTGGCGGTTTCCGGCAATAAATTAATCAGCGGCAACAGCTAACAGGAGCAGTGCAATGAATTCTGCCTTATGGGTAAGTAAAACCGGCCTGGCAGCGCAAGATATGCGTATGACCACCATCTCCAATAACCTGGCCAACGTTAGCACCGCCGGCTTTAAAAAAGACCGGGTGGTGTTTGAGGACTTGTTTTATCAGGTGCAGCGCCAGCCCGGTGCTCAGGCTGATGAGCTGAACCAGGTGCCATCGGGCATACAGGTGGGCACTGGGGTGCGGGTAAATGGTACCCAGAAAGTCTTTACTGAAGGCAATTTCGAAACCAGTGGCAATGCGCTGGATCTGGCGATTGCCGGCCAGGGTTTTTTCCAGATCGAAAATCCGGATGGTGAGGTACTGTACAGCCGCAATGGTCAGTTCCAGTTAAATGCCGAATCGCTGATGGTGAATGCCAATGGCTTACCGCTGTTGCAAAACATTGCCATACCGGAGAACACCATGAGTGTCACCATTGGTCGTGATGGTACTGTCAGCGCGACCGTTGCCGGCCAGGCACAGCCGGTGGAGCTGGGACAAATTCTAACGGTGAACTTTGTCAATCCGGCCGGGCTGGAGGCGCTGGGAGGAAACCTGTTCCGTGCGACCGCCGCCTCCGGTGAAGCCATAGAGGGCATCCCCGGTGAGGACGCCTTTGGTGCTTTGCAGCAGTACACCATTGAAGGCTCGAACGTCAGTGTGGTGGATGAAATGGTCAGCATGATCGCCGTCCAGCGTGCCTACGAGATGAACGCCAAAGTAGTGTCTGCAGCAGACGACATGTTGCGCTTTTTGAATCAGAGCCTGTAATCGGATGAACAAATTCTACTTTCTGGCGGGGGCTTTTGTGCTGATGGGCTGTGCCAGCCAGCCAGAGCCGGTGCATCAGGACGACTGGGAACAAGTGGTAGCTGAGCGCAGTGCCGATGAGCAGGTGCTGTCACAGCAACACGGCAGCCTGTACAGCGATCGTTATATGTTCACCTTGTACGAGGACAAGCGAGCCTACCGGGTTGGCGACATTCTGACGGTTGAACTGAATGAGCGGACGCAATCCAGTAAGCGTGCCGACAGCAGCGTCGACAGAAATACCGGCATTAATGTGGGGGTGCCGTTGGTTGGGGGCTTGAATACGTCGGAGTTGGCGATGCAGCTAAATTCCCGTTCGCAGTTTGACGGCGAAAGCTCAGCCAGTCAGCAGAACTTTTTACGGGGCTCTATCACGGTGCGGGTGACCGATGTACTGCCCAATGGCGCTTTGGCCATTCGTGGGGAAAAGAGAATTAAGCTTAACCAGGGCGATGAGTACATCCGGTTGCAAGGGCTGGTGCGACCGGAAGACATTGATGTTACCAACCGTATCTCCTCGCAACGCATCGCCGATGCCCGCATCAGTTACTCGGGGCAGGGCGATCTGGCCAGTGCCAGCCGGCCAGGGTGGTTCACCCGCTTGTTCAACCGCTATTTGAATCCATTTTAAGGCAGCACAGCTATGATGAAAGGTGTAATCACTGCGTTGGTATGCTTATTGTGTCCGTTGCTGCTGCAAGCCCGGCCTTTGCTGGATCTGGTTGATATTCAGGGGGTTCGGGATAACCAACTGGTTGGCTACGGGCTGGTGGTTGGCTTGCCGGGTTCCGGTGATCGGGCTCAGGTGACATTTGCGGCCCAGTCGCTGAATAATATGCTCAAGCAGTTTGGTGTGCAGTTGGATGAAAACAGCCTGCCCCGCTCAAGGAACGTAGCTGCCGTTGCGGTCACGGCGACGTTACCGGCCAATGCCAGTCCCGGCCAGCAGTTGGATGTCACCATTATGTCGCTGGGGGATGCCAGAAGTTTGCATGGCGGCAGCTTAATGCTCACGCCACTGCGGGGGGTGGATGGCAACGTCTATGCCCTGGCACAAGGCAATCTGGTGGTAGGTGGCGTCAGTGCCAGCGGCCAGAGTGGCTCTTCGGTCACTGTGAATGTGCCCACAGCCGGTATTATTCCTTCTGGTGCCATTATTGAGCGGGCTGTGCCGCAGCATCATTTACCGCACGAAGTGGTGCTGAACCTGAAACAACCGAACTTTCAAACTGCACGCAATGTGGTGACGGCCATCAATGATGTCTTTGGCCCCGATATTGCCCGTGCTGAACACCAGGGGAAACTGGTTGTGAGTGCACCGCGGGATGCCAACAGCCGCATCACCTTTATGTCATTGCTGCAGGATATCCGGGTGCAAGTGGGCAGCCAGCGCCCCCGGGTAGTGTTTAACAGCCGTACCGGCACCGTGGTGATGAACGACGTGGTGCGGGTGAAGCGGGCAGCCGTCAGTCATGGCAGCCTGACCATCACCATCAGTGAGCAGCATGGTGTCAGCCAGCCACCGCCTTTTTCCGGTGGGACCACCATGCCGGTGCAAAACAGCAATGTCAGTGTGGAAGAGCGCACCGCCAACATGATGTTGTGGCCGGAAGGCAGTTCGCTGGATGCCATTGTGCAGGCGATAAATGCGCTGGGGGCTACCCCGGCAGAATTGATGTCCATCCTGATCGCGCTGGATAATGCCGGCGCACTGGATGCTGATTTACTGGTGATTTGAATGACTATTCCCCCTTTGTCCGGCCAGACCCAAGTTGGTGCAGCTTTGGCCATCGATCCTCGCGCTGCTACAGCCATTGATGCCAATCAATCGCCGGCAGAGCGTCTGAACAAAGCCGCCGAGCAGTTTGAAGCCATCTTTTTACAACTGGTGCTTAAAAAAATGCACGCTGGTACCGATGCGATGGCGGGTGAGCATGGCCTGTTCAGCAGCAAAGAGGCCGGCACTTTCCGAGAGATGCATGATGCCCAACTGGCGCAAAGCTTAGCCGCGAATCAGCAGCTTGGTCTGGCAGAAGCCATAGTCCGGCAGTTGGGTGAAGGTTTAAGCCAAACCGAAAATAAATTTAAGCAACTGGCGGAGGCGGTCGCTTTACCAGAGAAGGAGGTGCTGTCGTCAACAGCACTTAAATACACAAACAGCGCCTTTAGCCAGCCATTATGGCCGGTTGAAAAGGGTGGGAAATCCAGCTTATGAGTATGCTTCTAAACGGTGTGTCCGGGCTTAACGCTGCCAACAGTGCCCTGAACGTGGTCGGGCAAAATGTGGCCAATGCGGCGGTCAAAGGGTATAGCCGGCAGACAGTGTACCTGGAAACCGCGGCCGGTGGTTTAAATGGCGTCAAAGTGGTCAAGGTGGATCGCATCGTGAATGAGTTTCTGAACGATGACATTTGGCGCACCGGCTCGGATCTCAATTATTACCAAGGGTTTCACAGCTATTTGGGCTATCTGGAGGAAATTCTCGGGACTGAATCACTGAACCTGAACGATGCAGTTGCTGGGATTAATGCTGCCTTTAATGCCGCCATGTCTGCACCAGACTCCAACGCCTATCGCCAGCAGGTGCTGTCTTCATCTCAGGCTTTGGTGCAGGACTTATCGCAAATCAATGGTGCCTTGTCGGATCAGCAGGATAAGTTGAGCAAAGAGCTCTCCAACCTGGCGGATAACAGCACTGCTTTGCTGCAGCAAGTGGCCGAGTTAAACAGCAAAATCAGTAAAGCTCAGGCGTTGGGCCAGGCAACTGCGGAGTTGGCCGATGCTCGTGAAGTGCTGATTAGCGAATTGGCCGGTTTTATCGGGGTGGACGTTCTTGATCCGGGAGACGGTACCCTGACGGTCAGCAGTAAAAATGGTGCCCCTTTGGTGGTTGGCTCCAAAGCATCCGAAGTGCATGTCAGCGGCACCAACGTTCATGTCAGCTTCAATGGCCTGGATTTTCCGCTGAATGAATTTATTGGCGGCCGTATCGGTGGCCTGCTGAATGTCGATGCGACTGTGCTGCAACCGGCCAGGCTGCAATTGGAGCAGATAGTCACTAATATTGCCGACTCGGTGAATACGGCTTTATCCGAAGGCTTTGATCTAAACGGACAGCCGGGAGAGCCATTGTTTCAGTACAACCCGGCTGATGTACTGGGCACTATCCGGGTAAACGACTCGCTGCAGCCAGATGATCTGGCATTTATCGGCCGGGTGGACGATGGCTTTGGTGGCTGGATCCCGGCTGGTGGTCGTGGTGATAATGGCAATATTGCCAATCTGGTGTCGTCTTTACAGGGGGGCACCGCCGGTTACGATACCCTGATTGGTGATCTGGCGATTCAAAGCAAACAGGTACAAAGCAGCATTAAAACAGCACAGCTGTTAAACCAGAATGCGGTGGCAGCGCGCGACAATGTCAGCGGGGTCAACCTGGACGAAGAGGCCGCAAACCTGATGTATTACCAGCAGCTGTATGATGCGAATGCCCGGGTTATCAGCACCGCCGATCAATTGTTTAAAACCCTGATTAACATTTTCTGAGGCAGTGGCTATGCGCGTGAGCAGCAATCAATACCACCTGAATACGATTCGCAATATTCAGCAAGCGACAGCTGAGTACAGCAAATTATCCACTCAGCTTGGCACCAATCAGCGTATTCAAAAGCCGTCGGATGATCCGCTGGGTACTGTCATGCTGTTGACATTAAACAGTGAACTGACCAAGCTGGAACAGTTCAAGGCAAATATGAATGCGGTGCACTTTAATCTTGGGCAGCAGGAAACCCAACTCAGCAGCATCATCAATACGCTGTATTCGGTGCAGGAAATTGTCACCACGGCAGCCGATGGATCCATGGGGCAAGCCGAGCTGCAAGCTTTTAGCCAGGAGTTGTCGGTGTTGTTTCCAGCCATTGTTGATCTGCTCAATGCTACCGACGGCAACGGCAATTATTATTTCTCCGGCAGTTTAACCGATGTCAAACCTTTCGAGCGGGATGCGCTGGGTGTCTATCAGTACCAGGGGGATGACAGGGTGCGGCAGATCGCCGTATCGGACAATTCCAGTGTGCCAGGCAACATCGTGGGCAGTGCGCTGGACCCGGGGGTTAACTTCTTAAATCAGATGCAGGATTACCTGGATCTGATCAGTTCTGCCCCTGCTGGCGGTGTCGGCGATGAATCGCGTGCCATGCTGGCTCATATCAGCAGTTTTATGGCCACAGTCAACGGTGAGGTAACCCGCATAGGTGGCACTTTGGCGTCGCTGGATGAGATGGCGATGGGCAATGATGATATCGCGCTTTTTACCGAAACTTTGCGTGATGATATTAAAAACGTCGATTACCCAACGGCTTTTGTGCAGATGAATCAGGCGATGGCATCGTATGAATCCTCGTTAAAAGTCTATTCCAGTGTGTCCAGGCTGACACTGTTTTCTTACGTCTGAATAAGGTTCGTTCATGCAGCTATCCGCTACGTCAGATACGATCAGCCTTAGTGCTCTTAGTCCCCTTAGTGCGACCGATCGGGCGGCGGTGATTCAGGCTGTTCGCCAGGATGATAGTGGTCAGCAGGTACCGATATCGCGTCAGGCGCGGCAAATTCAGGTATTAAGTAAATGGGCGCAGGCAGCGGATGTCAGCAAGCAATTAAGCCAGACTGAACAAACCGAACGACAGATCCGCCAGGCCTATCAGGCACTGGAGCGTTTAAAGCGACAGCTAAATTCACCTGCGTACACTAAGTTATCGGCCCAACAGCAACAAGACGCACAACAACAACTGCAGCAGTTGGAGCAGCGGCTGCAAGGGTCTGCTGGGGCTCTGACGACGAATCTGACCCTTGCCGGGGCCACAGCCGCCCCTTTTAAAGCCACCTTAAACCAGAGTATTGATTTGCTTAGTGAACGCCGTCAAACCGAGCAGGTTCAGATACTGCTGGGTCGAAGTGGCAGTGCGGTGAGTCTGACCCTGGCTGCCGGCCAAAGTGCCGGGCAAAATCTGCAGGCGGTGCAGCAGGCATTCAGTCGTCAGCACATCAGCGTCAGTGTGGATTCACAGCAGCAGCTGTATTTTTCTGCCGAAGCTCGTGACGCCCGTAAGTTGCAGGAACCCTGGCTGATGACTGGTCAGGGGGTTCGCGTTGCGGCCGGCAACCCTGTCAGTGTGCAGTTGCAGCCGGCAGACAGCTTGTTAACGCAACTGGGCAAGGCGGCAACCTCGGCTGACACTGTGCAGCAATACCGGCAACAGATACAACAGGCGCAGCAGCAATTAAAAGAAGTGCTAAGCAAGGTGCAGGCGCAGCGTACAGCCCTGCAGGCACAGCTGGCAGCCATCCAGCAGAGCCAGAGCAGTGATGCAGAGTTGCAGGCACGAAGTGAGCAGTTACGGCTGGATATGCAAAGCGGCACGAAAAGTACGGTGTCGGTGGTGATGTCTCAGGCCAATATTACCCGCAGTCTGGTTGCTTTTGGTTTAGGCTGAGTGTGTCGTCCTTAGTCTCGATGCATCCCGCTACGGCGGGATTTTTTGTTTTTGCCGGCGCAAAGCATCTCTCAGTCATCGTGAAAAAATTCGAGAAAAAATTTCAGTTCTGTTGGCGCCTTGTCGCTTTATATCTTTGAGCATCAATTACAGGAGATCCTACGATGGCTTTATCAATTCAATCCAATATGGCGTCAAAAGCAATTCAAAACCAACTGAGCCGCACCAACAGCGATTTGTCGGTAGCGCTGGAACGTTTAGGCTCTGGTTTCCGTATCAACTCAGCGAAAGACGATGCGGCTGGTCTGCAAATTGCTAACCGTCTGAATGCGCAGGTGCGTGGTCAGGAAGCGGCTATTTACAACGCCAACAATGCCAATTCTATGCTGCAAACCGCAGAAGGCGCGTTTGAAGAGATGACCAACATTGCTTATCGCATGAAAGAGCTGGCGACTCAGGGTGCTAACGGCACCAACAACGATTCAGAATATACCGCATTAAATGCTGAGTTTGATGCATTGTCAGCAGAGCTGACCAACATTATGACCAATACCTCTTATGGTTCAGGTACTACACTGTTGGATGCTGCTGGCAAGTTTGGTGCCGGCGCAGTAACTTTCCAGATTGGCTCTACTGCAGCAGAAACGCTGGCGGTTGACGTATCTACCGAGTTGGGTGAAATTACCACTACAATCACTGGCCTGACAGGCCTGGATGATCAGACTGACTCAACAGCTACTATGGCCGAGATTGATACACTGATCGACAATATCGGTGCTGCCCGTGCCAACCTTGGTGCGACCATGAATCGCTTGGATCATACCATCAATAATCTGACCAATATGTCAGAAAATACTCAGGCATCCGCTTCACAGCTGATGGATGCTGACTTTGCCAAAGAAACGTCCAATATGACCAAGCATCAGTTGCTGATGAACTCTGGTATTTCTGTGCTGAGCGCATCGAACAGCACCACTCAGATGATTGGTTCACTGCTACGTTAATCGCAGCTAGCCGGGGCCTGCGTGCCCCGTGCTTTTTGTATTCGCATCCTGGCGGCCATGGTCGCCGGGTGCTTTAACACCTTATTCTCTGGCAAAGGGGAACGACTATGTCGTCATTTCTTACGATAGATCCGCAGTATCTGGCCAGCCAGTACACCCAAATTGAACGGGCTGGCAAAGATAAAGTATTGGCCAATAAAGCGAATCAATTTACCGGCCAGTTGAATGCGATTCGAAAGTTACAAACCGCTTTAAAAGACTTCTCTACCCAGTTAAAAGATTTTCGCAGCGGCGACAACAGCATGCTGGCAAATACTGCCACTAGCAGCAGTGAGTCGACGCTTAGTGTGAAAGCCGGTGCGAAAGCAGTCGCCGGTAGTTATGAGATTTTTGTTGAGCAACTGGCACAAAATCATCAGTTGGCGATGTCCTTTGATCCCAATGCCACCCTGGCCACGGATGGTGAATTCAGTATCGATCTGGCTGGCAGCAGCTTTTCAGTCGACCTGGCCAGCTTGCCTGCCGGTGCAACGTTAACGGATCTGACGGCAGCCATCAATAATCATGTCGATAATCCAGGCGTGAAGGCAACACTGATGCGCAGCGGTACTGAAACCTTTCTGGTGATTTCCAGTGAAGAAAGCGGAGAGGCCAATCAGCTGACGCTTGATTTTACCCCCGGTGCAGATGCCGCCGGTGCTGATATCACCGCGGCCCTGGCAGCCAGACAAGAGCTGACTAAGGCACAGGATGCCAAAGTGCGGTTTGGTAGTGATGCAGCCATCAGTGTGACCAGCGCCAGCAATACGCTGACCGATGTGATTGAAGGCGTTAGCATCGACTTGCTCAGAGCCCAGGCTGGCACCGATGGTCCGGTTCGCGTCACCATTGGTCAGGATGAGCAGGCGATTAAAGATAACCTGCAACAGTTTATATCCAGCTACAACAGTGTGGTGAGCGGCATCAGCAAAGATGACAGCCTGAAAAGAGACAGTATGGCCCGCAGTATTCAGAATCAGTTCCGGGCTGCTTTGCAGGGCACTTTCGAAGGCAGCTCGTTGTACAGCATTGGTATTGAGTTTGATCGCAATGGTGTTTTGAGTATCAATGCAAGCCGGTTTGAGCAGGCACTGGCAGCAGATCCAGCCAAGCTGGAGGCCATGCTGACAGGTGAGGACGGCATGCTGGCAAAGCTGGAAAATACCATAGAGCCTTACAGCAAAAACTTTGGTTTATTGACCGATAAGCAGAAAACTTTACAGGCCAGTCTGGATTTAATCACCGATCAAAAAAAGCGGCATGATTATTCCATGGAGTTAGCCTTTCGACGCTATCTGGGCCAGTTTACCCAGATGCAGGTGACCATAGCGCAACTGGAAAGCTCGCTTGGCCAGTTTTGATTTTAGAGAGACAAGTTATGTTAGATTTTTCCAATGGGTATCAGGCGTACCAAAACACGTCAGTTGAAGGCAAAGCCGCCGGTGCTGACATTCATAAACTGGTGCTGATGTTGTTCGATGGCTTTCTCGATGAACTGGCACGGGTTGAGGGGCATATCCAGGCTAAGCGCTTTGATAAAAAGGCTGCGGGTATCGAGCGTATGCTGAAAATTCTTGGGGGCCTTGATGCTTCACTGGATCAGCAAAATGGCGGCGAAGTAGCGGCGACGATGCAACAGCTGTATCAGCACTGTGGTCAAGCCCTGCTTAATGCCAGCCTTAAAAACGATCTAGCCGAACTGGATACTGTTCGGGTTGTTATGACCAACCTGCAGGAAGGCTGGCAAGGGCTGGCACAACAGGCAGCCTGAACAGCAAAGGTTCTACCTGCTGCTTTTGTCATACCATACCAGGTTGCACCGCTGCTTTTGCAGCGGTTTTTGTATTGAATAACTGACACCCCCTTCATCATGGCAACCGCTGTCCGAACGGAAAACAGCATCGGCAGCAGTTCCGTTTGGCGGAAGTAACACTTCCGCATTCTTGGTTCCAATTGATTTAAATCCTTCAAAAACAACAGTTTAATTTGTGGCCCGTGACTTGCTAACCTTGATGGCTAACACGGGTAGCTGAAATGTATTGAACCGGGACTGAATGTGACATTAACCCCTCTACAGACAACTGAACTAGCCAGGCAGCTGATGCGGTTGCAGCACAATTTGTTACTGGCGGTACGGGCGCAGGACTGGCAGAAATTGCGCGGCCTGGATCGGCAACTGCTGGCTTTAGTAAAGCAACTGGAGCAGGCCGGGGTGAAAGAACTGTTTACGGCTCAGCTAAGTACCCTGCGGCAGAATTACCAGCATGTGCTGGAGCTGGCAAACAATGAACTGAAACGCACTGAGATCCAAATGAAGCAATTCAATAAAAAGCGACAGGGGCTGGTGGCCTACAGGCAAACGACGGAAGGAAAGCTGTCGTGACCCCGTTGCTAGCCGTCATTAACAAGTCGCAGCCAGCGGCGTTACCAAGCAACTCTGCGGTCTCTCAAGAGCCGGATGCCGGGTTGCAGGACTATGCTGCCTTGATTGCTGGTTTAACGCAGCAGACAACACCGCTGGCCGCGGCGGACGATACCGCTCTAAGCGACAGTGACGCAGCGTTGTTAACCGCAGCCGATCAGGCCGCGGCCGTGGTCGTGGCGGAGCTGACGGAAGCAACAACAAGCAGCCAGCAGTCTCTGCACAGCAGCCAAAGTGACAGCATGAACGCTGCAATGCAGTTGTCTTATAGCTTTGGCGCAGAGCGAAGTGTGTTTTACAGCACCATGCAGACCGGTGTTACTCCAGATCTGTCTGGCGGGCATGGTCTGAGCCACAGTATTACGGCAACGGTGACAGAGCCAGCCGCCGTGCAGCAAAGCATCGTGCAGGCAGCTGAGCAACGCTTAACTGTCTTGCCTGCGGCGCAGCATGCTGCCAGTTTGCATCAGGCGTTATCGCCGCAAAATACCAGCTTGCCGCCGTTGCTTTGGCAGGCGGTGAACATTGAGCAGC
Source organism: Alkalimonas mucilaginosa (assembly GCF_036327005.1). Taxonomy (NCBI): domain Bacteria; kingdom Pseudomonadati; phylum Pseudomonadota; class Gammaproteobacteria; genus Alkalimonas; species Alkalimonas mucilaginosa. The sequence continues at coordinate 200,832 of NZ_JAUGZK010000004.1, forward strand.
AGGATAACCCTGCTGCTGTCTCCGGCCCCTTGGCAAGTGCAACAGCTACCGGCAGTAGCGCCCAGGCGGCTGAGCCACTGACACACTGGAAAGCTGACCTGACCGGACTACAAAGCAGCCAGTGGGGGCAAAAGTTGGTGCATCTGCTGTCAGACAAAATCAATGTACAACTGGGGCAACAGATTCAGCGCGCGCAAATTCGGCTTGATCCACCGCAATTGGGTGTGATTGAGCTGAGTGTGAGTGTCGATGGCGATAGAACCAGTGTGCAGCTGTACGCCGCGAACAGCCAGCTGCGTGAGGCCATGCAACAGCATCTTGACCAATTGCGCCAGCAACTGACGCAGCGTTTTGGAGCAGAACATAGCCTGGAGCTGGATGTGCGTGATCAGGCGCAGCAGCAGACAAAACACCATCAAAGTGCAGTACAGACGATTGCCAGCCAGCAGGGCAGTGAGGAGGCCGAACTGAACACGGCGGCTTCACAGCAGGGTACAGGCTGGCTGGACCGGCTGGTATAGGAGAACCAAAAAGATGAAAACCTTAATTTTGATCGTTGCAGCCGTTTGCCTGATTGCGGTGGGTGTGGGTGGTAGTTATTGGTACAGCCAGCAAAACCCACAAGTAGCAGAGCCGACCAGGCCACTGTTTTTTCCGCTGGAACGCTTTGTGATCAGTGTCGACAGCCAGCATCACTCTCGTTATCTGGTATTGGAGCTGACCTTGGTCAGCCATGATCCTGTGGTGCTGGCTATGTTGCAGGACGCCGTGCCATTGCTGCGCAATGCGTTGGTCCAGCACTTTAGCAACAGCCAGCATCTTGATGTGAAGAATGACTTTAAAGATATTCCACAGGTGCAGGCGCAACTGCTGCACGAGTTCAATCAGGCTTTACGTTTGCACAAGTTCAGTCATCAGATTGAACAGGTGCTGGTTACGAATGTGTTTATCCAGTAAGGCGCGATGATGTTGGCAACCAATCAATGGTGTGAGCCTGAGCAGGCTGGCAGTTTTACACGGACAGAAGCGCAGGAAACCGCTGCACTGAACCGCTACGGATATCTGGTGAAGCGGGCGGCAGCCCACTTGCGCAGCCTGGTGGGCAGCATGGTCGATAAAGATGATCTGCAGCAAATTGGTTTGATGGGCCTGCTCAGTGCATTGCGCCGGTACGGCCGGGAGCCGGATGAGCAATTTGAATCCTATGCCTTTAAACGGATCCGGGGTGCCATGCTGGATGAATTTCGTCGGACCGATTGGCGCCCACGTCAATTGCGGCAGCAATCGCATCAATTACGGGATAAAACCCGTGAGTTGACCCGGCAGCTTGGGCATGTGCCGGGTGATGAGGCACTGTGTGCCGCCTTAGGTATTGATATGACAACCTTGCTGGAGCTGCAGTATGTCGGCCAGGCTGAAGCCATGGAAAGCCTCGATATGCTGTTGGAGCAGCAGTCCGAATCGCAGCTGGGCAGCAGCAATCTGAATCAGTTGGAGTTGAAACTATCGCTGAAAAAAGCCATGGCATCGCTGCCGGAACGCAACAGGCTGCTGCTGCTGCTGTATTACAGCCATGAGCTGAATATGAAGGAGATTGCGCTGGTACTGGAGCTGACAGAGTCCAGGGTATGTCAGTTGCATAAACAATCGGTCGAAATGCTCAGCAAAAAGCTGGCGCAGTGGTAAGAGTACAGGAAGCAACGTCATGCAGAGAATTTTAGGGTTTGCCATAGTGCTGGGTGCAGTGGTTGGTGGCTATATGTTTGCCGGGGGCAATGTCGCCACTTTGTGGCAACCAGCCGAGTTTTTGATTATTTTCGGTGCTGGTTTTGGCGCCTTAATCGTGGGGAACTCCGGCTATGTCTTAAAAGAAATGTGGAGTCAGGTACGGTCGCAATTTATCAAACAAAAAAACAGTGCGGACTTGTATCGAGAGCTGCTGTTATTAATGCATACCTTGCTGGATCTGGCCAAGAGTAAAGGTTTACGCGAGCTGGACGAGCATGTGGAAAACCCCAGTACCAGCTCCGTTTTTCTGGCCTACCCGCTGGTGCTGGAAAATGAGGACCTGGTGGTCTTTGTCTGCGACAACCTGCGGTTGATGAGCATGGGCAAATTAACCGCCCACGACTTTGACAGCCTGCTGGAGCAGGAAATCTACACCATCGAGCAACAAAAACTGAAACCATCGTCGGCGATGGGGGTGATTGCTGAGGCCATGCCCGGTTTTGGTATTTTGGCTGCTGTCGGCGGCATTATTATCACCATGCAGCATCTGGATGGGCCGTTAAGCAGCATCGGCTATCACGTCGCCGCAGCTTTGGTGGGGACCTTTATCGGTATTTTCGGCTGTTATTGTTTTATGGCACCGCTAAGTGCAGCGATGGAGCAGTATGTGAAAAAGCAGATCGCCTTGCTGGAGTGTGTACGGGCTATCCTGGTGGCGCACGCCAAAGGGCATGTTGCTATCGTAGCAACGGACTCAGGCCGGCGCATGATCAATGAAGAGCAAAAGCCATCTTTCACCACGATGGAACAATGGATCAATGACAGGGCCGCCTGATGAACAGCATGCCAATAATAGTTAAGCGCGGCCCACGCGCCTCAGGAAAAGGCAAAGGCGGTGGTGCCTGGAAGGTTGCTTTTGCCGATTTTACCCTGGCGATGATGGCCTTTTTTATGGTGCTGTGGATTTTAGAAGTTTCAAACGTGCAAGAGCGGGCGGAGATTGCTAATTACATGCGCACCCACTCCATTTTTGATGGCAGCCCACATCCCTTTGCCCCAAAAAACAGCCCATTTCCGGTTGATTTGGGGGGGACTCCATCGGTGGCGGACTCGCACTCGGCCAATCGATTGCCACCGGATAACCCGATACCAGGCATGTCGGAGTACCTGCAGGTTCCCTCTGGTGATGAGCAGCCGCTGGCTGGCATGGGGGACAAGCTAAACTCGCTGATTGACGGTCAGTTTGATAGCCCGGCCCAGCTAAGCTTACTGCTGCAGGCGTTTGAGCATCTGATGGCAGAACAGTTGGCGCAGGGACACATTCAACTGGATATAGTGCCATCCGGCTTACGAGTGATTATTCGCGATGCACAGGAGCGGCAAATGTTCGTGCGTGGGCAAATCCACATGACCCCCTTTTTCGAAGATTTGCTGCTTAGCCTGGGGCCGGTGTTCGTCAAAGTGCAGAACAAACTGATTATTTCCGGCCATACCGATAATACCCCCTTTAGCGGTAGCCAATACAGCAACTGGGAGCTGTCTGGAGATCGGGCTCTTCAGGCCCGCCAGGTGCTGGTGGCTGGTGGCATGCCAGCAGAGCGGGTGGCTCAGGTGGCGGCTTTTTCAGCAAACCGGCCGTTAAACAAAGCAGATAAAGGCAGCAGCGAAAATCGCCGGATTGAACTGCTTATTTTAACCAGTGCGGCCGAAGCCGAGCTGAATAAATTGTTTTCGCCGGATCATGGCGCAGACGCGGTACAGCATGCGGCCGATGCTGCACGTCGTAATCAGCCCGTCGGACGCTCAGGGGTACAGGTACACGATGCCAATCACTAAGACAGATGTATCCCGCAAGTATTTACGCTGGTACTTTTGTGCGGCAAATCAGCCTCATGAAGTGCAAACGAAGGGAGTGCCGGTGACGCTGTGGCAAAGCAGCTTGTTTGGCAGCCAGATTTGTAAGGCTGTCGTCAAGGATATGAGTTTAGGGGGTGTTGGCTTGCTGGCGCCGCTGAGTAAAAACGTGCCGGATGTGATTCTGGTTCAGTACGATGAACGGATCCGGATGGCTGCTGAAGTGGTTTACCGCCGTCAGGTCAGTGACAAGCTGGTGTTCCTTGGTTTGAGCTGGCTGGATGCTAAACGTGAACAGCGACTGAAGTTACTACGCCTGTTAAGTAAAAAAGCGTATCGCCTGTCGCAAGACAGTGCCCGCACCACACAAAAAACCGCAGATGAATAAGATGATGACACGCTCAAAAATCATACCTGCCGCTGAGGCAGCAGGCTATCCACCTTTTGCACTGGTGCTGGACCAACGCAACTATGGCCGGGCGCTGGTACTGGCCAGGCAGAGGCTGCCAGAGCTGGCTCAGGCCGTCGAGCTGGAGCTTAGCCGCCTGCTGCAAGATGTTGAATTTAGTATTGAGATGAATCTATGTCAGGGCACAGGCCTGGACAGCTGGTTGGCCGAACCCGGTCGTTTACTGTTGCACTGTCCGGTGTTGGTGCCGACAGACAGCAACTGCTATCTGGCGCTGGATTACACGGGTGTACACCACCTGGCGGATCTGATGCTGGGGGGACAACTGAGTAAAGCCGTTGCCAGCGAAGATAAAACCGAGTTGAGTGCCTCTGAGTTACGCATTTGCAGCCGCATTGCACAGCGCCAGTTACAGGCCATGCAGCAGCGGCTGTTTAAGGAGCAATCGGTGTTGCCAGCTACGGCGGTGAAGCAGCAGTTGGAGTCGGAACAGTTTCAATATCTGCCCTTGAAGGTGCGGCTGCTGCTCGATAGCGAAGCCATCAGTTGGTATTTGTGGTTACCACAGGACTTTTTTATCCAACCAGAAGACAACAGCAGCCCGGTACAGATAGCCGCGGTAGATGCTGCCCAATGGTCGCACGTACCTGTGCAGTGCAGCATTGAGATGGCACGTAAGAAAGTTAGCTTGCGCCAGTTGCAGGACTGTCTGAATGGCAAGGTGCTGCCTATTGAGCTGCACAGTGCTATGGCGCTTCACTTAAATAAAGAGCGGTTGTTGTACGGCAAAGTAGCTGAAGAAGGCAACCGTCTGGTATTCCAAATTACTGATATCGTCACCCGGGAGCAAGAACAATGAGCGACACTCTGAATAACAGCAATGGTCTGGATGCAGCCCTGGCCGGACTGGATATGATGGATATGGACGAGATGTTTGAGCCGGAAGGTCTGCCGCTGTCAGCCTCAACCGATGGCTTGTCAATGTTTCGTGATGTACCGCTGACCGTCACCCTGGAAGTTGCCAGTGCTGAGGTCACCTTAGGTGAGCTGAGCCGGGTTGCGGTAGGGGATGTACTGCCGCTGGAGAAAGCGGTTGGAGAACCGCTGGATGTGAAAGTCAATGGTGTCCTCTTTGCCAGAGCCGAAGTGGTGATGGTCGATGGCAAATATGGTCTTAAGTTTGTACAGCGCAATGCTGCGGAAGAACAAGATGCGTAACAAGCTGTCATCCGGTCTGTTGTGGCTGCTGCCATTGGTATTGCTGCTGGTACCAAGCTTGGCATCGGCGAATGAGCTTACCCTGCTATCGGTCCGGGATACCGATGGTGGCCAGGAGTACAGTGTCAAACTGCAAATCCTGTTGTTGATGACGGCGCTCAGTCTGATCCCCGGCTTGCTCATGGTGATGACGTCCTTTACCCGCATCATCATTGTGCTGGCGATATTACGCCAGGCACTGGGCTTGCAGCAAAGCCCGCCAAACCGCGTATTAATTGGTATCTCTTTGATGTTAACCCTGCTGATTATGCGGCCGGTATGGCAGGACGTCTACCAGAACGCCTTTAAACCCTACCAGGCCGAAGAAATGACCATGGAGCAGGCGCTGGCCCGGGCTGAACAGCCGATACGGCAGTTTATGCTGGCGCAAACACGTGAAAACGAATTGCACCAGGTGCTGCTGATTGCCAATGAGCCCACCAGCATGGCCGCGGCTGATGTGCCGCTGGAAGTATTAATGCCGGCCTTTGTGCTCAGTGAGCTAACCACGGCATTTCAGATTGGTTTTATGTTGTTTATTCCTTTTTTAATCATTGATCTGGTGGTGGCCAGTGTGCTGATGTCGATGGGTATGATGATGTTGTCCCCCCTGATTATCAGTTTACCCTTTAAGTTGATGGTGTTTGTGCTGGCCGATGGCTGGTCCATGGTGGCAGGAACCCTGGCAGCGACATTCGGAGCCTTCCCATGAGTCCGGAACAGGCCACGGAACTGATCTCCCAGGCCGTCTATACCATTATTCAGATGTTGTTGGTATTGATTGTACCGGGCCTGGTCCTTGGCATCGTCGTCGCCGTGTTTCAGGCGGCAACCTCGATTCAGGAGCAAACCCTGACCTTTTTGCCCAGGATGTTGCTGACGTTGCTGATGGTGGTGTTTTCCGGCCATTGGCTGATTAAAACCCTGCTGAACTGGTTTGCAAATTTGTCGCAAATTATTCCGGGTGTATTTGGATGAACTCGCTGATATCGCTAAGCAGTGGTGAGTTGATGAGCTGGATAGGCACTGTGTGGTGGCCTTTTATCCGGTTGTCGGCGCTGCTGTGGGCGATGCCGGTGTTTGATAACCCTGCGGTGACACCACGCTCGCGCATTATTCTGGCGCTATTTTTAAGTTTTCTGGTAGGGCCAACCCTACCGGCCATGCCAGAGGTGGATCCCTTTTCGCTGGATGCGGTGGTGATCACGGTCGAACAAATTAGTTTTGGCATTATGATGGGGTTGGCTGTCCGTATCTTGTTTGAAGTCCTGGCCCTGACCGGGCTTATTTTATCGATGCAGATGGGCTTGTCGATGGCGATGATGATGGATCCCGGCAGCGGTGATTCGACATCCTTGCTGGGCCATTTATTCTGGGTGATGTCAGCTCTGCTGTTTTTTTCGCTGAACGGCCATCTGGTGACGCTGGCTATTCTGGTCGACAGCCTGACCTTGTGGCCGGTAGGCAGTGGTTTGTATCAGTTGAATATTGGGGTGTTGCTGCAGTTGTTTGGCTGGATGTTTGGGGCTGCACTGCTGGTCGCTTTGCCGGCGGTGATAGCCATGCTGCTGGTGAATCTGACCTTTGGGGTGGCCACGCGATCGGCACCATCGTTAAACCTCTTTGTGCTGGGTTTTCCGATGACCTTACTGCTTGGCTTTGTCTGCGTGTATTTAACCTTAAGCCAAACTGGCGTGCACTATGCGGCACTGGCAAGCCAGGTGTTGGATAGCATGCGGTTGCTGGTGGGGTAAGGGATGTCAGAGCAAAACAGTTCGCAGGAAAAAACCGAACAGCCCACCGAAAAACGCCTGAAAAAAGCCCGTAAAGATGGTCAGGTCGCGCGCTCGAAAGAATTGAATACGGCCATCTTGCTGATGTTGGGAGTCGGTGGTTTGCTGTGGTTTTCGCAGTTGTTGTTCACGCTGTTTATGCAACTGATGCAAAGCAGCATGCAACTGAATAAAGAGATGCTGGCAAACGATAAACTGATGCCGCTGGCGCTTGGTCAGGCATTGCTGGCGATGCTGAGTGCGCTGACACCATTTTTAGTCTTGCTGTTTGTGGCGATGTGGGTTGTGGGGACCTTGCCGGGCGGTTTTACGTTTTCAGCAGCTTTGGCTGCGCCCAAGTTTAATAAGCTCAACCCGCTGACTGGTCTGGCACGGATGTTTAGCATGAATGCCCTGGTCGAGCTGCTGAAATCCATCATTAAGGTAGTGCTGCTGGGCGGTTGCTTGTATGGCTTTTTAAGTCAGCTCTGGACACGCTTGCTGTTTTTACAACGGATGGGGTTCACTGCCGCCCTGCAGGAAGGCTTTGCCCTGTTGGCATTGAGTTTGATGATCACAGTCACTTTGTTGTTGCTGGTTGCAGCGATAGATGTGCCTTATCAGCAGTACAAGATTTCCTCCAAGGTGAAGATGACCAAGCAGGAAGTCAAAGAAGAGCGGAAGTCGTCGGATGGCAGCCCGGAGATTAAAGGGCGGATCCGTCAGATCCAGTTCCAGATGGCGAATCGGAAAATTGAGGAGCGGGTGCCGAAGGCCGATGTCATCGTAATGAACCCAACCCATTATGCGGTGGCGATTCGCTACAGTGAGCAAGATGCCAAAGCCCCTTATGTGGTGGCGAAAGGCATTGATGAGATGGCGCTACGGATTAAAGCGGTGGCGCAGCGTCACCAGGTTGAAGTGCTGGAAGTGCCGGTATTAGCCCGGGCGGTGTATTACTCGACCCGGGTTGATCAGGAAGTCCCGAAAGGTTTATACACGGCGGTCGCCTATGTGCTGACCTATGTGATGCAGTTAAAGGCATATAAAAATGGCCGTGGTCAGCAACCAGCCCCCTTACCGGCGCTGGAGATCCCGAAAAGTTTGTTAGATAAAGCGAATGTCCGAGGTAGTTAAACAGTGAACTGGCGAACTCTTACCCAACCTTACACCGCAATACCGGTGCTACTGCTGGCCATTTTGGCAATGGTGGTGTTGCCATTGCCCGCCTGGATGCTGGATGCATTGTTTACCTTCAACATTGTACTGTCCGTGATCGTCTTGTTGGTGGCGGTATCCAGTAAGAAGCCGCTGGACTTCTCAGTGTTTCCAACTGTGTTGCTGGTGGCTACCCTGATGCGGCTAACCTTGAATATTGCGTCAACCAGGGTGGTTTTGTTGCATGGCCATGAAGGCTCTGATGTTGCTGGTCGGGTGATCCAGGCCTTTGGTGAAGTAGTGATTGGCGGCAATTACGTCGTCGGTCTGGTGGTGTTTGTTATTCTGATGGTGATTAACTTTGTGGTGATCACCAAAGGGGGCGAGCGGATTTCGGAAGTCGCTGCCCGCTTTACACTGGATGCCTTACCCGGCAAGCAGATGGCGATAGATGCCGACTTAAATGCCGGTTTAATCGGCCCGGAGCAGGCAAAAGAGCGACGCAATGAAGTGGCGCGCGAGGCCGATTTCTATGGTTCCATGGATGGTGCTTCCAAGTTTGTGCGTGGGGATGCCATTGCCGGCTTAATTATTCTGGTGATCAACCTGATTGGTGGCATCAGCATTGGTGCCTTCCAGCATGGTCTGAGCATGGGGGAAGCCTTCCAGCGCTTTGCCTTGCTGACCATAGGTGACGGCTTAGTGGCGCAAATCCCCTCGTTACTGCTGGCCGTAGCGGCGGCCATTATCGTGACACGGATGAACGATGAAGGCGAAATGTCCGATGAAGTGGGGCGGCAACTGCTGGCATCACCACGGGTACTGTTCACCACTGGTGGCATTATGCTGATCCTGGGGCTAGTCCCCGGTATGCCGGGGATGGCTTTTATTGGCTTTGCTTTGCCGCTTATTTATGTTGCCTGGCGTATGCAGCAGCGGGTGGATAAGGGCGAGCTGGCGCAGGTGGAGCAATTTACCGAGACCATAGTGCAAACCCCTTCAGCGCTTAGTTGGGAGGATATCCCTTATGTGGATCGTATTTCGATTGAGCTGGGCTTTCGACTGGTCTATCTGGCCGACAAAGACAAAGGGGAGGAGCTGGTGCAGACCTTGCGTGGCATTCGTAAAACCTTGTCTGAACAGAGCGGTTTTTTGTTACCCGAAGTGCGGGTGCGGGATAACCTGCAGTTAAACCCGCAGGAATACCGTATCAAACTGGCGGGGGTGCCCTTAGCAACCGGCCGGTTAAATCCGCAGCAGTTACTGGCACTGAACACCGGTGAAGTCTATGGCCAGTTGGATGGGGAAATAACCCGGGATCCGGCCTATGGCCTGGAGGCCGTCTGGGTTGAAGCTGACAACCGGGCGAAAGCTCTGAACCTGGGGTACTCGGTGGTGGATCTGGCTACCGTGATCGCCACCCATGCCGGCAAAGTCATTAAAGAGCATTTGGCCGATCTCTTTGTGTATGAAGATGTAAAACAACTGAATAAGCGACTGGCTGCGGTAGCACCAGTACTGGCCGAAGCCCTGGATAAAGCCCTGAGTGATACTGTGCAGCTGAAGGTATACCGCCTGTTGCTACGTGAACAGGTCAGTCTTGGTGATATTCTCAGCATTGCCAGCACCCTGCTCGACAGCAGCGAGGTGACCAAAGATCCTATTCTGCTCACGTCCGATGTGCGCTGCGCTTTGCAGCGGGCGCTGGTGCGGCAAATCAGTGGTGACAAAGAAGAGCTCAGTGCTTATACGCTGGATGAGAAGCTGGAGCAAACGCTGCAAAGTGCGCTGAACCAGGCGATGCAGGCGGGTAAGGTGGCGCTGGATAGTTTTCCGGTTGCGCCCAATCTGCTCAGTCAGTTTCAGCGCCATATGCCACTGATCAGCAGCCAGATGCAGCAGCAAGGTTTAACACCAGCCCTGGTAGTGGTGCCACAATTAAGACCTTTGCTGGCACGTTATGCCCGTACTTTTACGCAAAACTCACTGGCGGTGTTGTCCTACAATGAAATCCCGGAAACGGTGCGGGTTAACGTGATTGGGGCCTTGGGTTAAGTGGTGATTGAACGGTCAGCCAGGCTGAATAGTGGGCTGTCATCTGCTGGTCACAGCCCGGTGCTATGGTTGCATTTCCTGGCGAAATGGCACCGGTTTATTAACATTAATGTCTTGCATAAGCTACTCTGGTCCGAACAGTTACGGCAGTGTATTTGTGATAGGTGAAAAAATGTACGGCGATAAGCCTTTGATTTTAAAAAGTAAACACCATGGTGCAAGAAAATATGCTTGCCTTATGGTACTGATTTAGTTATCGTTTAATTTGTTCAGTTTCAATTCATAATCAGCACTGCTGTTTATGAAAAATGTTAAGACAATTAAAAGGCAAACTGCACCGAAAGGGCAGGACGCAAAGCCTCCGGTCTACAGCGTATGTGTACGCTACGATAGCGGGGTTGCATTAGCTTAGCGGCATCCTTCTGGGTTGCCTCTGTCTGCGCGGCTGTCCGCTGCAAAGCAGAGCGCTTTTCTATGCAGTTTTCCTTTTAGTTTCTTCAACCTTGGTGTTGCTGCCTGGCAGTGACCGTTGTGGTTTATTAAAAGGTTTACGATGTGTCTATGGTATTTCTGACTCTCTGGTTCACTGCCGCAGCTGGTGCCCTGCCTGCACCTGTGCTGGTGCAACCGGCGGAACGGGCTGACTGGCAGTTGCACGGCAGTGCCTTTTATTGCCGTATGCAACAGGAAGTTCGTGGTTTTGGCCAGGTAAGTTTCCTGGTAGAGCCCGGTTATTCTCTGCGGCTGGAATTGGAATTGATACAACCGCATCAGGCGTTAACCGAGGCCAGTGTGATGGCCCGGCCTGCAGACTGGCAGCAGCGCATCGTTGCCACTAGCTCCTATCCTTACAGTGCTGAGTTGTACCACGACCGGCAGGTTAGCTTTATCGCAGCGGCTTTGCCGCTATTGCAACAGATACAATCCGGCCATTGGCTGGAGTTCGAGTTGGGTGCTCCGGGTCAGGTACAACCACTGTTACTCACCAGTGTGCGTGGCGCGGAAGCTGTCGCGCAGTTTCGCCGCTGCATCGCACAGATGGCACCGCTGTCCTGGCAACAAGCCAGAGATAGCGACATTCCATTTGAAGCTGGCCAGCGTACTCTCACCCGACCACAGCTGGCGCAGTTGGCTCAACTGGTGCGTTATCTGCAATTTGATCCATCCGTCCACAAAATTCTGATTGATGGCCACAGTGATGATGTGGGTACCTCGTTAGCCAACCGACTGGTATCAAAAGAAAGAGCCGATGAAGTGGCTGCACAGCTGATCGAGCTGGGTGTCAAAGCCGCCATGTTGGAGGTGAGGGCCCATGGTAATCGCTACCCATTGTTACATCACCAAGGCGCGTCTGGAGCGACGAACAGTCGGGTTACCGTCCGACTTATTCGCGCAGGAACAGAACAGGAGGTTACTACTCGATGAATGTTGCTTATGTCCTTTGGATAGCACAACAACAGCCGGATGCGGAAATCCGCCAATGTATCTGTAGTGAAGGCTATCAACTGCTGCATACCGCCCAGGTTACTGACATCGTCAGCTTGTGCCATGATTATGAACCGGCGCTGGTGTTTATCGATTGCGATATGACACAAATGGCGTTGCCGGATTTGGTCAGTCTGGTGTGTCGCAAGCTGCCGTCAGCACAAATTATCAGCATGGTGGGTAACGACCAAAGTGTAGTAGCATCCGATACCTTACAAAGCGGCGCAATTGATTATTTACTGAAGCCTTTTTTTACGTCTCAGTTAAAAACGTCCATTCGCAATGCCACAGCAATGAGCCGGGGCTTACAAGATCTGGTCGCGGTTTCGCATGCAAGCCGGCAGATTTTGCAGTTGGCCAACCGGGCCGCGCAAACAGAAGCCAGTGTGTTGATCCTTGGCGAGTCCGGCACAGGTAAAGAGCGTTTGGCTAACTTTATTCATCAGGCTTCAGATCGTGCCGACCAGCCTTTTATTGCGGTGAACTGCGCTGCCATTCCTGAACATATGTTAGAAGCCATGTTATTTGGCCACAACAAAGGCGCCTTTACCGGGGCCGTAAACCAGCAGATTGGTAAATTTGAAGCCGCCAATGGCGGCACTATTTTGCTGGATGAAATTTCAGAGCTACCGCTGGCGCTGCAAGCCAAGCTGTTGCGGGTACTGCAGGAGCGTGAAGTAGAGCGGCTGGGCAGCAACCATCGCATCAAGCTGGATATTCGCGTGATTGCCGCCAGCAACAAAAATCTGCGCAGCCAGGTGGAGCAAGGCTTATTCCGGGAAGATTTATTTTACCGGCTGGATGTGTTGCCACTCAGTTGGCCGGCCTTGCGTGAGCGGCGGGACGATATTTTGCCACTGGCGGAGTTCTTTCTTCAAAAATACGGCAATGGCAACTATCGCTTAAGTCGTGACGCGGCGAATGTGCTGCTGCAATACAACTGGCCGGGCAATGTGCGTGAGCTGGAGAATGTGATGCAGCGGGCATTGGTGATGGCTCGTGGTATGGAGCTGCAAATTGCCGATCTGAATTTACCGCAATGCCATCCACAAGCGGCGGCGATTTGCGCCAGTTTGTTAAAACAAAGCAAGAAAAATGCTGAGTTTGATTACATCTTAAATGTACTCAACAAGTTCAACGGTCACCGTACACTCACTGCCCAGGCATTGGGGGTGAGCACCCGTGCCCTGCGTTACAAATTAGCTGCCATGCGTGAGCATGGTGTCAACATTGATGCATTAGCTTCTTAAGGATAACGATGATGATTTCACCCGTAAACAGTCAAAGCCAGATGCTGGACATGATGACCAGGTTGCAGCAAGTCGCCGGGAATGAAGGCATTGCGCCTGCCCGCAATGACAGCGGCATCAGCAGTGATTTTTCCCAGGTCATTCGCGCGGTAAACCAGCAACAGAATATTGCCGCGGATCTGATGACGGCTGTGGATACCGGTCGCAGCGATGATGTGGTTGGCGCTATGGTTGCGAGCCAAAAAGCGGATTTAAGTTTCTCTATGTTGCTGCAGGTACGCAATAAAGTATTGAGCGGCATCGATGATGTGATGCGGATGTCATTGTAAGGACACTGTGATGAAAGGTGAAATTGTAAAAGCCACGCCAGCGGCTGCCAGTGACAGTAACTTGCGGGAGAAGGTTATTAACCTGTCCAGCCGTTTCAGCTGGTTGCAGGCCGGGGACCGGAGCATTGCGTCCATTGCCTTGCTGGCAACGCTGGTGGCGGCCACCATTGTGTTAATTCTTTGGACTTCCGCCAAGAATTATGTGCCGCTCTATGGCAACCAGGAGCATTACGACAAAGCTGGAATTCTGGAAATACTGGACCGGGAGAAGGTCACTTTTCGTATTGATACCAACACCGGCAATATCATGGTGCCACAAAATCGTTTAGCTGATGCGCGCATTATGCTGGCGGCTCGCGGTGTCAAAGCTGCCATGCCTGAGGGGCTGTCGACTATTGGTGACAAAGTCACGATGGGAACCAGTCAGTTTATGGAGTCCATGCAGTATCAGCATGCCTTGGAAGGTGAGTTGGCACGTACCATTATTACCATGGATGGTATTCGTAACAGCCGGGTGCATATGGCTATTCCGAAACGGAGTTTGTTTGTTGGCCGGCAGGAAGAGAAATCCGCAGCTTCGGTGATGGTGGATTTAGCGCCGGGCTATGAGCTAAGCGGTAATCAGGTCGAGGCGATTGTGAGCCTGATTGTTGGGAGTGTCTCCGGATTGGATCCCCGCAATGTATCGGTGGTGGATCAACGAGGCCGGTTGCTGACCGGTGATTTGTACGACGATGCCCCAATCGGCAAAGAAACAGATAAGAAACTCGCCTTTGTGCAGAAGCTGGAACGCAATATCGAACAGCGTGCTGCCATTATGCTGCTCCCTATTTTAGGCGATGGCAACTACCGCATTCAGGTGTCGTCTGATGTTGATTTTAGTGTGGTCGAAGAAACCCGTGAAGCCATCGATCCTGCCTCAGTGCTTCGCTCCGAGTCGGTGAAAACAGATACCATGCTGGATCAACTGGCCATGGGGATCCCTGGCGCGTTGGCAAATCAGCCACCCCTGCCGGCCGATCAGCAAGCCGCAGACAATAATCAGCGTACCTCTGAACGCAATGAAAGCAGCCGGCAGTTTGAGAGTGGCCGGGCGGTGACCCACACCCGCTATGAAGTGGGGAGGCTCCGGTCAATGAGTGTGTCGGTGTTGGTGAATCAGGGAGCCGCCGGCGAGGAAGGCTGGACCGAGGCGCAACTGCAGCAATTGGGTGAGATGGTCAAAATTGCGACCGGCTTTCAGGCCGAGCGTGGTGACCAGTTCAATATTACCAGTTTTGATTTTATGCCGGTAGCGCCCCTGACCACCCCACTGGCGGGTTTGCCCTGGTGGCAGTTGCCGGAGATCAGAGAATACGCCCGTTACTTGTTTGGCAGCTTAATTGCGCTGGCGCTTATTCTGTTTGGGGTCCGGCCCTTGGTCAATCATCTGATCAGTGGCAAAAAGCAACGCCCTCTGGATACCGAACCGACGGCTGCTCTGCCGCAAGATGAGCCGGTTGCAGCATTGTCTGACCGTCAGGCAGCTTCGCTGAATGACAGTGCGACAGACAATCGTCAAGCAAACAGCGGGGATATGCCGCAGCCTGGCTTTAACGTCATTAGCTTGCCACAGGTTGGCTCTGAATTTGCTGAGCAAATTGCTCATATGCAGCTGTTAGCCAGCAAAGAGTCTGAGCGGGTCACCGCAGTGATTAAATATTGGGTAGAGCAGGGAGTCAGCATTGAATCAACTAAGATCTGAGTCTGGCCGCAGCATCACCGATCTGGATCGGGCGGCCATTTTATTGTTGAGCATGGGCGAAGAAAATGCAGCCGGTATCATTAAAAAGCTGAACCGGCATGAAGTCCAGGCTTTGTCTGAGCGGATGGCGAAAATCACCAATGTGACGCAAGAAGATGTTGCGTTGATTTTGCAGGACTTCTTTGATTGCTACCGCAGTGAGAGTGGTGTCAGTGGTGCTTCCCGGCTTTATCTGGAACGAGCGCTGGACAGGGCTGTCGGGCGCAAGCTGGCGCGGGGTATGCTGGATGATATCTATGGCGGTGCACTGGCAGATGATATTCGCCGGTTGGAATGGGTGCCAGCAGAGCTGTTGGCGCGCTTTTTAGAGCAAGAGCATATCCAGATGCAAGCACTGCTGCTGGCATTTTTACCAGCCGAGCAGGCATCTGCCGTGATTATGCTGTTTCCCAAACCGAAGCATGACGATATTTTGTATCGGATTGCCAGTTTACGCGAAGTAAGTGAACACGTGATGGATGATTTACGCCATACACTGGATGCCTGCATTGCTTACGTTGGAGAGCAGGTTGGGGCCCGGGTAAATGGGGTGGAAAAAGTAGCCGAAATCATGAACCGGTACCGCGGGGATAAAGCCGAGATCATGGATTTACTGAAACTGCACAATGTAGAAACGGCGGAAGCGGTGCAGGACAAAATGTACGACTTTGGCTCGCTGGCGCGGCAAAATGCGGATGTATTGGCGTATTTGCTCAATGAAATTCCGGATGAACTATGGGTGGTTGCGCTCAAAGGCTGTGAGGCAGAGCTGCTAAACAACATTATGGCGGCCTTGCCAAAGCGGCTGGCTCAGGTGTACCGGCAGCAAATTGAAAACACCAAAGCACAAACCATCAGCAAAGTTGAAGCGGCAAGGGCAGAGATAATGCAAATGATCCGGCAAATGATGACCAAAGGTGAAGTGGACTATCGCCTCTACGAAGAAGCAACCCTGGGGTAAATGATGGCGGACCTGTATCGTTTTCCCGGTGTGCAACGTGATACATCCCTGCAAAGCATTGAGCAGCAAGTGCAACTGGCCTATGAGCGCGGGTTGGCTGAAGGGAAGCTGTTGGGTATTGATGCAGGAAAAGAGCAGGCTTTACACCAGGCTGAGCAGCAGGCACAGCGTACGGTGGATGAACAATCCAGGCAGGCTGTACGGGCGCTACGGCAACAATTCGAACAGCAATTGCAGCAGTTACAGCAGCAATTGGCAGAGCATCAGCAACTGCAGGAACAGCAGTTGGCCCAGGCCCTGTATGAATTGGTCAGTACCCTGGCTGAAAGTACCCTGGAAGCAGAGCTCAGTGTGCAACCAAGGCATTTACTGCAGGCCGTGCAGTCATTGCTGCCGCTGTTGCAGTTAAAAGAACAGATCCACACGGTGAAGCTGGCACCAGAGGATATGCTGGTATGGCAGCAATTGGACGTCTCCACCCTGGGCAGTGTGCAGTTGCAGGCTGATCCCAGTGTCACCGCCGGCAGTGCGGTCTTTGTGGGGGCGGCGCAGTTGCACCTGCTAGACTTTCGTCAGCGCCTGACGGCTATGTTGCCGCAGCTGCAGCAGCAATTGCTGGGGGGGACCGATGCCGGTGCTTGAGCGCTTACAGCAAGCAACACAACAGGTGCAACCTGGCCCACTTAGCCTGAGTTTTGGCACCTTGGTGCGGGTGAATGGCATGATCCTCACGGTTGCAGGCGGTCAGTATACCCTGGGGCAGCGTTACCAGGTGGAAGGGCAACATGGCCACTGGATCGAAGCGGAAGTGGTTGGCTTTGATCGTGACCAGGCTTTTTTAATGCCTCTGACGGATGCCAGTGGTTTAACAACCGGGGCCCGGGTACGGCCGTTGATGCAGGATCAGGCACTCACAGTCAGCCATGCTTTGCTTGGACGTGTGGTCGATGGCTTGATGCAGCCGCTGGATGCCGGCCCGGCTTTGAACAAAGGTGAGCCTATCACAGCGCAATTGACCGCAGTGAATCCCATGCAAAAGAAAGGGGTCACCACACCACTGGATGTTGGTATTAAAGCCATCAATGGCTTGTTTACTGTTGGCCAAGGGCAGCGGCTGGGTTTATTTGCCGGCTCCGGGGTGGGAAAAAGTAAATTACTTGGCATGATGACACGCTTTACCAGTGCTGATGTGGTTATTGTTGGCCTGGTGGGAGAGCGTGGCTGGGAAGTTAAGGATTTTATTGAACACAGTCTGGGCCGTGATGGCATGCGTAAAGCTGTGGTGGTGGCGGCTCCGGCCGATCAGTCGCCATTGTTGCGAATGCGCAGTGCAGAGCTGGCGCACCGGTTAGCGGCCTGGTTTCGTGATCAGGGCTTGCATGTGTTGTTGCTGGTTGACTCGTTAACCCGGTATGCCCAGGCGCAGCGGGAGATTGCCCTCTCTGTTGGCGAGCCACCTGCTACCCGGGGCTATCCACCCTCGGTGTTTAGCAAGCTTACTCAACTGGTCGAGCGTGCCGGTAACAGCAACGACAGCTCTGGCAGCATGACGGCTATTTACACGGTACTGGCCGAGGGGGATGACCAGCAGGATCCGATTGCCGATGCCGCCCGTGCTATTCTGGATGGTCATGTGGTGTTAAGCCGGGAGCTGGCTGAGAGTGGTCATTATCCGGCCATTGATATCGGTGCTTCAATCAGCCGGGTGATGCCCAATATTGTCTCAGAGCAACAACTGAAGCACTGTTACAGCCTGAAGCGTTTGTATGGCCGTTACCAGGAAGTGCGGGAGCTGCTCCCGTTAGGGGCTTATCAGGCGGGACGGGACGCAGAACTGGATAAAGCGGTAGCCCTCTATCCAGACATCGAGCATTTTTTGTGTCAGGGCTTACAGCAACAAGTCACACTGGCAGAAACTGAAGAACAGCTGGCAACTCTGGTGGCGAAGTATGCTTAAAAAATATCTGGAAACCCAACAAGAAAACTTCAAAGTCATGCAAAGTCGTCACAGCCAGTTGCAGGCACTGGCGGTGCAGGAACAAGCACGGAGTTATTCACTGGCACAGCATTTAGGCAGCCTGGAATCCAATCAGCAGATGCTGTGCAGTTTAAGCCTGCAGAACTTATCCGGTTTAAAACATATCTTGCAGGGCCTGACAGAGCAGCAGCAGCAGCGGAGTGTGCAGGCAGAGCAGGATGTTGCCAGGCAGCAACAAGCTTGCAATAAGCAGGCGGCCTATAATCTGGCGATGACAAAGTTATTGCAAAAGCGTCAGCTGCATCAGCAACAGTTACTGCGGCGACAGGAGCAAAAACAGCAGGATGAACTTGCTATGCAGATGCATCTGCTAAGGCGAACCAGTTAAACAGCAGGCACCAAATCAACTAAAGTTGTTGTACGTCAGGCAGGTTCTTAGCGTATTTTTTTGATACCATGATAGCCAGGCGTCCAACGCAAGGAGATGGTGAGTGCACGCAATCAGGTGGCGGGACTATATCAATGCCAGCCCGCAATTTATCAAAGGCTATATTCAGCGTTGCCAGCAGGATCAGATCAATCTGGTGGGTGGCTATCTGGCCTATATTTCCTTGTTATCACTGGTACCTTTTATTGCCGTGATGTTTTCCATGCTGAGCGCTTTTCCGATGTTTTCGGAGTTCCGCCAAAGCCTGGAAAGTCTGCTCTATGCCAATGTGGTGCCGTCGCGTGGCGATGAAATCAAAGATTATCTGAATGAATTTATCGGCAATACCCGCGGCATGACTGCCATAGGTATTTCGGCGCTGATCGTAGTGGCCTTGCTGCTTATTCACAATATCGACAAAACGCTGAACAAGATCTGGCGGATTAGCAAGCGGCCACGGCCGGTGATTTCGTTTTCCATTTACTGGATGATTTTAACCTTAGGCCCTATCTTGTTTGGCACCTCGATCGCGGTTAGCTCCTATCTGGTCACGCTGACCCGCTTTGCCGATGATTTTACCCCAGGCTTGTCCAGCTTCTTATTGGGCCTGGTGCCTTATCTGATGTCCTGGCTGGCATTTTGTATTTTGTATTTGGTGGTGCCCAATACCAAGGTAAGGATCCGGCATGCTTTTTGGGGCGGTTTATTGGCCATGCTGCTGTTTGAAGTGCTGAAGTACGGCTTTGCGCTCTACATCACCCACTTTCCATCCTACCAGGTGATCTATGGCGCCATGGCATTAGTTCCCATCTTATTTTTATGGGTGTATCTGTGCTGGCTGGTGGTTTTAGTCGGAGCAGAACTGACTGCTTACCTGAAAGACTGGGAGCAACTTAGCGGGGGTGATACCAGCGAAGCGGAGGAATGCTGCGAATGAAAGCTTTAATTCAACGGGTCCGTCACGCCAGTGTCAGCGTGGCTGGCGAGCAAATTGCGCAGATAGAGCAGGGTTTGTTGGTTCTTTTGGGCGTGGAGCAAGCGGATACCGAGCTCAGTGCCGCCCTGTTGGCGGATAAAGTCTGTAAATACCGGATCTTTAGCGATGATAACGGCAAGATGAATTTGAATGTGCAACAAATCAAAGGACAGTTGCTGGTAGTATCACAGTTTACCCTGGCGGCAGATACCAACTCGGGGCTAAGGCCCAGTTTCTCGCAGGCAGCCGCCCCTGCACAAGCCGAGCTGTTATACCGGCATTTTGTAGAGCGCTGTGAAGCACATCAACTCCAGGTTGCAACCGGCCGATTTGCAGCAGATATGCAGGTTGCCTTAGTCAATGATGGCCCTGTAACCTTTTTACTGCAAACGGATAATCACTAATTTATGCGTATTCGACTAAGCAGTCCGCAATCGGATGCACAATGGCAAGCCTATTATCAGTTTCGCTGGCAGCAACTCAGAGCCCCCTGGCAGCAGCCGATAGGCTCGGAACGTGACGAGCTGGAGACAAGCAGCATTCATCGCATGCTGCTGGATGGCGAAACGGTGGTTGGGGTAGGGCGGCTGCATCAGGTGGATGCGACCAGAGCGCAGCTGCGTTATATGGCGGTTGCCTCCAGTTATCAGGGGCAGCAATTAGGTGCCAGGCTGGTTGCAGAGCTGGAGCAACAGGCTTTAGCTCTGGGCTGCAGCGAAGTGGTGCTCAACGCACGCGAAAATGCACTCGGCTTTTATCAAAAGCTGGGTTACAGCCAACAAGAGGAGCTGGCCAGCCAGTTTGGTGTTCGTCACTTTCGGATGCAGCGTTTCATTCGTTTCACAGCTAACACCGGGAGCTGGCAACAGCAATGTCAGCAGTTAGAGCAGGTTTGGCATCAGCAAATTCCACTCAGCCAGTTTATGCAATTGCAGATTACTGCCTTCGATGGCTGTGAACTACGATGCCAGGTGCCGCTGCCACCTAACATCAATCTGCATGGCACCATGTTCGCCGGTAGTATCTACAGTCTGGCGACGCTCACAGGTTGGGGGTTGCTGCATTTGCAGCTGCAAGCGCTTGAGTTGCAGGCGGACCTGGTGTTGGCAGATGCCAGCATCCGTTATCTGAAACCCATGCAAACTCAGCCGCAAGCACGCTGCTCCTTGCTGGGGGCCAAAGGTGATCTGACCGTATTGCGGCAGGGGAAAAATGCCAGCCAACGGATCGACGTGGAGCTGCTTAGTGCCAATAAAGTAGTGGCCCTGTTTTCCGGCCACTACAAAGCCTTGTTACCGAGGAATACGCCATGAAAATTATCATGCTTGGCTGTGGCTGGCTGGGGCAGCAACTGTTGCCGCTGTTGCAGCAGGATGGTCACCAGTTGATTGTGACCCGGCAATCAGCCGCCGCCGTGCAGCAGTTACCGGGTACAGTGCAAGGAGTGGTTCTTAGTTTGCCGCTGTCGGAGCCAATCACGGCAGAGTTGCAGGCGCTATTTCAGCAGGCTGTGGTGATTTGTTCGCTGACCCCGGGTTGGCGCAAGCAGGCTGGCGCTGGCTATGTAGCAGCACTGGAGTCACTGGCTGCACTGATGCAGACTGCCGGCAGTCTGGCTTGTATCCATTTCAGTTCTACCGGGGTGTATCAGGGGCTGAGTGGTGAGGTGGATGAGTCCACGCCATTGCAGCTCAGTGATGCCAAAGTACAGTTGCTGGTGCAAGGAGAGCAGATTGTGCGAGCCGCAGTTCCCACTTGCACTTTGCGGTTGGGAGGGTTATTCGGACCAGGCCGGCATCCTGCCAACTTTTTGCGCTCCGGGGTGATTGATGAGCCGGATGCAGCTGTGAATATGGTGCACAGTAGCGATGTGCTGGCAGCTGTGCAGCAGATTGTGCGGCAACAAGCCTGGCCGGCGCTTTTCAATCTATGTTGCCCGGTGCGGGCCAGTCGTCAGCAGTTTTATCAGCAAGCCAGAGCCAGTCTGGCATTGGATGCTCTGCAAATTGGAGTAGCACAAGGACATAATCAGCGGAGGGTGCTGTCGGATCAGATCGGCCGTCAACTGCCATTCCAGTTTCGCTATGCATCAGCACTCGATGCGTTGAAGTTGGTTGATAAGCCGCCATTGTCTGCTTCAGACACAAATTTATCAGAGTAAAAGTGACTTTATCGGAGTTTTATCAGGCTTTTGTCAGGACTTAGCGTGCCTGGCTACGCATACTAACCTTAGTAGTTTTGCCACTCAGGGTAGAGTCGTTATGCGTAGCCAATGGTTATTATTATCCACTATTAGTACTTTGCTAGGGATAGCGGCAGGTGCTATTTTTTTGCTTTTTTCTGAACACTCCATCGTTTTTTCCCAACCCGCTCTGGTGCTCTCAGAGTTCTGGTCCACTTTCCTGTTGTGGGCTTTTGTCCTGCTGTTTGTGTCGGCCCTGATGTTTAATTTGATAGCTTTTATTGAAATGGACTCTGGCAACCGCTGGTTGTCATTGCCACAACGGTTTCAACGAGAGCAGGAACGGCTCAGGCAGCAGGAATTTTTTTTCAGTCGCCTGAAACAGTCTTTGCAGCAACATGGTGAGTTGGAGCCTGCAACCGCTGATGATAACGAGGTATTCTTTTGGCACAATCCAGAGAGTAAAACATTGGTGTATTTTCATCCTGATGCCGACAGCATGGTATCCATGGAGTGTTTGCGGGAGCGCTTTCAGCAAATGCTTGGCTTTCATTGCCAGCAAGGCATGATTATCAGCTTTCAAAGTTTTACCAGTCAGGAACGTATTTTTGCCCGCGAAGCAAATATTGAACTGATCGAGTACCAACCAGCCTTGATGGAAAAAGAATTTCGTTTTAGTTTCGGTTTAACCCCGCAAGCGGAAGGTCGCACTGGCGTGCTCCAGTTCTGATGCCAGCTTGGTGACATCCTGACTATGCGCCTGGGTGCTTTCGGCTTTATCCGAGCTGTTTTGCACCAATTGCACTACCAACTCCATCGCCGTCTCTATGGTTTCGCCCTGACTCAGCTGTGTCGCGGTTGCATCCGCGATTTTGCTATTGATGCCATGTATTTGGTGGATAGCATGGTGTATTTGCTGCAGCGCCTGCAATAACTGCTGATTTTCCTCGACACATTGGCTGGCATCCTGATTGCCCTGTTGCACCGCTTTTGCTGCCGCCATGGTGCTGTGCTGCAAGGTCTCTATCATGGCTTGGATATCGTTGGTGGCTTGCTGGGTGCGGCCAGCCAGGGTGCGTACCTCATCAGCGACCACGGCAAACCCCCGGCCCTGCTCACCTGCTCTGGCTGCTTCTATGGCAGCGTTCAGCGCCAGCAGGTTGGTCTGCTCGGCAATGCTGCTGATCGTATCGAGAATGCCGCCAATCTGTTTGCCTTGCTCACTCACCTGTTGCATCAAAGCATCAATACTGTGCAGTTGTTCAGCTAAGTGGCCTATGCGTTGATTGTTTTGCTCTGATAGCTGATGTACCTGCTGGTTGTGTTGCATGCCTTGCTGCATTTCGTGCACTGCTTGCTCTGCTTGCTCGGCAATATGCTGGCTTTGTGTGCTTAATTGGTGTGTGCTGGTGTTAATGTTGGCAATTTGGCTGGTTTGTTGCTGCAAGGCCTGACGAATATCCTGCACATCCAAACCGGAGCGCTGTGCATTCTGGTTCAGTTCGCGGGCGTAGTTTTGAATACGCTGGACCAGGCTACTAAGCGACTCGACCAACTGATTGACGTTATTGGCCAACTTGCCAAACTCGTCATCGCGCTGAATGGTCAAACGCTGACTAAGATCGCCTTTGGCCATCACGCCCAGCACCTGGTTGATTTTGGCCAATGGTTGCAGCATAGCGCGGATGGTCACCCAGGCAATGGCTGTGGCCAGCACGATAAGCACCAGCAATATGATGACATTGCGCCAATTGCCTTGTGAAATAGTACGGCTAACGGCTTGCTGCAGTTGACTGACTTGCTGATCGGCGGCACTGGCCATTTGTTGCAGGGCCATGATGCCGTTGCTGAGCTCCTGTTCCGCCTGGTACAGATGCTGGCGAGCTTGTTGCTGTTGCGTTAGGCGCTGCAGTTGCAGGCGAAGTAACGGTTGCTCCTGAAGTAAGTTCTGTTCCAGTTGTTGTCGCTGAGCCTGAAAATCCGACCAAAGCCCACCGGTGTCAATGTTTGCCACCAACTGAGCCAGGTAGTCGATATTGACCTGCATATCACTATAGGCGAAGTTGATATTGTCTTCACTGCGCTGCAACTGGCCGAGCTCGGTGGCATTCGCCACCTCTCGTAAGGTATTGATGAGGCCAAGCAACTGGCCGTCAATACGACCAGCGGTGCCTTCGATCAGCTCCAGCGTATCGCTATCGACCCCATCCAGATAGGATAGATCCAGTAACAGAGCACCAAGAGCATCCAATTGCTGCTCTAATTGCTGAAATACCTGCTGCACCTCCGCCCGGCTTTGCTCCACCTCCAACCTGAGCGCAAACATCTGCTGCACCGATTGCCGGTAGGCACTGCTGTATTGTTCGCTCTGCTGCAAAGCCTGTTGCAGCGCACTGTGTTGTTGGGAAAGTTCTGTCACTTGCTGCAGCAATTGCACCAGACCGTGGTCGGCTTGTGCAAATAGCTGGTGTTGCTGATTGATCAAAGCAGGTTGTTCGGCGGCAAACCCCTGAGCACTGGCGTTGGCCATGCTTAGTAGCTGAATTTGCGCTTGATTGCTAAGCTGCTGAGCAGGAATAGCGCGCTCATTCACATTGCGGGTGGAGGCTTCGATGGATAGAAAGCTCAGCAGCGCAGAGCCGCTGGCCACAATCAGCAGAAGGACCATCAAGCCAAATCCAAGGATGATACGGTGAGCAATGGTTAGCGTCATGGTAAGGTTCCAGCCTGATTGTTTTTTTTATTATAGCTGGTCCTGACCTTAGCAAACTTTGCACAACTGGTCTAGCCAGATGGGCTTAATGGTGTTTTAGCATTGCGCAATCAATCTGGCCCAGGCCCACTGCGGTGGACCTGGGTGTGAGCGCTTACTGGCTGGGCAGCATGGCCGCAGGCAGCAGGCTGCTTAAGCGGCCACTGGCCAGCAGCTCGGCGGCGGCTTTGATATCCGGCGCGAAGTAGCGATCTTCGGCATAAAAGCTGACCTGGTCGCGCAACAGCGCCCGGGCCTGTTCCAGCCGCTCGGTGGATTTAAGCGGTGCGCGAAAATCCAGCCCCTGCACCGAAGCCAGGTACTCGACGGCCAATACACCACGGGTATTGTCGGCCATCTGGGCCAGCCGCAGGGCGGCGAAGGTCGCCATCGAGACATGATCTTCCTGATTGGCCGAGGTCGGCAGGCTGTCGACACTGGCTGGGTGCGCCAGCGACTTGTTTTCCGATGCCAAGGCCGCGGAAGTAACCTGGGCAATCATAAAGCCACTGTTAACACCGCCATTGTTGACCCAGAAAGCGGGTCGCTTGTTCAGGTTAGCATCGTTCAATAGCGCCATCTAGCCTGTAAACACCTCAATCTATTTGGCATTGAAGGTGTCGGAATTATTCATTAAATTGCGCGCGGTTAAACTGTGAGCGTTTTTCAGTTAATTTGCGAGCTAAAAGTTATGATGAAAAACCTATGAGTTACATTTTGGGTGCTTGGTTTAAGTTGCAGGGAAATCGTTAATTATAACACACTCAATTGATTTTAAAGTGGTTAACCTATTTGCTGCGATGTTTTTTGGTGATAAATATGTGATTTTGTAGTTTTTTTGTTTTTTTTTGCATTCCCGCATGTAATATTTCCGCATCTTCATTCTTTGGTTTCTGTACGATGTCACCTGAAGTAATTATTCTGGCCCGTGAAAGTGATATGCACGCAAGTGTTGTTTCGAAAGCGCTTACAGCCACTGGAAAGAAAAACTTGATCTTGCCATTTTATGCATTCCCAACTGCAATGTGTATTTCATTCGAATTTGATGCGGATGGATCTTCTGTTGCCAATGTTTTCCATGGTGAAAATAGAGTTTGTTTTGAAAGTGTCAGCCGTGTTTGGTTTCGTCGAGATGTGCCTGCTAAGTTACATCCAACTCTTTTAGGAGATGATAGAGAGTTTGCGCGGCGTGAGTGTGGTGTGGTGATTTCCGGGTTGGAGGGGGCTACTGAAAAGGCTCTATGGGTTAATCCAAGGTCTGCTGCGCTGGCGTCCGAGAATAAAGTTTACCAGCTTAAATTAGCTCAAGTCTGTGGCTTCAAGATCCCAAAAACCCTTATTAGTAACGATCCAGGTTTAATCAGAAAATTCGTTATCAAACAGGACTCGGTTTATAAATCTCTGGCAGGTTATGTGTGGGATGATGGTGTTCAAAGAACGGCAACCTATACACGTCAGATCCATGCTCAGGATCTTAAAGAAGATAGTTCCCTTCAAAATGCACCAGGAATTTTTCAAGAGTTGATTGTGGCTGAATATGAAGTTCGGGTTTTTGTATGTGGTGAAACTTGTCTGGCGGTTAGGATAGTTTCAAATGTCCAACACGATAGTATTCGTGATTGGAGATTGCACCAAGATACACATCTGAAAGCATCCAGAATTGAAATCCCGCTAGGTGTGAGAGAAAAATGTTTGAAAATTATGGCAATGATTTCACTTGTCACAGCATCATTTGATTTTATGGTTGATATGAATGGCTGTTGGTGTTTTTTGGAGTTGAATTCATCTGGGCAATTTCTGTTCTTAGAAGAGTGGTGTCCAGATTTACCAGTGTTGGCTACTTTTTGTAGTTTTCTGAGTGATACTGCAAGAGGGAGGCAACGTGAAATAGATGCAAGCATAAAACTAAGCGATTTTGTTTAGCATCTGTATTTTTATAGTCTAATGAAGGAAGTTTTATTATGAGTAATAATGATCTGGGTTTTGTTTTATTGGGGCGTCAGCTGTCCATGGAAGAATTAAAGAACGTTTCTGGTGGAGATGTCATTACTTGCACACCAAGTATAGATGGCTGCGCAGATGATAATGGCAATGATGTACCTTGCTTTGAAGAAATTAGGTAATATGACCTGAATAACAGGTAGGGGTAGTTGCCTCTACCTGTTTTACTGAATGTTTTCCTGCTGAATGAGCGGATTGCTCTTACTATAATTTCCTCCAATGTTTTTTTTAATTTTTGGTGTCAACATAAACATTGTTTATAGCCATTTCTATATTGGTTCTATGTAATTAATCATGAAACCCCTTTTCCGTGAGCAAGTTCTCACTCAGCAATCTACACGGATGCAAGGCGAGGTCAGTCTGGTGCAGGTGCCGGCTTTTGCCTGGTTGACAGGCCTGATTGCCTTTATTGTGGTGTGCTCTCTGGTGTTGTTGCTCAGTAGCAGCTATAGCCGTAAAGCTGTGGTATTTGGTGTTTTGCAACCGCAGCAGGGTGTGATCCGAGTACAAACCTCACAGCCAGGAGCGGTTCAGCAATTGTTGGTGCAAGAAGGAGATCGTGTGGAAGCCGGCCAGCTTTTGCTGGAGTTGACCATGCAACATTTTTCGACGGAGCACTCAGAGTTGAATGCTTCCTTGCAGCAGGAACTGGCCGCTATTCTTGCGAATTTAACGCAACAGAAACAGCAGGAAATTGACCGTCAGCGCATTCGTTTGCAGGAGGTAGCTGAACGAATTGCCAGTGCGCAGCAACAATTGAGCCAGATTGAACAGCAACAGAGCACGTTTCAGCAGCGGTTGGAGCTCAACCAACATTTAGTCGAACAAATATCGCAGTTATCCGGCACGGGCTTTATTTCCAATCTGGAATTGAGTCGCCAGCAAGATACCTTGCTTTCATTGCAGCAGCAGGAGCAGGTGTTGCAAGGCCAGCGATTGATGCTGGAAGAGCAATTGAAGCAGCAGAAAAGCCTGCAGCTACAGCTACCGCTAGACCACCAGGCTTCGCATAGTCAGCTGGACAATCAAGTTTCAGAGTTACGCAACCAACAGACACGCCTGCAGCATGAGCAGCGCAGTGTGATAACAGCGCCAAAGGCTGGCGTGGTCAGCGGCATTCTAGCCAGACCGGGGCATTTTATGAATGCTGGCAGTATTATTCTTAGCTTACTGCCGGATGGTGCTGAACTGGAAGCCATTGTTTATGTGCCAACGCGGGCGATTAGCTTTATTGACATCGGACAGGAGGTTCGATTGCGTTTTCACGCCTTTCCTTATGAACGCTTTGGGGTGCATCATGGGCTTGTGCATGAAATCAGTCAAGCGGTGCTCTTACCGGACGAGGTGATTGATATGCAGCTTACTGAGCCCAGTTATCGGGTTCGAGTAAGATTGAACGCACAACAGATAATGGCATACAACCGGGAGCTACCGCTGCGGGCAGGAATGACGCTGGATGGGGATGTGATTACCGAGCGTCGCAGCTTGCTGCAATGGTTGTTTGATCCGATTTATAGCCTAAAAGGACAGTTGTAATGCAGGCCATGACTGAGAAACTGACATTTTGGCAGCGTAGTAGCTTGCCGATGGTCCATCAAACCGAGGCGGCGGAGTGTGGCCTGGCCTGTATGGCAATGGTGGCCGGTTTTCACGGTTATCAGGCCAGCCTGAATGAGTTACGGCAAAAGTTTTCGCTGTCGATTGAAGGCTGTACTTTACTTGATCTGATGAATTTTGCCGAAAAAATACAGTTGTCCAGCCGGCCACTTAGAATTGAGTTGGACGATCTGGCAGCACTGAAGACACCCTGTATTCTGCACTGGGATATGAATCACTTT
Organism: Alkalimonas mucilaginosa; assembly: GCF_036327005.1. Lineage (NCBI taxonomy): Bacteria > Pseudomonadati > Pseudomonadota > Gammaproteobacteria > Alkalimonas > Alkalimonas mucilaginosa. The sequence goes on from NZ_JAUGZK010000004.1 coordinate 229,027, forward strand.
GTGGTATTAAAATCTGTTCAGGGCAGTCAGGTCATGATCCATGATCCTGCCATGGGGTTACGTAAGTTCAGTTTGGATGAGGTCAGCAAACACTTTACCGGTGTGGCGCTTGAGCTGCTGCCAACCAATGAATTTACGCTAAAGCCGGGCCAAACCCGTTTGGGACTATCGAACTTCTGGTCGAAAATTACAGGTCTGAAGCGCTCGCTGATACTGCTGTTTACACTGTCGATTCTATTACAGGTATTTACCCTGGTAGCACCCTACTACATGCAGTTGGTGGTGGACGATGTGATCCTGACCAGCGACACCAGCTTGTTGTTGGTGCTGGCACTGGGCTTTGCGCTGGTATTGTTGTTTGAGGTGGCTACCAGTGCGGTACGAGGCTTTGTGCTGCTGCACTTTGGCAATCTGCTCAATATCCAAATGGCAGGGAATTTATTTCATCACCTGATCCGTCTGCCGCTCAGTTACTTTGAAAAACGCCATATGGGCGATGTGGTGTCGCGCTTTGGCTCCTTACGTAAGGTCCGGGAGCTGTTAACTACGGGAGTGATAGAAGCCTTAATCGATGGTCTGATGGCGCTAGCGATTTTAGCCGTGATCTTGGTCTACAGCCCTATGTTGAGTCTGGTAGTGCTGGTAGCAGTGTTGCTGTACGCCGGTTTCCGCTTGGCGATGTACCGCTCACTGCGTGCTGTTTCCGAGCAGGAGATTCTGGCGCAGGCCAAAGAGAACTCCAACTTTATGGAAACAGTACGCGGTATTCAGACCATCAAATTGTTTGGCTCGGAAGCCAAGCGTGAAGGTTTGTGGCAAAACCACTTTATTGATGCAACCAACCAGTCCATTCGTCTTGGGGTTTTCAATATTTCTTACCAAACCGTCAACCGCCTGCTGTTTGGTCTGGAGAATATTCTGGTGGTCTATTTGGCTGCGCGGTTGGTGCTGGTAGGTGGCTTTAGTACTGGTATGTTGTTCGCTTTTATGGCTTATAAAAGCCAGTTTATGGATAGAATGGCTCGTTTGGTCGAAAAGATGATTCAATTTCGTATGCTCAGCCTACACTTTGAACGATTGGGTGATATTGCCCTGACTAGCAAAGAGCAGGTCTACCCAGAGCAAGAGCGTGAGCAGCGGTTGCTGGATGGCCGGCTGGAACTGCAGAATATCTCTTTCGCTTACAGCGATGTGACCAAGCCGGTATTACAGGATGTTAGCCTGGTGATTGAACCTGGTGAGTCTGTTGCATTGGTTGGCCCTTCCGGTTGCGGTAAAACCACCCTCATGAAAGTGATGCTGGGCTTATTGCAGCCAGGCAAAGGGGAGGTGCTGGTGGATGGTATTCCTCTACCGCAGTTAGGTTTAGCAAACTACCGGCGACAGATTGCAGCAGTTATGCAGGATGACACCTTGCTCTACGGCACTATTCGCGACAATATCGTTTTTTTTGAAGAGCAATTTGATATGCGCTGGGTGGTGGAATGTGCCCAGATAGCCGCGGTGCATCAGGATATTGAGCAGATGCCCATGGGCTACAACAGCCTGATTGGCGATATGGGTTCGGCCCTATCGGGAGGACAGAGACAGCGCATTTTGCTGGCCAGGGCTCTGTACCGTCAGCCGCGTATTCTCTTTATGGATGAAGCGACCAGCCATTTGGACACCAAAACCGAGTCCTTTGTCAGCAAAGCCATTCAGCAGCTTCGTATCACCCGGGTGGTAATCGCCCACCGGCCTGAAACTATTGCCTCGGTGGATCGGGTGATTGAAATTAAGCACTGATAGTATAACTAAAGAGAAGAACTGAAGAGAAGAACGTTATGTATAAAACAAACTATGTCACTGGTTTGATTGTGCTGTTGATGGTTTCTGTTGCTAGCCTTGCAGAAGAGCAGTTTGTGATGATTGAACAGGGCCAAGGCCTGGACTTTGTGACTGCGTTTAGCCATCAGCAACAAAGTCTGTACTATGGACGCTCAGACCTGGATGTGAGCTTTTCCATCATTCGTCAGCTGGCGCTGGCCAATCGCCAGCCTGAAACGCTGGCGCTGGCCAGCGCTGTGGATTACGATTTCATCTCCTCACCTTCGGTCGTCGAGTTTCAGGGGCAGGAGTTTTTGTATTATCTGGTATCGGCCCGTTTTTGGGGGACTCAGGCACAGTGGCTGCGAGCGCCGCTTAGCGACCTCAAAGCGGCGGAGCCGGTGACTTTGCCGGGCAATTATGGCGCTTATTCCATTGCCAGGGTGTTGGCATTGCACGATGGCAGTTTGGGCATGGTGTACCGGGCCGGGCGCAGCCAGTTGTTTTTTAGTCGCTCTGTGGACGGTGTTACCTTTGGTGAGCCGGTTCAATTTGCGGTGGGAACCATGCCTGGCAGTGCCAGTTTTGCCGATGGGACTGTGCTGGTCAGTTACCACAATGGCCCTTCCATCAGTGAAATGGCGGGGCGGTTGCAAGTATCAGCCGATCTGGGGCAAAGCTGGTCTGACGTGGTGTCACTGCCTCAGCAGGGAAATATTCATGATCTTAGCCCGGTAAAGCGCCGGGATGGCAATATCGATATCTATTATTCAGCTCAGGGCGAGAATCAGCGTTTAGGGCTGTACCGAACTTGTGTGACCCCCGAGTTGACCTTTGGCCCGGCGGAGGAGCTGCTTTCCTCTGAGCAGGCGCATGCTGCCAAAAGTACAGCGCATCCTACCAGCAAGGGGTTGCTGCTGACCTTTACTCAGCAGACGGATGATTTACAAAAGGGTAATCTAAGCCTGATGTGGTTGGAAAGGGAAGCTCAGTCTTGCCCTGAGCCTGTGGCGGTAGCCGAATGATGCGTAACTGTCTGAGGTGGTATGCGCTGGTGCCGCTATTGCTGTTAGTAAGCTGCGCACAACCAACCGTTCACTTGAACCATCGTTATCTGGATGCGCAGCAGACCAGTGTATTGGTCACTGCATTGCAGCAGCAAGGGCTACGGGTGGAACTGAATCAGCATCCTTTTCCGGCACGAGTCAGTGAAAACACCCTGATCTACTCGCCAATGTTGCGAAACCCAGAGGCCACAGCCAGCCGGTTGCAGCAAGCGCTGGATGACACCGGTTGGCATCTGCGCGATAACCGCTTGCTGGTGGAGTCGAATCAGTGGTTTACCCGGGATAATCTGGGACTTTTTCTGGTACCGGCCGGGGTGCAGGTGCATGGTGGCCGCAGCGCGGTGGATTTTGCGCATCCCTACAGTGCCGAAGACTGTGACTTTGATTATCGGCTTAACTTGCAGCCAGATGGCCGCATGGTATTTGAAAGCGACAACCCGGCGTATCCATCCTTTCAGGCGAACTGGCGTCTTACCGGTTACCCTTATCTGCAGCTGTATCAGGAACAGCCCTACCTGAACTTTTATTACCAGATTGAGCGCAGTGATAGCCGCGATGCCATTGGCAAGGCGGCCATTACCCGCTTGTTACCACTAAGCACCCCAGTGCGGCTGCCGGCTTGCAGCCTGGTGCATGGGGTGCGGTATTAGTGCTTTAATCGCTTACTGGCTGGGCAGCATGGCCGCAGGCAGCAGGCTGCTTAAACAGCCACTGGCCAGCAGCTCGGCGGCGGCTTTGATATCCGGCGCGAAGTAGCGATCTTCGGCATAAAAGCTGACCTGGTCGCGCAACCGCGCCCGGGCCTGCTCCAACCGCTCGGTGGATTTAAGCGGTGCGCGAAAATCCAGTCCCTGCACGGCAGCCAGGTACTCGACGGCCAATACACCACGGGTATTGTCGGCCATTTGTGCCAGCCGCCGGGCGGCGAAGGTGGCCATCGACACATGATCTTCCTGATTGGCCGAGGTCGGCAGGCTGTCGACACTGGCCGGGTGCGCCAGCGACTTGTTTTCCGATGCCAAAGCCGCCGAAGTAACCTGGGCAATCATAAAGCCACTGTTAACACCGCCATTGTTGACCAAAAAGGCCGGCAGTTTGCTTAAGCTGGCATCAATCAGCAGCGCCATCCGCCGTTCGGACAAAGAGCCGACTTCGGCAATGGCCAGCGCCAGATTATCGGCCGCCATCGCCACCGGCTCGGCGTGGAAATTACCACCGGAGAGAATGTCGCCTTCTTCAGCAAACACCAGCGGGTTGTCGGTGACACCATTGGCTTCGGTTTCCAGCACCGCAGCGGCCTGGCGGATTTGCGTTAAGCAAGCGCCCATCACCTGGGGCTGACAGCGCAGGCTGTAGGGATCCTGCACCTTTTCACAATCCTGATGCGAGTCGCCAAGCTCAGAGCGCTCAGCCAGCAGATGGCGGTAAATGGCAGCAGCATCGATCTGCCCCTGCTGACCACGGATGGCATGAATGCGGGCATCGAACGGCGAGCGGCTGCCAAGGGCGGCTTCCACACTGAGTGCACCAATTACGCTGGCCGCAGCAAACAAGTCTTCGGCTTTAAACAGGCCTTCCAGCGCCAGGGCGGTGGAGGCCTGGGTGCCATTTAGCAGCGCCAGACCTTCTTTGGCCGCCAGCACCACAGGCGCAAGCCCAGCCAGTTGCAAGCCTTCTTTGGCTGGCAGTTGCTTGCCCTGATAACGCACCTCACCTTCGCCAATCAGCGGCAGTACCATGTGCGCCAGCGGCGCCAAATCGCCGGAGGCGCCGACTGAGCCCTGAGCCGGAATGCAGGGGTACACGCCTTGATTGATCATGGCAATCATCGCATCGATGATTTCTGGCCGGATCCCCGAATAGCCACGCGAAAGGGAGTTGACCTTTAAAATCATCATCAGCCGCACCGTCTGGTCGGCCATCAGCTCGCCATAGCCGGCGGCATGCGATAGCACAATGGAGCGCTGCAGCAATTCCAATTGATCCGGGGCGATCTTGGTATTGGCCAACAGACCAAAACCGGTATTGATGCCATAGACGGTTTTGCCTTTGGCCAGCACATCGGCCACGGTTTTGGCCGAGGCGGCAATCGCCGGGTAAGCGGCTTTATCCAGGGCAATGGCTTGGTCATTTTGCCAAAGCTGGCGCAATTGGCTCAGGCTGAGCTGGCCGGGTGTCAAGGTAAATGGGGTGGTCATAGCTTACTCCTTGGTGCTCAGCATCGGTAAATCCAGCCCTTGTTCGCGGGCGCAGTTTTGGGCAATGTCGTAGCCGGCATCGGCATGGCGCATCACGCCGGTACCCGGATCGTTCCACAGCACCCGGCCCAGTCGTTTGGCGGCCGCTTCGGTGCCATCGGCCACAATCACCACACCTGAGTGCTGGCTGTAGCCCATGCCGACACCACCACCGTGGTGCAGCGAGACCCAGCTGGCACCACCGGCGGTGTTCAGCAAGGCGTTCAGTAGTGGCCAGTCGGAGACGGCATCCGAGCCATCCAGCATGGCTTCAGTTTCACGGTTCGGGCTGGCAACAGAGCCGGAGTCCAAATGATCGCGGCCAATCACGATTGGGGCTTTCAGCTCACCGTTTTGCACCATCTCGTTAAAGGCCAGTGCGATGCGGGCCCGATCTTTTAAGCCAATCCAGCAGATACGGGCTGGCAGGCCCTGAAAGTGGATTTTCTCACGCGCCATATCCAGCCAGTGGTGCAGATGCGGGTTGTCCGGGATCAGCTCTTTGACTTTTTGGTCGGTCTTGTAAATGTCTTCCGGATCGCCCGACAGCGCCACCCAGCGAAATGGCCCAACACCTTCACAAAACAGCGGCCGGATGTAGGCCGGCACAAAGCCCGGGTAATCAAAAGCATTGTGCACGCCTTCATCCTTGGCCATCTGACGAATGTTGTTGCCGTAATCAACCGCGACCGCGCCTTTGCTCTGCATGTCGAGCGTGGCCTGAACTTGCACTGCCATTGACTGCTTGGCGGCTTTGACTACTTGCTCCGGGTTTTGCAGGCGACGGTCGGCGGCTTCGCTCATGCTCCAGCCTTGTGGCAGGTAACCATTCAGCGGGTCGTGGGCAGAGGTTTGATCGGTCACCACATCCGGGATGATGTTGCGCTCTACCAGCTCGGCAAAGACATCGGCGGCATTGGCCAGCAAACCGATAGACGTGGGCTTGCCGGAGGCTTTGGCTTGCTCCAGCAGCTGCAGCGCCTGATCCAGACTGGTGGCTTTGACATCGACGTAGCCGGTGCGCAGCCGGAAATCAATGCGGCTTTCATCCACTTCACAGGCAATCATATGAAAACCGGCCATGGTGCCGGCCAGTGGCTGAGCGCCGCCCATGCCGCCCAGGCCACCGGTCAGGATCCATTTGCCGCTGGCATCGCCATTGAAATGCTGTTTGGCCATGGCCACAAAGGTCTCGTAAGTGCCTTGCACGATGCCTTGCGAGCCAATGTAAATCCAGGAGCCGGCGGTCATTTGGCCGTACATCATCAGGCCTTTTTTATCCAGCTCGTTAAAGTGCTCCCAGTTGGCCCAGGCCGGCACCAGATTGGAGTTGGCAATCAGCACCCGGGGCGCATCCGGGTGGGTGGGGAAGACCCCGACCGGCTTGCCACTTTGCACCAGCAAGGTCTGGTCGTCTTCCAGCCGGTCCAGTACTTCAATAATTTTATCGAAGCAGGCCCAGTCGCGGGCCGCCCGGCCGATACCGCCGTACACCACCAGCGATTGCGGGTGCTCGGCCACATCCGGGTCCAGGTTGTTCATCAGCATGCGTTTGGCGGCTTCGGTCAGCCAGCTTTTGGCGGTTTTTTCCGCACCTTTGGTGGCGCGGATCACCCGGCTGTTATCGATACGTGGATCAGACATCATGAGCTCCTGGTTGCGCCTGCTGGCGCGAAATTTAAATGGCCCCCGAGCCGGTAACGGCTGCCCGGGGAAGTCAGATACGCCAGGCTGACGGCACCATCGCGGCTAAAGGTGCGACGGGTCAGACGCAGGCAGGGTTCGGGTTTTTTCAATTGCAAATGCTGGCAGGTGAAGCTATCCGGCAAGATGGCTTCCACCGTATGCTCCGCCTCGGTCAGCGGTGCCACCTGGCTTAAATACAGGTGCGGTGTGATGGCGGAAAAATCCTGCGCCATGTAATCCGGAACTTGCCGCGGATTAACGTAACGGGCTTCGAGCTGCAGCGGCTGTCGGTCTTCAAAATGCACAATTAGTGAGAAAAACACCCGCTCGTTGTGCTTTAAACCGAGCGCCGCCGCCACGGTGGCCGGACAGGGCAGCTCGGTGAGCTGGAGCAGTTCTGCCCGGTAGCTGTGACCGCGGCTGTGGATTTCATCGGCAATGTTGCGAATTTCCAGTAAGGAGGATTGCGATTTCAGTGCCGCAACAAAGCTGCCGACGCCCTGGGTGCGGTACAAAATGCCTTGCTCGGTCAGCTCTTGCAGCGCGCGGCGGGCGGTCATCCGGCTCACCGCAAACTGCTCGGCCAGCTCGTTCTCGGATGGAACCCGGCTGTGCTCGGGCCAGGCACCGATTTCGATCTGCGTCAGCATAAAATCTTTGATTTCAGCAAATTTGGCGACGGCCATGCGGTGGCGATCCCTTGGTGGCAACGGTTGCTAATAAAAATAGCCGATCTTGGTTGTATATACAAGTTTTTGCGGTACACTATTTTTATTAAAACAGTACTGAATTGATCCCGGAGTAGCTTAATGACTGAATTTGATGCGGTTTGGCTCAATGCCAATCTGGCCACCATGCAAGCCGGCAGCGAACCCTATGGCGCCATCACCGATGGTGCTATTGCTGTGAAAGATGGCCGCATTGCCTGGCTGGGCCCCAAAAGCGAACTTCCCGCCTTTGATGCGCTTAGTACCCCTTTGTACGATGTGCAGGGGCAGTGGCTTCTGCCGGGGCTGATCGATTGCCATACCCATTTGGTCTATGGCGGCAACCGGGCCAATGAGTTTGAACTGCGGCTGCAAGGGGCCAGCTATGAGGCCATTGCCAAAGCCGGGGGCGGTATTCGCTCCACCGTTAAAGCCACCCGCGAGGCCAGTGCCGAGCAGCTGTTTGTGCTAGGCAAAGACCGGCTCAATGCCTTGCTGTCGCAAGGAGTGACCGAAGTGGAAATTAAATCCGGCTACGGGCTGGACTTGGCCAGCGAGCAAAAAATGCTGCAGGTAGCGCGTGAGCTGGCGGCCCATCATCCCATTCGTATCCATACCACCTTTTTAGGGGCTCATGCCTTGCCGCCGGAATTTAGTGACAGCGATGCCTACATCGATTACCTGTGCCAGACCATGTTGCCCGAGCTGCACCGACAGCAGCTGGTCGATGCGGTCGATGTGTTTTGCGAAGGCATCGGCTTTAGCGTTGAGCAAAGCCACCGGCTGTTTGAAACCGCCACAGCGCTGGGATTGCCGGTCAAAGCCCATGCCGAGCAGTTGTCCAACCTGGGTGGCAGTGCTTTGGTGGCCGAGTTTGGCGGCCTGTCGGCCGATCACATCGAGTATCTGGACGAAGCCGGTGTGCAGGCGATGGCCAAAGCCGGCACCGTGGCAGTGCTGCTGCCGGGTGCTTTTTACTTTTTAAAAGAAACCAAAAAGCCGCCGATTGAGCTGCTGCGCCGCTACCAGGTGCCGATGGCGGTTGCCACCGATCTTAACCCAGGCACCTCGCCGCTGTGCAATCTGCCGCTGATGCTGAATATGGCCTGTACCTTCTTTGCGCTAACCCCGGAAGAAGCTTTGCTTGGTGTGACCCGTCATGCCGCGACAGCGCTGGGTATCCGTGATGCCGGAACTTTGGCGGTTGGCAACAAAGCCAACTTTGGCTGTTATGCCATCAGCCAGCCGGCGGAGTTGGTGTATCAGCAGGGGGTAAATCCTTTGCGACAATTGGTTGTTGCCGGGCGTCAGCTACAGATTTGACCTTTACTTTACAATCCAGACAAAGTCGTTATGCTAAGCCAATACCTGATGCTGAGTTATCCCAAATGCGCTATCTGAGTCTCTTGTGCCTGGGGGCATGTCCTTATTTTGTCTGGGCCGCTGATGACAGTTTCTCTGCCTGGCTGCCCTGGTGGCCATTGCTGCTGGTACTACCGATTGTGGTGCTGTTATGGCAGAACCGAAGGCTGCAGCAACAACTGGCCAGGTCAGCGGAGTCCCCGTTGCGCGTGCATCAGCTTTTGCACGATGAAATCACAGGTTTTCCTAACAAAGAATTATTGCGCCAGCAATTGACCACGGTGTTTCAACAGCAAGCTGATAAGCATTGTGCTCTTTTGTTGTTCAAAGTGACTCAGTTTGAGGCCATCAATGAAGCGCTGGGTTATCGAAACAGCAACTTACTGCTGATGCAACTGGCCCACCGCATTAATGAGCAATTGCATGCACAGGAGGCTTTGCTTTGCCTGGAGCTGCGGGAGCAAAAAGCCATCCGGCTGTGTCATCTTGGTGGTGTCGATTTTGTAGCCTGGGCGGATATTTCAAGGTCCCCTTATTTGGCAGAGCAATTAGCAAGGCAAGTGGAGCAGCATGTTGTGCAGCCGCTATTGCTGCAAAGTAGTGCGATGAGCTATCAGGTATGCACCGGGATTGCTTACTTTCCGGAGCACGGAGGGCAACTGAATGAATTATTGGAGCGGGCTTATCTGGCGTTGCAACACCACCGCTGGCATACCCCAGATAATGCGGTATTTGATCCTGGTCTGCTGACATACACCGATGACAAATTACGCTTTATGGCCGAGTTGCGCCAGGGCATCGAACAGCAGCAGTTGGCGCTCTATGTCCAACCACAAATGGATCTAAAGCAAGGAACCTTAGAGGCTGCTGAGGTGTTGGTTCGCTGGCAACATCCAAGACTTGGCCAGTTAGCGCCGGATGATTTTTTGGAGACTGCCGAACAGCTTGGGGTTATTTATTCACTGACACAATGGGTGTTGCAGCAATCCATCCAAAGCCTGGCAGAGCTGCAGGCAGAGTTTCCAGCGATGAAGCTGGCAGTGAATTTATCCAGCAAAGATCTGTTGCAGGATGAGTTGGTGGATTTTATTCAAGCCTTATTGCTGCAACACCAGGTCAGGCCGGCTAGCCTGGTGCTTGAACTGACCGAGCGAGCTCTGACACATGAACCCGTGCAGGCAATTACCATGTTGTTGCGTTTGCAGCAGTTGGGTGTTGAGTTGGCGCTGGATGATTTTGGTACCGGTTTTTCTTCCCTGTTTCATTTACGGCAGTTGCCAATCAGCCATGTGAAGATTGACTGCAGCTTTATCAACGACCTGCATAAAAGCGATACCCATATTGCCATTACCGGGGCTATTATCGATATTGCCAGAAACCTTGGTTTGGGGGTGGTTGCTGAAGGGATTGAGGAGAAACAGGTTGAGCAAAAGCTGTTGACGATGGGTTGCACCAGAGGCCAGGGTTTTTACTACTCCCGGCCTTTTGAGCTAAAAGGGCTGGCACCCTGGCTTAAACAGTGGCAGAAGTCGTCTGGTCCGGCAGGTTCGCCCGCGCCTGAATAAAGGCATAACACAAGGTGGCCAGTACCTGGCCCGTATGCAGCATGCCAGCTTCGATGCCGGCAGGGTGTCTGGCAGGTGCTGCTTCAGCCAGGTGCACATAGCGACAGCGTGGTAATTGAGCCAGTTGATAGACATAGTGCTCGGCGGCCTGTACCGACAGCCCGCTGCTGGTAAAAGCGCTGACAGGCATGCCTTCAATGCTGTCGGTATCCAGCTCAATACCAATGGCACCTTCGGAGTTGGCCACAAAGTCGATGCACTGATCCACGGCCTCAGGCCATGAGAGCTCATGTCGCGGGCTGAGCTTTTGCAGGCTGATAAACTCTGCTTCTGCCTGCTGCAGAGCATCCAGGCTGACTTGATTGTTCTTTAGTTCATGCAGGCCTAAGACAAAGTACTTATCCAGTAATTGCTCTGTTTTCGCATAGCTAAAGCCATTGCCGCTGTGACGACCTTCCTGCGGGCGGAAATCTGCATGAGGGTCCAGATTGGCACAGCTGACAGGCAAAGCTGTTTGCTTGGCCAGTGCTTTGATAATAGGGTAGGCATTGTTATGGCCGCCGCCAATGATCAGAACATCAAAACCTGCGGCAAAGAGCGGCAGTATGGCTTGCTCTACTTGTTGGTCCAACTCTGCGCACAGCTGTCGCAGTTGTTGCAATTGCGCTGGGTTCGTGGCATCCAGCTCACGGCTTTGCAGCAACAGCTTGCTACAATCCACTTCGCCAGCCAGCAGGATTGGGCCTGCGGCTTGGGTAAAGGCATTGGCTTGCAAGTTAAGCCAGCAGTGTAAAAAGGCTTGCCAGCCCAGCTCTGCTCCCCCCTGACCGAGGTTGGCTCTTGGGCCAATGTCTTCCGGGATCCCTAGTAGGGCAAAGCGGGCACCTTTGGCCCTGGCTTGCTGCAAAGCTTCGGCGATTGGCAGTGCCGGGTCTGGCAGCAGGACACTTTGACCCTGGCGTTGTTCTGCTGGCCTGGTTTTAAACCAGGCATTCAGTTGTTCGGTGGTGTAACGCAGCAGTGCCATGGCTTATTCAATATCCAATGGATCGGGAGACAGAATAATGCCGGTATTGTCGGCGTAGAGGTGATCATCGGGTAAAAAGGTAACACCAGCAAAATTCACCGGCACATCCAGTTCGCCGAAGCCTTTGTCATCAGCCCCAACCGGGATGGCATTGATGGCCTGAACGCCGACATCGAAATCCTCCAGTGCATCCACATCCCGCACACAGCCATAGCAGACAATGCCTTCCCAGCCCTGGCTGTTAGCCAGCGACACCAGCTCGGCATCCAGCAAAGCACGGCGGCTGGAACCGCCACCATCAATCAGCAATACCATGCCTATACCTGGTTCAGCCAGTACCTGACGAATAAGACCATTGTCTTCAAAGCACTTGATGGTGCGTACCCGGCCACCAAAGGAGCGGCGGCCACCGTAGTTGCTGAAAATAGGCTCTACCACATCAATTGAGTCGGCGTAGAGATCGGATAATTCAGAAGTATTGTATTCCATGGGTGGCTCCGGATGAACAGCGCGGGTAACCCATAGTATAACTGGCCTGTGTGACAGCTCAAGCGCTTATCTGCGCTATCAGGAAGTTAAGTAGGGTACTTGGTATCTGGCAGGATTTTTTTCTGCTATTCTCGCGCACCTTTTCCAAGCACTGACTATGCTTGTTAATGCATTCAAAAACCTTCGCTTGTTAGGAGAGCAGTATGTTCAGACAATTTAGTATCAAACAACGGTTGATGGCCAATGGTATTGCGTTACTGCTTGCCATGTTGGTGATGCTGTGGCTACTGTTTTACCAAAGCAGCCAGTTAACCAGTCTGGCTCAGGCGCAGGAAAGTGTGCAGCGGCTCAATACCGATGTATTGATGTTTCGACGCCATGAAAAGGATTTCTTGTTGCGATTTGAAAGCCGTTACCTGGAGCGCATGCAGCAGCATTATAGCGGTACGCAGCAATTAGTCGGCAGCCTGGATGCCAACCTGCAGCAGCATGGCATTGATCGTCGCCCTTTGCAGGAGTTCAGTCAATTGACCGAGCGCTACCAGCAAAGCTTTGCAGCTTTGGTGCAGCAATATCAGCGCATGGGGCTGACACCAGAGCAGGGGTTGCAGGTGGAGTTGCGTCAGGCCGCCCAGCAGATTGAACAACTGGTGCAGCGGCGTGGCGATGATCGTCTGATGGCGCAATTGCTGTTGTTGCGTCGCCATGAGAAGGATTTCCTGTTACGACGTGATGCGGATTATTACCAGCGTTTCGGCCGTGAAGTACAAACTCTGCAGCGCGCTATTCAGACTGATATGGTCGATGCTGCAGGCGGCCAGCAAATGCAGCAGTTGCTATCGGATTACCAGTTGGCTTTTTCCAATCTGGTTTCGGCTTACCAGCAGGCCGGGTTGGATCAGAACTCTGGCTTACAAGGAGAAATGCGGCGGGCGATTCAGGCTACTGAGCAAAGTTTGCAGCAACTATCCGAGGCCACCGGTCAAGCCATCAGCCGTGCCGTAGATCGTACCCAATGGCTGGCTTTAAGCTTTTTTGTGTTGGTACTCGTACTGGCGTTGTCTCTGGTATTTGCAACCAGCCGCAGCATTTTGCAACCCATACTGGCTGTGTGTCAGACGGTGGGGTTGATTCGGCGCGACAATGATTTCCGACAGCGCATTCAGGTGGAAGGCAAGGATGAAATGACCCAGCTGGCCAATGATGTCAATGGCATGATTGGTGACTTTCAGGATCTGGTGAATAATGTCAACCAGGCCCTGGAGATGCTGGATACCGCGACCCAGCAACTGGCCAAATCGACCAATGAAACCAGCGATGGCATGCAGCTGCAGCAGCAGGAAAGCGATATGGTGGCAACGGCTGTCACCGAAATGGGCGCCACCATCAATGAAATTGCCGGCAATACCGAAAGCACGGCCAGTCGTGCCAGCAGCACCAACGACAACGCTCAGCATGGTCAGCAGGAGGTCGAAAAAACAGTGGCCGGTATTCAGCAGTTATCCGCTGAATTACAGGATGCTACCCAGGTGGTCGAAGCGCTGGAGCAAGACAGCCAAACCATTGGATCGGTGCTGGATGTGATCCGCGGCATCGCCGAGCAAACCAATTTGCTGGCACTGAATGCTGCGATTGAAGCAGCACGTGCTGGTGAACAGGGCCGGGGCTTTGCGGTGGTGGCGGACGAGGTTCGCAACCTGGCGATGCGGACGCAGGAATCGACCCGGCAGATTGAACAGATTATTGGGGGGTTGCAGGGGCGGACCAAAGACATTGTCCAGGTGATGTTGCATTGTAGGGAGCAGGGGCTGGCCAGTGCTGACCAAGCGCAGTTGGCCCGGCAGTTGCTGGAGCAAATCACCGAAGATGTCAGTGGTATTATGGACATGACCACGCAGATAGCGGCGGCCATCGAAGAGCAAAGCCAGGTTGCTGCCGAAGTGAACCAGAATGTGGTGAAAATTCGTGATATCTCGGTGCAGTCCTATCAGCATGCGCAGCACAATGCAGAGGTCAGTGATGAAGTGGCGGTGCAGGCAGCCCGCTTGCATCAGACGGTGGATCGCTTTAAGGCCTGAGGTGACAAGGTAAGGTGTGGCAGAGGGGGAGAGGCATGCAGCTGTTGTTGGGAGCCGCACTTATGCTGGCAGCGAATGCTTTACCAACAGAGCCGTTAACGGCCGTCACCACTCCGATGGGTAGCTACCAGACCATGGTCGATGGGGAAGTGGCCGGCAGCAATACGCTTTGGGTGCGGCAACTGCTTAATGAGGCAGGTTTGGATGCAGACTTTGTTATCTACCCCTGGGCCAGGGCCTATCAACTGGCACGAACTGAGCCCAATGTGCTGATCTACGCCATGGCCCGCCTGCCCGAGCGTGAAAGCCAGTTTCACTGGATTGGCCCTATCGCCAACTTTGAGCTGGCAGTACTGGTAAAAACAGAACAACAGGCGGCACTCAAACAGCAGTTACTTCAGGGGGGCCGTATGAGTTTGGCGGTGCCGCGTGATCATGCTGCGGTGCCGTTGCTCAAGGCGATGCCTGAAGCTGGCCAATTGGATCTGTTTTTCACGGCCACTACCGACGAGGCCTTTCAGCTATTGGTGCATAAACGGGTGGATGCGGTGGTCGAAAACCCGGCATTACTGACTGAGCTGCTAGAGCCTTATCAGTTGCCTGGTGATACTTTGCAGCTGTTATGGCTATTGCCTGTATCAGGTGCTGCCGCTTACCTGGCTGCCAGTAAAACAACCGATCCCCATCTAGTGGAGCGGTTGCAACAGGCCTGGCAGCGTTTGTATGGTGTTTCGCAACCGATGCCGCGCGAGCGGCCAGAATGACACTGCTAGTGGATTTAGTCCCTGTGGGGTGGGGCTGAAGCATCAATAAAGCGAATGGGCACATTATCTTGCTGTGCTTTGGTTGTCGCCAACCGCTGCTGATACTGCTGCCACAGCCTTGCTTGCTCTGTTGCCAGTTGCTGCAGGTAGGCCCACCGATAAATTCCGGTTTGATGGCCATCATCAAAGCAAATTCGTACTCCGTAATGACCACTCGGCTCCAGCCGTTCGATGCCTACCGCTTGCTTATTTACTACCAATACCGGTTTGCCATGGCCTTGTACTTCGGCCGAGGGGGAATGCACCCGTAAAAACTCGGCCGAAAGGGTGGCACTGCTGCCATCGGCAAAATGCAGCTCCAATTGCTTGCTGCGTCTGTGATAATGCAGCTTGCGGACCACAGCAGCTTTGGTCATGATTACAGAATAAAGCGACTTAAGTCTTCGTCCTGCACCAATGCATCCAGATGTTTATCCACATAAGCTGCATCGACCAACACGCTCTGACCGGCATGATCAGCCGCTTCATAGGAGATTTCATCCAGCAAACGCTCCATCACGGTATAAAGACGACGGGCACCGATGTTTTCGGTTTTTTCATTGACATGAAAAGCCGCATCAGCCAGCTTGCGAATGCCATCTTTGGTAAATTCCAGCTTGACCCCTTCGGTCGCCAGCATGGCAATGCTCTGCTCGGTTAGCGAAGCCTTGGGCTCGGTCAATACCCGTTCGAAATCGTCGGCGGTAAGCGCGGATAACTCGACCCGGATGGGCAAGCGGCCCTGCAGCTCTGGTACCAAATCCGACGGCTTACTCATCTGGAAAGCACCCGAAGCGATAAACAGAATATGATCGGTTTTGATCATGCCGTGCTTGGTGTTGACGGTACAGCCTTCAATCAATGGCAGTAAGTCACGTTGCACCCCTTCGCGGGAGACATCCGGGCCGCCGGTATTTTCCCGCTTACAGATTTTGTCCACCTCATCCAAAAACACAATGCCGTTTTGCTCTACCAGTTCAATGGCTTGCAGTTTCAGCTCTTCTGGATTGACCAGGCGGCTGGCTTCTTCTTCTACCAGCAGTTTAAAGGCATCTTTGATTTTTAGTTTACGCTTTTTCTTACGCTCGCTGCCGAGGTTCTGAAACATGCTTTGCAACTGCGAGGTCATTTCTTCCATGCCAGGCGGGGTCATAATTTCGATACCGATTTGCTGCTGAGCGATGTCAATATCGATTTCTTTATCATCCAATTGGCCTTCGCGCAGCTTTTTGCGAAACACCTGACGGGTGTTGCTGTTTTCTGCCGGCTGCTCGTCTTGCCAGTTATCACGGGCGCGTGGCAAGAGCGCATCCAAAATACGCTCTTCGGCCGCTTCTTCCGCCCGGTACTGGTTCTTGGCAATTTCCTGCTCGCGCAGCATTTTTACCGCACTGTCGGCCAGATCGCGGATAATGCTTTCCACATCTTTGCCGACATAGCCCACCTCGGTGAACTTGGTGGCTTCGACCTTGATAAAAGGCGCATTGGCCAGTTTGGCCAAACGCCGGGCAATCTCGGTTTTCCCCACCCCGGTCGGGCCTATCATCAGAATATTTTTCGGTGTGACTTCCTGGCGCAGGGCTTCAGGCAGTTGCATCCGGCGCCAGCGGTTACGCAGCGCAATGGCCACGGCACGCTTGGCCTGGTGTTGGCCGATGATGTGCCGATCAAGCTCGTGCACAATTTCTCTGGGTGTCATATCGGACATAAGGTAACCTGCTTATAACTGTTCAATGGTGTGGTGCTGGTTGGTAAATACGCAAATATTGCCAGCGATGGTCAGACTTTTCTCGACAATGTCCTTGGCGGCCAGCTCGGTATTTTCCAGCAAAGCGGTGGCTGCAGCCTGCGCAAAAGGGCCGCCGCTGCCGATGGCAATCAGATCATGCTCCGGTTGGATCACATCGCCGTTGCCGGTGATGATGAGTGATGCGGTGGTATCAGCTACTGCAAGTAATGCTTCTAAGCGTCTTAGCATGCGATCAGTACGCCAGTCTTTTGCCAGTTCCACTGCAGCTCGCATCAGATGGCCCTGATGCATTTCCAGCTTGGCTTCAAAACGCTCAAATAAGGTAAAAGCGTCGGCAGTGCCACCGGCAAAGCCAGCCAGTACCTTGTCGTGATACAGGCGGCGTACTTTGCGGGCGTTGCCTTTCATTACGGTATTGCCGAGAGAAACCTGGCCATCGCCGCCCAGTGCGACCAGGCCATTACGGCGGACAGAAACTATGGTAGTCATGAGGAGCCCTTATGGCATTTTCGATGAAAGCTATCTGAGGGCTCCGTCAGCGCTTTTCAAGGGGAGACTGATGACGCAGTTAGTTCCAATTCCAGATCTGGCAGCTGTTGATGCCATTACGGCGCAGCCGGTTACGATCAGACTCGGCCTGACGGCGGCTGTCGTATGGGCCGAGCACTACCCGATACCAGACACCATTGCTGCCTTCAGTGCGGCGGATGCTGGAAGAAAAACCAGCAAAAGCAATCTGTGCCCGCATCGCATCGGCTTGTTCTTCACTGCGAAAGGAGGCGCATTGCATCTGGAAAGGCCCGCGCGATTCAAGCTCACGCACTTCCACCACCACTTCGCGGTTTTCCAGCTCCCGAATGTACTGGTACGGTTCTTCTGTCGGGCGCTCAGGTAGCTCATCTTTCACTGCCACAGGAGGCTGAGGCTTGGTGGTTACCGGCTCTTGCTGGTTGATGGTCCAGAGAAACCAGCCAAAAATAAGCACCAACCCGGCCGTAACCGACAGCACCAGCCAGGGAAAAGGCGCTTTTGCGGGCGCTTTCTTGCGGGGTTTGGCTTTGGGGCGGGCGGTTTTTACATAATCATGTTTTGGCATGGGGGGCCTGGTACTCCAACATCGAATCAATGGCTATTCTAGCGGTTTAGGGGACAGCAGTGCAATCGACACTCGAACACATCTTGGGGCTAGTCAGGACAAATCCACAGGATCTACATCCAGTTGCCAGCGCAGCTTGCGGGTTAGTGGCCAGCCTTGACTGGCGGCAATCAGCTGATTAAGCAATTGGTGCAGGCCAGCGCGGCTGGCGCTGTAGCAATGCAGTTGCCAGCGGTATTTGCCGGCTTTGCGTTCCAGCGGTGCCCGAATTGGACCCAGCAGCTGTACTTTGGGCGCCTCTGTTTGCGCCAGTTCAACCAACTGTTGCAACCATTGCCTGGGGACGTCGTCCTGATGCGATTCGGCGCGAAACAGCGCCAGATACTGATAGGGGGGCAGCAAGGTTTGCTGGCGCTCTTTTAAAGCCAGCCGGGCAAAGGAGTCGTAGCCGTTGTGAATGATATCCTGCAAAATACCATGGTCCGGATAACGGCTTTGCAGCAGCACTTTGCCGGCATGCTGCGCCCTGCCAGCTCGACCAGCCACTTGGGTGATCAATTGCGCCAGTTGCTCCGGTGCCCGAAAGTCGCTGCTAAACAGAGCGCCATCGACATCTACAATCACCACCAAAGTGACTTTGGGAAAATGATGGCCTTTGGCCAGCATCTGGGTACCGACGATTAATTGTGGTCCGCCTGCGGTGATGTGCTGCAGTGCTTCGACCAGGCTGCCTTTGCGCCGTGTGCTGTCGCGATCCAGCCGTACTACCGGAACCTCCGGAAACATCGGTTGCAACTGGGCTTCCAGTTGCTCGGTACCCTGACCAAGCGGCACCAGCCGGGTGCTGCCGCAATGGCCGCATTGCCGGGGCACCGGCCGGCTGCTGCCGCAATGATGGCAATTGAGCTGGCGATCCTGCTTGTGCCAGGTCATGCTGGCATCGCAGCGCTGGCAATCGGCGACCCAGCCGCATTCATCGCACGATAAAGCCGGGGCAAAACCGCGCCGGTTTAAAAACAGCATCACCTGAAAGCCTTGCTGCAAGGTGTGCTTTATTTGTTGGATGCTGCTATCGGCCAGACCAAATTGCACTGCTTGCTGTTGTAAATTAACCAGTTCCAGTGTTGGCAATTGCTGGCCACTGGCTCTGCTGCTAAGTGTCAGCAGTTGAAAGCGCTTGTGCAGAGCATTGTACAGACTTTCCAGGCTGGGAGTGGCTGAGCCCAGTACTACCGTGCATTGCTCCAAAGCAGCTCTTTTTACCGCCAGATCACGGGCATGGTAGCGAAAGCCGTCCTGCTGTTTTAGCGAGGCATCATGCTCTTCATCGATTACGATCAGGCCAAGGCTGGCAAAGCGTAAAAACAGCGCCGAGCGGGTGCCAATCACAATAGCGGCACTGCCGGTGGCGGCTTGTTGCCAGCAGGCCAGGCGTTCGGTATCCGTTAGCCCGGAATGCCAGCTAAGCACCGGTACCTGAAAACGATCGGCAAAACGAGCCAGCGTTTGCGGGGTTAATCCTATCTCTGGCACCAGCACCAGCACCTGTTTCCCCTCTGCCAGCAAAGGGGCGATGCTTTGCAAATACACTTCGGTTTTGCCAGAGCCGGTAATACCTTCCAGCAAGAATGGCTGAAAACGACCCTGCGCCTGCACAATCGCAGATACTGCCAGCGCCTGATCGGTGGTTAGTTTTAAACCTGCTTGGGTACTGGTGACTGCAGGGTAAGGGGAAAAAGGTACCTCGATGGCGGCTACCAGTTGTTTCTGCAGCAGTGCTCGCAGTGCTGGCCGCTGCTCGGAGGTGATGCTATCAGCCGCTAATCCCCCTTGCCGCAGTTGCTGCCACAGAGCCAATTGTTTGGGCGCTCGCTGTAAATCTGTCTCGGTGACAGCCTGACCTGCCTGGGTAAGTTGGTAATGCAACGACTGATAGCCAGGCAGTGGCTTGCCCTCCCGCAGCAAAGCAGGGATGGCAGAGATCAGCACCTCTCCCAGCGGGTGATGGTAGTAATCGGCGGCAAAAGACAGCAACCGACACAGCTGCCCGGACAGCACAGGGCTGTCATCCAGCACTGCAACTATGGATTTTAAGGCGTCTTCAGCAAAAGCATCTGCTGGTTGCAGTTGCCAGACAATTCCTACCAATTCTCGTTTGCCAAAAGGCACTAAAACCCGACAACCCACCTGCACTTCGATACCGACAGGCAACCGATAATCAAAGGATTGACGCAAGGGGACTGGCAAAGCAACCCGGATCACTGACACTGGCACGGCTACCCGTTGAGTGTGGCCCTGGGCCACCGATTCGTAATACGGCTAGTGTATCGACTGGCACCATGGCTTCGCAACCGAAAAAGCATGTTGAATCGTACCTCTGCTGCTTGCAAGGCCAGAGTAGATCGAATAAACTACGCGCCCTAATTGAACTGTAACCGCGTATGGTGCCCGGCGTTTAGCGACCAGGTGGCGATACGGCCTTAAACTGAGGTAACCCATGAAGCCAGGAATTCACCCAGAATACCAAGAAATTACTGCAACCTGTACTTGCGGTAACTCTTTCAAAACCCGTTCAGCCTTGTGCAAAGACATCCACCTGGACGTCTGCTCTGCCTGCCACCCATTCTACACCGGCAAGCAAAAAGTACTGGACGTTGGTGGTCGTGTTGATCGCTTCAAAAAGCGTTTCAGCATGGTGGGCAAGCGTTAATTACGCCTGCTCTCTACAAAAAAGCACCTTCGGGTGCTTTTTTTGTTTCATCGAAATGTTTTCTGCTTATGCCATTGGCTGAGTAGGATGCACAGGACGCCCAGCCACATCAGCACAGAAAACGGCAAAGCCGTCCCTGTATAAGTAAGAGCCAGCAAAGGGCCGGCCAAAGCGCCTGAACCGAAGCGTAAGGTGCCTATCACTGCCGTGGCTGTTCCGGTATGTTCGGGAAAGCGCATTAGAATCATCGCATCGGCGTTGGTGGCAATTAAACCAAGGCTGGCCATTAAAGGACCTATCGTAAGTACGGTAAACCAAAGGGATAAGTGCAAGGCATTAAAGAGTACCAGCAAGCTGGCACTGCTCAGAGCCAGTATTACGCCCAGTTTTAGCATGCGCTCAGGTCCGGTCCGGCTGACTAAGCGACTGTTCAGTAAGTTGGCCAGCATCAACAACAACACATTAAAAGCAAACAGCAAGGCAAACCAGAGCTCATTGACACCAAAATATTCGATGTACACCAAAGGTACGGCAGTCAGGAAGCAGAAAAAGGCAAATGAACTGAACATCGAGGTGGCAATGTCGGGTCTGGCGGCTTTAAGCGAAAGCACCGTTTTATAGCCATGCAGGAATTGCAGCCTGGCAGCAGGTTCTGCCGGCTTGCTCTGGTTTATATTGGGCAGGTAACGCCAGCAAATTAATAACATGATTGCAGCGTAGAGTGCCAGACTGACAAAAATCATTTGCCAGCTACTGAACCACATTACCAGGCTGCCAAGAGCAGGTGCCAGCAAAGGTGCCAGCATCATGGTCATGGCGACATACGACATGCCCTTGGCGGTATGCTCTTGGTACAGGTAGCGAATAATACCTGGCACAACCACGGTTGCCGCCGCACCACTAAAGGCCTGGATCGCCCGCCAAAACAGGAAGACTTCAATGGAGTTGGTTTGGCTAAGCATTACGCTGGCCAGGGCAAAGCCTGCTAAGCCACTTAATGCCAGTTTGCGGCGACCAAGGCTATCGGCCAGTGGACCGGTAATCAACATCCCTAGTGCATAAAAAACCAAAAAGATGCTCAGTGATTGTTGCACCATACCGATCGGAGCGCCCATGCCCTCTGCCATGGTAGGCATGGCCGGCAAGTACATGTCGATGGCCAGGGGGGTGGTGGCAAATAGCGCGGCCAGCAAGGCAACCAGTGCCAGGGATGGGGTGGCTGCCTTGCTGGCTGATGTGGTCTGACTATGCATAAGCAGGTGGAAAGATCCTTACTTCTTTTTGGCTTTTTTCTTGGCGGCTGGCTTTTTCTTTTTTACCGGTACCTTGGCTTCTTTGTGCTTTGGCCTTAGGCCTTCGATAAAGCGGCGTTTCAGTTTTTGCTCGGTGTAGCGTTCAATTTTGCTGAGAATCGCCATATCGTGTGCTTCGACCAGCGAGATGGCGGTGCCTTTTTTGCCGGCCCGACCGGTGCGGCCAATGCGGTGCACATAGATATCGGCGGTGCGTGGCATATCGTAGTTGATCACATGACTGATGTCGTCAATATCCAGGCCGCGGGCCGCCACATCGGTAGCGATCAGCACCGGGGACTGGCCTTGCCGAAAGCGGAAGATGGCTTGCTGGCGTTTATCCAGTGGCATATCGCCTTGCAGCCAGCAATTGCGAATACCAGCGGTTTGCAGCTGGCCGGTCAGTTGTGCCAGCCGCTCTTTGGTTTTAACAAATACAATGGCTTTGTGTACCTCATCTTGCTGTAGCAGATGTGTCAGCAACGCCAGTTTATGGTTCAGATCATCGGCCAGGTGGATCCACTGGGTAATTTTACCGCGCTCACGCCGTGGCGGCTCAGCTTCAATCCGTTCTGGTTCATGCAACGAGTGGCCGGCAAAACGCTCCAGATTGGCACCTTCCAGCGTGGCAGAGAACAACATGGTTTGTTTGCGCTGACGGGCTTCCAGCACAATGCGGTTCATTTCGCCAATAAAGCCCATATCCAGCATGCGGTCAGCTTCATCCAGGATCAGCAGTTCAATATGCTCGGCCTGGAATTTTTCTTTATCCAGGTATTCGATCAGACGCCCTGGGGTGGCTACCAGTAAATCGTTGTTCTTAGTCAGCACATCGGTATGGCTGTCGTAATGGCTGCCTCCGGTGATCACACCGGCATTGAGCTCGGTAAACTGGATCAGTCGCTGGATCTCCTGATGCACCTGATACGCCAGTTCCCGGGTCGGTGTCATAATCAATACCCGGGCAAAGCCAGGTGCGCGGCGCGGGAAATCCAACAGGTATTGAATTGCCGGTACTAAAAACGCCAGCGTTTTGCCGGTGCCTGTTGGGGCACAGGCCAGGATATCACGCGCTTCCAGTGCATAGGGCAACACCAGTTGCTGGATCTGGGTGGCTTGCTTAAAGCCGCATTTTTGCAACGCCCGGCCTAAGGCCGGGTGCAGATCGAACTCATCAAATTGCATGCACTACTCTCTTGGTATAAACCGCCGGGCTCTTGTTATAAACCGCTGGGCTTTTGCCGTAACAACGCCGGGCGGATGACAAGGTGGCTGCCGCCAGATACACTTGGCCCCGGAGGGATTATGGCAGCAGGTTTTCAATGTAAACAGTTTTTCATCGGCCATCAGCACTGTGCGATGAAAGTGGGCACCGATGCTTTTTTGCTGGGTGCCTGGGTCCGTATTCCCGCCAGCGGCAACCTGTTGGATATTGGTTGCGGCAGTGGCATTCTTAGCCTGATGCTGGCACAGCGCAGCCAGGGCCTGCAGCCTATTACTGCATTGGATCTGGATGCCGGTGCCGTGCGGCAAAGCCGTATGAATGTGGCAGCCAGCCCCTGGCCATCAGCCATACAAGTGCTGGAACAGGATATTCTAACCTATCAGCCGGCGGAGCGTTACTCTTTGCTGCTGTGCAATCCACCTTATTTTCATCAGGCCGTGCCTGCACGGGATGCTGCCCGCCAGCTGGCACGGCATAGTGATAGCCTGCCCTGGCCACAGTTGTTGCAACAGGCGGCGCAATTGGCCAGTGATGATGCAGATTTTGCGCTGGTGATCCCGGATAGCAGTGTGTCGTTGTTGCTGCAGGCAGCCACGCTGGCGGGCTGGCAGCTAAAACGACTTTGCCGGGTGCAACCAGGCCCACAGAAAGCCGTGCGCCGTGCTCTGCTGCAGCTCAGCCGGCAACCGGCTGTCCCGGAGTACAGCCAGTTGTGCATCCAACAGAGCGATGACCAGTATAGCGGGGACTACCGGCAACTGTTAAAAGACTTTTACCTGAAATTTTAGGTGTTGTTACAGCGCTGCCAGCTCAGCCAGCAACTGATCAACCCATTGCTGTAGGCGGGCATCCGTTAGCTCGTACTGGTTTTCATCATCCAGTGCCAGGCCATAAAACCACTGACCATCCTCGGTCAGTGCTTTAGATGCTTCGAATTCATAGCCCTGATTGGGCCATAGCCCAATACGGTCACAGCGATTGTGGCTAATGGCGTGGTGCAGCATGCCCAGCGCATCCTGAAACCATTCAGTGTAGCCGATTTGATCGCCCATGCCATAAAGCGCAATGACTTTGTCGTTCAGATCCAACTCAGCGATATCGGCCCAACAAGCCTCCCAGTCTTCCTGCAGTTCACCAAAGTCCCAGGTAGAAATACCCAGGATCAGAATGTCGTAATCCTGCATTCGGCTCAGAGGGGTATCTTTCAGGTTGTGCAGTGCCACCAGCTCAGGCCCCAGCAGTTGCTGAATTTTCTCTGCTACCATTTCGGTATAACAGGTGGTGGAACCATAAAACAGACCAATCTGCATTAGTCGTGTACTCCGCATCGCTCTGGAAAGGCTAAGTTTACCAAAAGCGGCTTGCTGGCAAAAGTAAGGCGAAGGCTTTGTGTCCGATCCCGTTCGCGGTACACTAGCAGCCCAATGAATTTGACCGTGAAAGAGCAGAGCGTGTCGGCAGCTGAGCACCCGTTGATTGAAACTTTTTTGCAGCAACTCTGGCTGGAGTCTGCGGCGAGCAGGCATACGCTTAGCGCTTATGGCAGTGATTTACGCAAGTTTGCCAGTTTTTTGGCACAGAGTGACTTGGGTCATGATCTGTTGCAGGTGCAACCGCAGGCGATTGAGTCTTACCTGGCACAGTTGCAAGATGAAAACTACAGTGCACGCAGCACCTCCAGACGACTGAGTGCACTGCGCCGTTTTTATGGCTGGCTGCAGCAGAGTGGTCAAAGGGCAGATCATCCGCTTAGCCAAACACTCAACCCTAAGCTTGGGCGCAACTTGCCAAAAAGCTTGTCGGAAAGTGAGGTGGAGGCGTTGCTGGCTGCGCCTGATCTGACAACCACCATAGGATTGCGTGATAAAGCCATGCTGGAAGTCTTGTATGCTGCTGGCCTTCGGGTGAGTGAGTTGGTTGGATTGACCCTGCGGCAACTGAATTTACGCCAGGGGGTCTTGCTGGTGCAGGGCAAAGGCCGCAAAGAGCGGCTGGTACCCATAGGTGAAGAAGCGATGGACTGGTTGCAGCATTATTTAACCGATGCCCGGCCAGAGCTGCTTAACCAGCCGGTTGAGGTGTTGTTTCCGAGTAGCCGGGGCCAGATGATGACCCGGCAGACCTTCTGGCATCGCATCAAGTTTTACGCTAAGGTAGCGGGCATTCAAAGCGCGCTGTCACCGCACACCTTGCGGCATGCTTTTGCGACCCATTTATTGAACCATGGCGCTGATTTGCGGGTTGTGCAAATGCTGCTTGGACACAGCGATTTGTCCAGCACCCAGATTTATACCCATATAGCGCAGGCCCGCTTGAAGGGGCTGCATCAACAACATCACCCTCGGGGTTAACCAAAGTAGAGTAAAGGATTCATCATGCTTCGACTGACAACATTAATGGCTGCACTTGGTTTATGGGCTGGTTCGGCGCTGGCGGAAAGTACAACTGCCTTCGACGAAGCCAACATTAACCGCCAATTAGGCCAGCTGGGTTTGCAGGTTGACTCGATGACAGCATCGCCAGTTACTGGCCTGGTGCAGGTGTTTACCAATCGCGGGCTGTTTTTTGTCAGCAACGACGGCAATTTCTTTTTTGAAGGCAACCTGTTCGATATTCAAAATCGTGAACTGGTGAATGAGCAACAAATGCGGCCATTCCGCCAGCAGCAACTAGACAAGCACACTGATTACATTGAGTACAAAGCCAAAGACGAGCGCCATGTGGTGACGGTATTTACCGACCCAAGCTGTGGCTATTGCCGTCGTTTGCATCAGGAAATTGCTGATTACAACAAAGCCGGCATCACAGTACGTTACCTGGCATTCCCTCGTGGTGGTTTGGCATCCGATACCGGCAAAGATCTGGCTGCTATTTGGTGCTCGCGCGATAAAAACAGTGCCATGGATGATGCCAAAGCAGGGCGTTCAGTTCGTGCCATTGAGTGCCGTAACCCGGTGGCGAATCACTACCAACTGGGGCAGGCTTTTGGTGTGACTGGCACCCCGGCCATTGTGTTACCAAGTGGCCAGATGATCCCTGGTTATCAACCGGCTGCTGCACTGATTCAACAACTGACCAATTGATATGATGACCAAGCAGCTTCGTCAGCGCAGCGTACCTGGTGCCACCCTGGCTGGTGATTTGCACCCAGTGTTGCAGCGCTTGTACCTAAGCCGCGGCATACGCGATATCAAAGAGTTGAATCGTGCTGCTGCTGACTTGCTGCCATGGCAGCAACTAAAAGGCATGGATGCGGCCACCCAGCTGTTGATCACAGCATTGCAAAGCCAGCAGCATATTGTGATTGTTGGAGACTTTGATGCCGATGGTGCCACCAGTACCGCAGTGCTGATGGCCGGTCTGAAAGCCTTTGGTTTTAAATACCTGGAATACCTGGTACCCAATCGCTTTGAGTACGGCTATGGCTTAAGCCCGGAAATAGCCGAACTTGCGGTAGCTCAGGGGGCAGAGCTGATTATTACTGTTGATAATGGCATCTCTGCTGTCGATGGGGTGGCGGTTGCTAAGGCGGCTGGTGTCAAGGTACTGGTCACAGATCATCATCTGGCGGGCAGTGAGTTACCAGCGGCCGATGCGATAGTGAATCCAAACCAGCCGGGTTGTGACTTTCCAAGTAAAGCCCTGGCCGGGGTTGGGGTTGCTTTTTATTTATTGCTGGCGTTACGTGCCTGTTTGCGTGAGCAGCAGTATTTTCAGCAAAAAGCACTCAAAGAGCCCAACTTGGCGGAGTTGCTGGATTTGGTCGCGCTGGGTACTGTCGCCGATGTGGTACCGCTGGATGGCAACAACCGTATTTTAGTCTATCAGGGGCTGCAGCGTATCCGCTCCGGACGTTGTCGCCCCGGTATTCAGGCGTTGATAGATGTGGCCAATCGTTCTGCCAGCCGCCTAACCGCCAGCGACTTTGGTTTTGCGCTGGCCCCAAGGTTGAACGCTGCCGGCAGATTGGATGATATGTCGCTTGGTATCAGCTGCCTGTTGGCTCCGGAGCTTGCGCAAGCGCGTGAGTTAGCTGCCCGGTTGGATGAGCTTAATGTGGAGCGGCGTGCGATTGAGCAGAGCATGCAGCTGGAAGCTCAGCAGTTTTTGCGGCAGTTGTCGTTACAACAAGCTGAGTTGCCTGCCTGTTTGTGCTTGTATCAGGCCGACTGGCATCAGGGGGTGATTGGCATTTTGGCCGGGCGCATTAAAGAGCAGTACCACCGGCCTGTGGTGGTGTTTGCCGAGGGCGATGCCGGTGAGTTAAAAGGCTCGGCCCGCTCCATTCCAGGCCTGCATATTCGCGATATGCTTGAAGCCATAGCCAGTCAGTATCCGGGCTTACTGAAAAAATTTGGTGGTCACGCCATGGCGGCAGGGCTCACCATAGATGCCGATCGACTGGATACCTTTCAGCTGGCACTCAATTATGTGGCAAGTCGTTGGATCAGTGACGATCTATTGCAGGCCGAGCTGCTCACCGACGGTGAGTTACCGCAAGATTGTCTGGCATTGGAGTTTGCTGAACTACTGCAGCAAGCGGGCCCCTGGGGGCAGGCTTTCCCGGAGCCGGTATTTGAAGGCGAGTTTCGCCTGCTGCAACAAAAAGTGCTGGCCGATAAACATCTCAAATTGATGCTGCAGCACAGTTCGGGGCAATTGCTGGATGCCATCTGGTTTAATGCCGATCGCAACAACTGGCCGGATGTGAATGTGCAGCAGGTGCGGCTGGCCTATCAACTGGATGTGAACGAATTTCGCCAGCAACAAAACCTGCAACTGCTGGTGCGGCATATGTTGGCCGTATAAACGGCGAAAACTACTGCCCTTGGCGTGGAAATTTGCTACAATCCACGCCAATTTTTTTGTCGCCGTAGCAAGGTTCAGATCCCATGTTTGAAGTTAACCCAGTCCACCAGAGTATCAAAGACGTTACCGAGCGCACAGCTGTGCTTCGGGGGTATCTTTGACTACGATAGCAAGCAAGAACGCCTGGAAGAGGTAAGCCGTGAACTGGAAGACCCTGCCATCTGGAATGAGCCGGAAAAAGCCCAGGCTTTGGGAAAGGAACGCTCAGCGCTGGAGCAGGTAGTCAACACCATCCAAAAGCTTGAACAAGGTGTGCAGGATGTGGCAGGTTTGGTAGAGCTGGCGGTGGAAGCCGACGACGAAGACACCTTTGAAGAGGCCAAAACGGAGCTGACAGAGCTGGTGCAACAGCTCGAGTTGCTGGAGTTTCGCCGGATGTTCTCCGGCAAACACGATGTCTCCGACTGCTATCTGGATATTCAGTCGGGTTCGGGCGGCACCGAGGCTCAAGACTGGGCCAGCATGTTGATGCGGATGTACCTGCGCTGGGGTGAAGACAAAGGCTTTAACCCGGAGCTGTATGAAGTCACCGATGGTGATGTGGCCGGTATCAAAGGCTGCACCATCAAGTTCAGTGGTGAATACGCCTATGGCTGGTTGCGCACTGAAACCGGTGTGCACCGGCTGGTGCGCAAAAGCCCGTTTGATTCCGGCAATCGCCGTCATACTTCCTTTGCTTCGGTGTTTGTGGCACCGGAAATTGACGATGATATTGAAATTGAAATCAATCCGGCCGATTTGCGCATTGACACCTACCGCGCCTCCGGTGCCGGCGGCCAGCACGTCAACCGCACCGATTCAGCCATCCGGATCACGCATTTACCGACCAATACGGTGGTGCAGTGCCAGAATGATCGCTCACAGCACAAAAACCGCGACAATGCTTTCAAGCAGTTGCGCGCCAAGTTGTATGAGCTGGAGCTGCAAAAACAAAATGCCGAGAAGCAGGCGCTGGAAGACAGCAAGTCCGATATTGGCTGGGGCAGTCAGATCCGCTCTTACGTGCTGGATGACTCCCGTATCAAAGATCTACGTACCGGCGTTGAGACCCGCAATACCCAGGCGGTGTTAGACGGCAATCTGGATAAGTTTATTGAAGCCAGCTTAAAAGCCGGCTTATAAGTCACCAAACGCTCTTACTTACCAAACTCAGGAATCAAACATGGCCGAACAGCAGAACCAAGATAACGAAATTCAGGACGTTAACAAGCTGATTGCTGAGCGAAAACATAAATTAGCAGCGCTGCGCGAAGACGGTTTTCTGTTCCCGAACGATTTTCGACGCGACAGTATTTCCAGTGATGTGATTGCCAAGTATGGCCACCTGAGCAAGGAAGAGCTGGAAGAACAGAAGATCACCGTCAGTCTGGGTGGGCGCATTATGACCCGGCGCATTATGGGCAAAGCCAGCTTTACCACCATTGCCGATATGGGCGGTAAAATTCAACTCTATGTCGCCCGGGACAGCCTGCCGGAAGGCGTGTACAACGAGCAATTTAAAAAGTGGGATCTGGGCGATATTATCGGTGCCAGTGGCCATTTATTTAAAACCCAGACCGGTGAATTAACGGTCTGGCTGACGGATATCCGCCTGCTGACTAAAGCCCTGCGGCCCTTGCCAGATAAATTCCACGGCTTAACCGATAATGAAGCGCGCTATCGCCAGCGTTATCTGGATTTAATTTCCAACGAGCAATCGCGTAAAACTTTCCTGGTACGCAGCAAAACCGTGGCCTATATCCGTCGTTTTTTCAATGATGAAGGCTTTTTAGAAGTCGAAACGCCAATGCTGCAGGGCATTCCAGGCGGTGCCTCGGCGCGCCCCTTTGAAACCCACCACAATGCCCTGGATATGCAGATGTTTTTGCGGATAGCGCCCGAGCTGTATTTAAAGCGGCTGGTGGTTGGTGGTTTTGAAAAAGTTTTTGAGCTTAATCGTAATTTCCGTAACGAAGGGGTCTCAACCCGCCATAACCCGGAATTCACCATGCTAGAGTTTTACTGGGCGTATGCGGATTACAACGACTTAATGGACTTAACGGAGAAGTTATTCCGTGGTTTGGCGCTGGAAGTGCTGGGCAGTACCGAAGTGCCGTATCAGGGTGAAGTCTTTGATTTTGGCAAACCCTTTGCCCGGATGTCGGTGACCGAGTCCATTTTGCACTTCAACCCGACAGTAACCAAAGAGCAACTGGCTACGCGTGAAGCAGTGGCTGAACTGGCGAAAAGCCTGGGTATTGACGTCAAAGCCAACTACGGCCATGGCCGTATCCTGATGGAAGTGTTTGACGAGCTGGTAGAAACCAAGCTGCGTCATCCTACCTTTATTACCGAATACCCGGCAGAGGTGTCGCCATTGGCCCGTCGTAACGACCATAACCCTGAGATTACCGACCGCTTCGAGTTCTTTATCGGTGGCCGCGAACTGGGGAATGGCTTTAGCGAGCTAAACGATGCCGAAGACCAGGCCGAGCGCTTTTTGGAGCAAGTGAAACAAAAAGATGCCGGTGACGATGAAGCCATGTTCTACGACGAGGACTTCGTGACTGCGCTGGAGCACGGCTTGCCGCCGACCGCAGGTCAGGGCATTGGGATTGATCGTTTGGTAATGCTGTTGGCCGATGCGCCATCCATTCGGGATGTGATTCTGTTTCCGCATATGCGGCCAGAAGCCAAGTAATATTCTGCTACCATAAAACAGCCCGGCTGGACTTCCAGCCGGGCTGTTTTATGGTGATATAAGAAAATCTTAACTGGAGCGACCGACCGCTAAATCGGCCAGTTGCAACAAGGCCGCTTTGTAGGGGCTATCAGCAAGCACATTAAGCGCTTGCTTGGCTTTTTCTGCCTCTTGCTCTGCTTTACGGCGGGTGTAACCAAAGGCATCGGTTTGTTGCATCGCAGCCATAATGGCTTCCAGTTGTTGCAGACCATTGCCATCCGTGATGGCACTGCGAATAAGAGCTTGTTGCTCTGGGTTGCCATGCTTGAGGGCATGGATTAATGGCAGGGTTGGCTTGCCTTCAGCCAGATCGTCGCCAATGTTTTTGCCAAGCTCTGCCTGATCAGCCTGATAATCCAATACATCATCAATCAATTGGAAAGCGGTTCCCAGATGCACGCCATAAGCTCGCATGGCATTCACGATGGGTTCAGGCTGCTCGGCCAAAATAGCAGCCAGCTCAGTCGCCGCTTCAAACAACTTAGCTGTTTTGCAGTAAATCACCTGCAGATAATTTTCTTCACTGGTATCGGCGTCGTGCACATTCATTAATTGCAGCACTTCGCCTTCGGCGATTTTATTGGTGGCGTCGGCCAGAATGGACATTACTTCCATTCGCTGTAGCGAAACCATCAACTGAAAGGCCCTGGTGTAGAGG
Organism: Alkalimonas mucilaginosa; assembly: GCF_036327005.1. NCBI lineage: Bacteria > Pseudomonadati > Pseudomonadota > Gammaproteobacteria > Alkalimonas > Alkalimonas mucilaginosa. The sequence continues at coordinate 260,176 of NZ_JAUGZK010000004.1, forward strand.
AAATCACCGACCAGCACACTGGCCTGGTTGCCAAATACCGCGTTGGCGGTTTCTTTACCACGACGCAATGTGGATTCATCCACCACATCATCGTGCAGTAAGGTCGCGGTATGAATAAACTCAATAATGGTCGCCAGGGTAATATGATCCTTACCCTGGTAGCCGACAGCACGGGCAGCCAGCGTGGCTAATAGCGGGCGCAACCGCTTGCCACCGCTATTGACTATGTAGATGCCTAACTGGTTGATCAAAGCAACATCCGATGTCAGCTGGGAAAATATGTGATGATTGACTGCAGTCATATCATCCTGAGATAACTGCTGGATCTGCTCTGGTAACATCAAAAAAGCCGCTTTGCGTAAGGGTTTGAATTAGCGCAATTCTACACCAAGGTTTGGAGTGTCTCCAAGCGAAACGGGATCCTTTTACAGGGACAGGGATCTTTTTCGAATTTGCACTTGCGGGCCTAGGGGAAATTGCGTACAATTCGCGCCCTGTGAATTGAATTAACACGCCTCTCTTTTATGCACAGGCGTGCTTTGTACGGAGTTAACTATGTACGCGGTTTTCCAAAGTGGTGGTAAACAGCACCGTGTGACTGAAGGTCAGACCCTGCGTCTGGAAAAGCTGGATTTAGATGCCGGCGCCACAGTCGAATTTACCCCTTTGATGGTAGCAAATGGTGAGAATATCAGCATTGGCACCCCTGTTGTCGAAGGCAGCAAAGTGGTTGCGGAAGTGGTCAGTCATGGCCGTCATGATAAAATCAAAATCGTGAAATTCCGTCGTCGTAAGCATTCACGCAAGCAGATGGGCCACCGTCAGTGGTTCACTGAAGTGAAAATTACCAGCATCAGCGCGTAATCGAGGAGTACTGAACCATGGCAAGTAAAAAAGGTGTAGGTAGTACCCGTAACGGTCGCGATTCAGAAGCTAAACGCTTAGGTGTTAAGCGCTTCGGTGGTGAGTCTGTGTTAGCGGGTAACATCATTGTTCGTCAGCGTGGAACCAAGTTCCATGCCGGTAATAACGTAGGTATTGGCCGTGACCATACCTTGTTTGCCCTGTCTGACGGCAAAGTGCAGTTTGAAGTGAAAGGCGAGCACAATCGCAAATACGTCAGCATCGTTGCTGAGTAAGCTTCCTGCTGCGATAAAACCCCGCCCTGGTGCGGGGTTTTTTGTATCTGCTAACCGTGAAACAGTCTTCAAAGGTTTTGCTGCGGGTACTTTGGTATATACTAGTGCATTGGCATAGCTCGATGCACCCAATATTCTTTGAATCAGGTAACCACAGATGAAATTTGTTGATGAAGCCGTGATCCGGGTTGAAGCCGGTGATGGTGGGAACGGAATAATCAGTTTTCTGCGTGAAAAATTTATTTCCAAAGGTGGCCCGAATGGTGGTGACGGTGGGGATGGTGGCGACGTGTATTTGGTGGCCGATACCAACCTGAACACCCTGGTGGATTATCAGTTTGAGCGCTTTCACCGTGCTGAACGCGGCCAAAATGGTATGAGTAAAAATTGCACCGGCAAGCGCGGTGAAGATTTGGAATTGCGGGTGCCGGTTGGTACCCGTGCCATTGATATTGATACCAATGAAATCATTGGTGACTTGACCAAAGCAGGGCAGCGACTGCGGGTTGCAAAGGGCGGGTGGCATGGCTTGGGCAATGCCCGTTTTACCAGCAGTACCAACAGAGCTCCGCGTAAAAAGACCAACGGTACCCCTGGTGAGATCCGCAATTTGCAACTGGAATTGATGTTGTTGGCGGATGTTGGTTTGCTGGGTTTGCCAAATGCGGGTAAGTCTACCTTAATTCGCTCTGTATCAGCCGCTAAGCCAAAAGTAGCCGATTACCCATTTACCACCCTGGTGCCAAATCTTGGCGTGGTGCGCGTTGACGCACACCGCTCTTTTGTTATTGCGGATATTCCTGGCCTGATTGAAGGTGCTTCCGAAGGGGCCGGTTTAGGGATCCAGTTTTTACGCCACCTTGAGCGTTGCCGCTTGTTGATCCATTTGGTGGATGTTTTGCCGGCGGATGGCTCTGATCCGGCAGAAAATGCCAAAGTCATCGTGGAAGAGTTGCAAAAATACAGCAGCAAGCTGGCGGAAAAACCACGCTGGCTGGTGTTTAACAAAACCGACTTGGTACTGGACGATGAACTGGCAGAGATCCAGCAACAGGTAGTGACTGCGCTGAACTGGCAAAGCCCCGTATACAGTATTGCTGCAGCCAGCAGTACCGGCACCAAAGAACTGGCCAAAGCTGTGTTCGATTATTTGGATGAACTGCCAAGAGATCAAGAGCAGACAGATGCAGCTGATCCCGAGCAATTCAAGTGGCATGATGACGAGCCGGTCCATAGTCAGGCTGTGCATCAACCCTATGATGATAGCGACGATGATGATGATGATGATTTTGATGACGACGACTATGACGTTGAAGTGATTTACCAGCGTTAGTGGGTACCAGCATGATTTCGATGATTGCCGCTATGGCGCACAACCGGGTTATTGGGCTTAACAACAGCATGCCCTGGCATATGCCTGCTGATTTACAGCACTTTAAGCGCCTGACCACGGGAAAAACTGTGCTGATGGGGCGCAAAACCTACGATTCGATAGGCCGGGCCTTACCCAACCGACGTAATCTGGTGGTTAGCCGCCAGCCAGCACCTGCAGGTTCGGAGGCTGAGTGGTTTACCAGCCTGGAAGCAGCTTTGGCTGCCACCACTCCTGATGAAGAAGTGATGATCATGGGGGGGGCTGAAATTTATCGGCAGTGCCTGCCAAAAGCAGAGCGGCTGTACTTGACCGAAATAGATGCTGAGCTTCGCGGCGATACCTGGTTTCCTGACTATCAGTCTGAGGCAGACTGGCAGTTTATCAGTGTGGAGCAGCATCAGGCTGATACAAAAAATCCGTTTGCGTATCAGTTTATTACTTTACAACGAGTGGTTTAGCCGCACAAGATTTGCGCAGGCTGCTACATATTGCTACTATCATTTTAATGCTGATGTGAATTTGAGGAGACGTAGATGAAGTTGTTGCCTACTATGGCTTGTGGCGCGGTGCTCGCCGGAGCTGTGTTGTTTGCACCGGTTGCTTCGGCAGATCAGCAACTGGCAGCCTCCATGTGTGACTATGTGGCGGCGGATGATCGTAATCGCTTTCGTAAAGTGCTCAGTGATTACCGGCTACGCTTGCGTAATATCTACGATGGGGTGGTCTGCAATGGCGAGAGTCTGGTGCGGCATGCATTTCGAAGCGGTGCCAACGATGTTGGTGAGTTTATTATTCGTCAGTTGCCTGGATCGCAACTGGCCGAATCCGGTGATGTCGAGTGGGCGCAAGCCAACGGCTTTGGCGATACACCGCTGTTTGCTTCTTTGCAGGAGCGGGCTGGCGATTAACAGACCAGTGTTAGCAATAAAAAAATCCGCCAACTGGCGGATTTTTTTATTGCTAACACTGGCTTGAATCAGACTTTGAACTGATCGACCGATTGGCGCAACTCTTCAGCCAGGCGGGCCACTTCATGGCTGGAGTCGGAGGTTTGCTCGGCTCCAGAAGCCGTTTCTTCGGCAATAGAAACAATGGACTCTAGCAACTGGCTGATGTCATTGGCCACCTGATTTTGCTCTTCTGCCGCGTGTGCAATTTGCTCACTCATATCCCTTGCCTGATGGACGGCATGTGTAATGGAATCCAGAGCTTTGTCCTGAATATCGGTTTGTGCCACACAGTTTTCAGCTTGCTTTTTGCCTTTCTTCATTGCTTCAACGGCATTCTGGGCACCTTTTTGCAGCACTTCAATCATCGCCTGTATTTCTTGTGTTGATGCCTGAGTTTTGCTGGCCAGTGATCGTACTTCATCGGCTACCACCGCAAAGCCGCGGCCCTGCTCACCAGCCCGCGCTGCTTCGATGGCTGCATTAAGCGCCAGCAGGTTGGTTTGCTCCGCAATACCACGGATTACATCCAGAATACTGCCGATGGAAGCACTATCCTGATTCAGCTTATTGATGACCAGTGAAGCTTGCTCCACTTCGTGCGACAGCTCAGTGATAATTTGTTTATTGGCTTGCGAGATCCCTTTAACCCGCTCGGCTTCACTGTCGGCATTTTTGATCTCTGCCAGCGCATCCCCGGCACTTTGCATCACGCCCTGCGAAGTGCTGCTCATTTCGGTGGTAGCGGTTGCCGCCTGAGTCACCTGAGACTTCTGCTCTTTAATAGCACCACTGGTTTGTACCGTAATAGCCGATGTTTGTTCGGAAGCAGCAGCCAGTTGGGTAGAGCGCGAAATGATGCCTTTGATCAACAGTTGCAAGCTATCGATCACCTTATTGCAGTTCCGGGCCAGCTCTGCAAACTCATCAGTGCCTTTGGCATCCAGTTTGCGGGTAAGATCGCCTGAGGCGACCACACCAAGAATTTCGTTCACCCGGTGCAGTGGTTGCGTAATGCTGCGTACTGTCCAGATGGTAATACCTGCCGCCAGCAGCACAGAGATAAACATCACCACGAAATTGAAGTTAACGGCGTTACTGACATTGGCGGCGGAGGTACGTTGAATATCATCCGCAGCACTTCGGGCCAGGGCTAACAGAGCATTGAGTTGGCTTAGACCAGCTGTGGTGTGTTGTTCGGTTTGCGCGAGCAGTGCCTCTGAGGCTTCGATGGATTGCAGGTGTTGCTCTTTAATGCGAGTCAGACCGCTGTTGCCGGAAAGCAGCTGTTCAATATCATTCACTTTATCCGCTAAATCGGACACCAGATCGAGGCTGCCAGCCTGTTGTTGTATACGAGCAAAATTTTGCGTTAGCTCGCCAAGCCGAAAGGTCAGCTCATTCGATACGGTATTTGCAATCAGTGCATTTTCGGTGCGAATGAGATCCACGGCAGTACTGACCAGGGTGTTCAGGCCCATCTCAATCTGAGTTGCGGCTTCATAGGCTTCCGGGAAGCGTGTCCGAACATCACGCAGATCAGTAAAATCAAGAATGAACATGGCGGCATCATCGGCAGCTGTTTCCAGTGCCTCCATGCGTTGATTCATGGTATCGCGCAGCGTTAAGCGATTGGTCAGTTGCTCAAACAGACGGGTGCTGGCCGGTAGGTAATCAGCATACACCGTGCTGACTTTGTCAAAGGCCGCGCGCAGCTCTGCTTCATTTTGCAGCGCCTGCTGCAAGCCTTGGGCTGACCGTTCGTAATTTGCTTGCTCTTGATTAAACTGACGCCGGAAATTCGCAATCTCGTCCAACTCACTGGCATAAAAGGCCTGCAAGCTGATTTTGCTCATAATGCCGAATTGGCTTTGCAAAGCGCCACTGTTTTCCAGAGCCGGAATGGTAACCTCGTTGACCTGGGTGGTGGAGTTGTTGATGCTGTTCAGGCTAAGGTATGCAGAGATACCGATGATCAGCAGCAGTAAGGAAATGATGCCGAAGCCACCAATGACCCTAAGCGCTACAGTTAACTTCATAAAAACTCCCGATGGACTGGTCTAGAACACATGTTCGGATTAAGCCAGTTGAATCAGCCATTTGTTTAGCCAGGTTTGGACTAAACGCCACATAGAAAGCCTGGGCTCATAGTGAGTCAGGGCCTGATGATGGCTGATTTTTTTTGGTATCCCTGAACACTATACCGCTGTTTTGTCTGAATACAATAGGCGCTGAGCAGATTCCCCCAGACACAGCCGGTATCCAGCGCAATTGCTTTTGAATGTGGACACTTACCATTGAGCGCAGCCCAGTGACCGAACAAGATGGTGGTGTTTTGCTGTTGCGGCCAAAAATGGTACCACGGAACTAAGGAACTGTTGTCGGGCCCACTTTTTTCTTTTAACTCCAGGCTGCCGTCTGGCAGACAAAAACGCATCCGTGTCAGTGCATTAATGGTAAAGCGCAGCTGATCGGAGGGGCTGTCTGTGGGCGACCAGTGGCTAGGTTCGTTGCCATACATAAAAGCCGTCAGACTGGCCGGATCTTGCTGCAGCCATGAGGTGACTTTTTCCGCTTGCTGCATGGCGAATGTTCTGCTCCATCCTGGTGGGATACCCGCATGCACCAGTAGGTAGTCTTCATCGGGGCTGTGGATAAGGGGCTGCTGCTGCAGCCAGTGAATCAGCTCGGGAAAGTCTGCTGCCTGCAACAGCGGTTCCAACTGGTCTGCAGGTTTAATGTGGCCATGACCATAGTGGCTGGCGATCAGATTAAGATCATGATTGCCAAGCACCGTGATGGCGGCAGAGCCCAGACTACGGACGAAACGAAGCGTTTCAAGTGACTTGGGGCCACGGGCTACCAGGTCGCCACAGAACCAAAGTTGATCCTGCTTTTCATCGAACTTCAGCTCTGCCAGCAGATGTTGCAGTTGATCATAACAGCCCTGAATGTCTCCAAGCACATAACTGGCCATGGTAATACCGGTTAATTCAGGATATTCGGTAGTGCCAGGCGAAACAGCGGAATAGCCACCTGGAACTCATTGCGCTTGTTATCCTGCATAATGTAATGCCCCTGCATGGTACCGACGGGTGTTTCCAACACGGCACCGCTGGTATAGCTGTAACTTTCATTCGGTGCCAGCTCAGGTTGCTCACCAACAACCCCTTCACCATCGACTTCAACCTGCAGCCCATTTGCATCGGTAATCAGCCAGTGACGACGCAATAACTGCACTTTCTCCAGGCTGTTATTTTGAATGCGGATGGTGTAGGCGAATACAAATTTATGTTGTTCTGGTTGAGACTGCGCAGCAATGTAAAAGGTTTCGGCAGAAACTTCTATGGCTGATGGATTCATGACTTGGTTGTATCCTGTTGCGTCGCTAACCACTGGGCTATGCGGATAAAATCATCCACTGACAGCTGTTCTGGACGTTGGCCTGGATCCAGTCCAAGCGCGGCGAGTTGCTCGGCAGTAGCCAGATTGCCTAAACAATTACGTAAGGTTTTTCGGCGCTGATTAAAGGCTTCAAGACAGACCTGGTTCAGTATCTGTACCGGCACTTGCTCGGCTTCAGGCCTGGTTCGCGGCAGCAAGCGCACTACGGCAGAGTCTACTTTGGGAGCTGGCTTAAAGGCGCCAGGGCCTACCTCAACCACAGGCAAAGCGTCACAGTAATACTGAGTCATAACGGACAAACGGCCAAAGGCCTTGCTGCCCGGAGCTGCTGTCATACGCTGTACCACTTCCTTTTGCAGCATAAAGTGCATGTTCTCAATCAGATGGCTGTATCGGAACAGATGAAACAGCAGTGGAGTGGAGATGTTGTAAGGCAGGTTGCCGAAGATTTTCATGTTCTTACCGGGCTGCGCTAAGGTTGAAAAATCAAACTTCATTGCGTCGGTTTGAATGATGGTCAGTTTATCTGCCAAGGTCGGGTGCTGTTGCAAGCGGGCCGCAAGATCGCGATCCAGCTCAATGACGGTCAGGCGATCGGTACGTTCCGCTACCGGCTCGGTAATGGCACCAAGACCAGGACCTATTTCAATCAGGGTTTCGCCTGGTTGTGGTCGGATAGCTTTTACGATGCGCTCAATCACGACGGGGTCGTGCAAGAAGTTTTGGCCAAAACGTTTTCTGGCTTTATGTTCGGGTTGGTTCATGCGTTTGTGGATGCTCCGGCTGACGTTTTTTGGGCCCGCTGAATAAGTTGAATGGCTTGCTCGACAGCATGCAACAGGCTGCCTGGATCGGCCTGGCCAGTGCCCGCCAGGTCAAGTGCAGTTCCATGATCGACGGAAGTACGAATCAAAGGCAAGCCCAGGCTGATATTCACAGATTTGCCGAACCCCATATGCTTAAGGACCGGCAAGCCCTGATCGTGGTACATGGCGAGTACGACATCGGCATCGTTCAGATACTTAGGCTGAAATAAGGTATCGGCAGGCAGGGGCCCAACCAGGTCCATGCCTTGCTGCCTTAAGGCATTCAGGGTTGGGATGATGATATCCAGCTCCTCGCGGCCAAGGTGGCCGTTTTCACCAGCATGAGGATTTAAACCACAAACATAGATGCGGGGCTGAGCAATGCCAAATTTCTGCTGCATATCCTGATGCAGTACCTGCAGTACCACTTGTAAGCGCTCGGCCGTGATGGCTTTAGCTACATAAGCCAGGGGAATGTGCGTGGTTGCAAGTGCCACCCGCAAGCCCTCTGTGGCCAGCATCATCACTACATGACTGCTGTTGCACTGATGGGCAAAAAACTCGGTATGGCCACTAAAAGGAATACCTGCCTGGTTGATAATTCCTTTATGGACAGGGCCGGTCACTATGGCTGCAAACTGGCCCTGAATAGTGTGTTCACCGGCAAAACTCAGGGTTTCTACCACGTAAGGGCCATTGGCTTCATTCAGGATGCCGGCTTGCACTTCCTCGGCTGTTTGAAATGCCGCAAGTGTCAGACTACCTGCACGTTGTGGTTTTGCTGCTGTCTCTGGTTGATAAGGCAGCAACTCTACCTGAATACCAAGCTGCTTAGCACGCTGCTGCAATAGCCTGGCATCTGCACAGACTACCAGTTCAACCGGCCAGTCACGACTGGCCAGTTGCAATACCAAATCAGGTCCTATACCTGCTGGTTCACCTGGAGTGATGCCAAGACGTGCTGTCATGACTTAATCCACAATTTCAATGTAGGCTTCATCTCGTAGCTCACGTAAGAAGCTGGTGGATTCTTCATTAAAACGACGATTGAAAATCATCCGGTAGATTTGTTCACGCTGCCGGTCTGCCGTTGCATCAACGGAGCGACGATCCAACAGTTGTACAACGTGCCAGCCATGCTCTGTCCTGAAAGGCTCACTAATTTCATTGAGCTCAAGCCTCAGCAGGGTGTCACGAAACTCGGGTACGAAGATATCGGGTTCCGCCCAGCCAAGGTCGCCACCGCTATTGCGGGAGCCCGGATCTTCGGAGTGTTCCCTGGCAAATTCAGCAAAGTCAGCGTTGCCGGCCCGGAAATCGGCAACAAAGCGCGCCAGCCGATCCCTTGCCCGTTCTTCGCTCACAATGATGGAAGGGCGGATCAACACATGGCGGGATTTTGTTTCCAGAATTTCAGCGACATTTTCGCCACGGATATCAAAAATGGTCAGGATGTGGAAGCCGGCACCGGAGCGTAGCGGGCCAATCAGATCACCGCGCCGTTTGCCGCGAATGGCTTCTGCAAACAAGGTAGGCATTTCATTGATATTCATCCAACCCATATCACCGCCTTCCAGTGCCCGGCTGCCAGATGATGAGGTAATGGCTTGCTGGCGGAAGTCTGTACCATCCTTTAGCAACTCAAGCACCCGCTCAGCCTGACGGCGAGCCTGCTCAATGTCATCGGTACCTGGCTGGCTTGGCAAACCAATCAGAATATGGCCGATGTTGTACTGCTCGGACGTTGCACCTTGCTCCTGCATGACGCGCAACAGGCTTTCCACTTCTTGCGGGCTGATGTAAATACGGCGCTGGACTGCATTGCGCATTACTTCACTGGTGGTGATCTCTTCACGAAGACGCTCACGGAATTGCTGGTAGCTGCCTTCTTCCCGCTCTACCTGGAGCCGGAACTGGTCTAGCGTCATGTTCTCGCCTGCAGCAATACGTTGAATGGTTTGATCAAGCTGAGCATCACTGATCTGCAGGCCCATCCGATTGGCCATTTGCATTTGCAGACTGGTTTCTATCAAGCGCTCCAGTGCCTGTACCCGCAGTACTTCGTCGGATGGTAAGCCTTGTCCCTGAGCCGAAGCATTGCGTTTTACCCGCTCTACGATTTCACGTACTTCGGATTCCAGTACGACACCACTGTCAACAATAGCTGCAATGCGATCGATTTCTCGTTCAGCAGCATAGCTTTGCGGCAATGCCAGCAAACTACCGAGCAGTACAATACAGAAAAGTAATCTCATAAACCCCTACACTAATTATTCAATAAATATGGACGACGATAATTGAAGATGCCATTAGATAACATGTCTGTGACGCCAAAACCAGTGTTATCGCCAAAGCCTTTTAACACAAATTGCAGCGATATCCCGTGATCAAAACGGCTAGGTGCCACCAAATCGAGCTGATCCCTGCCAAGCTCTGCTACAATTTGTCGTCTTGCCACAACACGGACCGCCCAGCAACAGGATTCATATTGTATTCCCAAATGGGCATCCAGCATGCGGCTGCGTTCTAAATCGTAGTAATAGCTACTCACAACTTGCCAATCATCAGCAATCGGCATGGTGCCTAGTATGCCAAGCTGGCTTATTTCGTAATCTGAGACAGCCCTGCTGTAACGATGGTTCAATTGGAACAGTTTTTTATCATCACCCCGGTAATCCAGGGTGGCGTTACTTTTGATCAGATTCCGGCTATCGCTGTCATATTGCACGCCGGCACTGACGAACCAACGACGATGCCATTGCCACATCGCTTCTGCAGCTAACATCGACTCGATACTGGTCAGGTTTTGCTGGTGCGGATCAGTTTGCTCGGTCGGTGGTTGCAAAAAGATGATCTGGCCTAAACTAAAACGAAATTGCTCCCGGTCGGTTGCATCGTAAATACGACTGGTAGCACCTATCGTCAATTGATTGGCTTCATTGATACGATCAATACCGGAAAAACGGTTTTGCCGAAACAGGCCAAAGTAATCGTCTTGCAGCCGGGTAGTATCGAATAAACCAATATTCGTTTGATCGCGATAGGGTACATACAAATACTGCAATTGTGGCTCAAAGGTCTGATGTGAGCCTATTGCTTTGCCTGTTAAGGCCCGCTCAAAATTTAACTGAGCCCGCAAACGAAACTTAGGTAGAGTACGTTGCAACCTGTTGTGTTCTTCCGGCAAGCCAGATTGGCTGTTTTGCTGGTAGCGTGTATGCATTAAGCTGGCTTCTGCCACCAGTTCGGCACCAGGTGTGATCAGAGGAAGCCTGATTTCTGGCTCCAGATGCATTCGGTGCGCTGATTGGATCAAAGCGGCATCATTACGAAAATAGGCGTAGTTGGCATGCCAGTCAAACTCAAGCATGGCAACTGGCAACGGTGCTGGTGCTCTTAACTCAACCTGCGGTAAGGCAGCATAGGCTTTGTCGTGATCTCCGAGTACCGAGAACCCCTGCAGCTGGATAGTGGCCTGCAATTGCTCACCAAAGTATGTCAGGTTAGCCTGTTTCAGTAACTGCGTATCCGAAGCGTTGGCGTAATCGGAGCCTAGCTCCGTTAAATAGGCATCATCACTGACATCTGTCAGATCCAGGGTTGCACGCCAACGTGGGGTAAAGTCACTCAACTGCTGATAGTGCGCCAGGTAGCGCTCTCCAAGATCCGTTCGTTCGCGATCTTTTGCCATGTATTCAAACTGCATCAGCCCTTGATGTGCCTCTGTCAGGTACCGGAACTCGGTTTTTAATTGGTAACCCCTATTGGTCATAAGGCGGGGAGCCAGTGTCATATCGTAGTTCGGTGCCAGGTTCAGATAATAGGGCAGTTCTAAATCTATGCCTAACCGCTGCGAGTTGCTTATTTTTGGTAACAACAAGCCGGAGCGTCGTTCATCGGTGATCGGGAAGGACAAATAAGGCAGATACAGTACAGGAACATCTTTTACCCGAAAAACACTATGCCAGGCTTCACCCCAGCCCTCATCGGCATTCAGGTGAATGCGCTGTGCGTGCAATGCCCAGCTGTCATCACCAACCGGACAGGCGGTAAAACTGGCTTGTTCCAGCTGGAGCTGATGCTCTGTTGCCGACAAAACATGGGCTGCGCCCCGGCCTGCCTGGTTAATCAGGCGGTAGTCGGCTTGTTGCAGCTCAACACGATTGCTGGCTAAATCTGCCTGAAACTGCTGACTACGTACGGCAAGGGCGGCACTGTAATAATCAATACCACCTTCGGCAAAGATTTGTTGTTGGCTCTGATCAAAGCGTGCCTGAGGCGCCTGTAATAAGGTATCACGATAGCTGACGCGAACATCTCCCAGAAAGCTCGCTTGCTGGTTGGCGTTTAAATGCAACCCATCCGACTCAATCAGGAGCTGGTTGTTACTTTTATCCAGTGGTCCTGTGGCTGGTGGTAGCTGTACAGGAGGGTAACAGCTCAGTGGCAAAGCGGCATCAGCAGGTTCAGCTTCCGCGGCAAAACCATTCGTTCGTACACAGAGCGAAGCCATCAGACAGGAGATCACCAGGCTGGTCAAGCGGAATGTCATTTGTTAGCTAAACCTTGATTCATCATAGAGGAAAGCGCAGCGGCATATAATAAAGCAAATTTCGAATGGCTGCTATGCTGATCTCTGGCGTCATTATAGAATACACGATCTCTGTGCTGGTGCGCTAACTGAGTGCTGGTATAATAGCCGCTAAAATTTATACCAATGAGGGTGACTTTCTGAAAACGCCAGTTTACTTACTGTATCTTAACTTCGCGATGGTAGTGTCTCGTGTGGGGTAAAATTCTTGGCGCTTTGTTTGGGATGGCGATACTGAAAATCCCCGGGCTTTGCATTGGTTTACTCATCGGTCATTGGTTCGACCGTGCGCTGGCGAGGCAATTCGAAGGCCGCGGAGGTTTTCAGGGGTATTTCCAAAGCCGGCAAGAGGCCCAGGGTATTTTTATGTACAGTACCTTTGCTGTGATGGGGCATCTGGCCAAGTCAACCGGAGTGGTTACTCAGGCCCATATTCGTCAGGCGCAACATTTTATGATGGAGTTGGGGCTCAGCAGCCAGCAACAAAAAGAGGCCCAAAGTGCCTTCCGGGATGGCAAAGCAACAAATTTTGCCTGGGACAAGCAACTGGCAGAGTTGAAAGAAGCTTATCACCAACGGCCGGATGTATTACTGCTGTTTCTGGAAATCCAATTAGGGATTGCTTTGGTTGATGGCAAGATCACCAGCACCCAGCGGCAGCTGCTTAGCAGCATGGCCCGGCAGTTGGACTTTTCTGAGTTTGAGTTTGAACAAATCCTTGGCCGGCATGAAGCCGAAGCACGTTTTAATCAACGTCGCCCGCATCGGCCAACTAAAGCTTCGGGATTGGATCTCACCGATGCATTTACCTTGTTGGGAGTGAGTAAAGATTGCACGCCCCAACAATTAAAGAAAGCGTACAAACGCCGGATGGCTCAGCATCATCCGGATAAGTTGATGGCACAGGGCATGCCGCAGGAGATGATGGAGTTAGCCAAGCAAAAAACGCAAGATATCCAGGCGGCCTACGAGCTCATCAAGCAGCAGCGCGCCCTCTAACCACTTTTTCATGCATTGTTCTGAGGTACTTTCATGCTTATTGACGGAAGCTGGCTGCAACGATTAAAGCAGATTGAGCAAAGCCATTATTTTCAGGGCTTTGTGATTGCAGTCATTGTGATTGCCGCCCTGACTGTGGGGGCAAAAACCTATCCTTTGCCAGGCTGGCTGGAGCAAGGCATCTCAGTGCTGGATGTCGCCATTACTTTATTTTTTCTGGTTGAGATTAGCATTCGCTTCTTATCCTCGGAGCAAAAAAAGCGCTTTTTTCATGACGGCTGGAATGTGTTTGATACGCTGATTGTGGTGGCCAGCTTAATTCCACTGCCAGACAGTGAAATGGTGGTGATTGGCCGTTTGCTAAGGGTATTGCGGGTGTTGCGCTTGGTCTCTATCGTGCCTGAGCTGCGATTCTTAATTAATGCTTTGCTCAAAGCTATTCCGAAAATGGGCTATATTGCCTTGTTGATGTTTATCATTTTTTATATTTTTGCCGCCGTCGGCTCCATCTTTTTTGCCGAGATTGATGAGTTCTTATGGGGTGATATCTCTATTTCCATGCTGACTTTGTTCCGGGTAGCGACCTTCGAAGACTGGACCGATGTGATGTACGATACAATGGCGGTTTATCCGTTAAGCTGGATTTACTACATCGTATTTATTTTCCTGACCACTTTTATCTTTTTGAATATGATGGTGGGTGTAATTCTGGAAATTATGACAAATGAAACCCGGAAAGAAGATCATCAGCAACAGGAAGATCATCATACTGAGTTGCTGCAGCAACTGACCGCGCTGCAGCAACAGGTGGCTCAACTGAATCGCCGCTTGGATCAGCAGCAGGATACGGCAGGCAACACCGGAGAGGGTTGAGCCGCTGTTGCGGCTGCCGGCAGCAGATAATTATCGAAGGTGAAAATTTCGCTGCTCTCGAGGGAGATTTTCCGGTAGCCCTCGGCTTCTTCCAGTACCACCACTTCACTGGTGACTGTATGAATGGTGCACTGATCGGTAGGTAACAGTTCTGCCAGATAGCGGGCCATGGAGCGCAGTTGAGCGCTGGCTGCCAGGCGACGGGTTTCAGCTTCATCGTGGCAAATATGCGCCTGTTCTACCAGCACCATGGTGCTGCCGACACTGGATACGGGCTGTTCAATCATCTCGGCTGCTGGTGGCGCTGGTTGTCGCGGGGTTGAGCAAGCCTGTAAAAGTCCAAGGCTGAGGATGGTGACGATGGCACAGGTTTTTACATTCATAACAATTACCAAATGATGAAAGTCGACGCAACAGGGATTGATTATAGCCCGAGATAATTCAGCCAGCCATAGACTTCTTTATACATGCGTTGCTGACTTATTTCCAGCTCTGGATAACCTGTAAGCAATCGTTGGCGATATAATAAGTTGGCCTGTTTTTGCCCCCATTGCCGACGTATTTCAAAGGTTTGGCTGATATGCAGGTGGTCGGTATCATGCGCCATATCCAGTACTGGCATACTCAGCTGTGCAATACGTTGCGCCAGTTCACGGTTGTTTGCTGGTTCCGGATGATAACTGCTAAGAAACACTATGGCTTCAGGTTGCCTTGGTAGTGTTGTCCATTCAAGCTGGCTAAGCAGGTAGCCACTATAGCCCTGTGCCAGCACCACCAAGTGTCCTTGCTGCCAGTCTGACTGTTCTAATACCAAGTGCAATTGTTGTCGTAAAGCAGCGAGCGCAGCTTGATCTGTTGTGGCTGTCGCGTCTGGTAGCAAGGCCAGTGTTGTCCAGCCATGCTGGTTCATAGCCTGACGCAGAAAGTTGATATGGCGCGGTGATGCAGGGTGCTGCGATGGATCGGGCAGCAGCAGCAAAGTCCCTTGCACAAAAGGGGTCATGGCTTCACGATGCAAAACCCACAAAGGGGTGCTGTCTCCTAATTGCTGTATTTCCCACTCCGGGAGTTGTCGCTTTAAGTCATCGGGCAGCCAGTTGGGAATTGGCTGTGCTACGACTGCCTGGCTGTAAAATAGCATCAGTGATAGCGTCATTGAAGCAACACTGGGCATGGCGGATACCTGTGGTTTGGTAAGGACTATTTTGCTTTATCGGCAGCTGGAACTATTAAATTAAAAAAAAGCCGCTGATAGCAGCGGCTTTTTTGACACATTTGATGAATTAACGCATCACGGGCTCTTTGATACGAGCGGTTACCAGAGCTTCAATACGCTGGTTAGCACGATGCGCTTCACGGGTTGCGCCTTCCATCCGCGGACGGCTGAAGCCGTAGCCTTTGGTGGTGATGCGCGAAGCTTCGATACCATGAGTGTTGACCAGCAGATCAGCGACCGCTTTCGCGCGACGCTCTGACAGACGTTGGTTGTAATCTGCTGCACCAATGCGTGATGCATGGCCTTCGATCTCAACGGTAGCTGTTGGATAACGCTTCAGGTAATCCGCCAGGCGGGCAACATCAGCACGTTGCTCACGAGAAACTTCAGCAGAGTCAAATGGGAACAGTACACGAATTTCTGCACTGCCAACGCGCTGGGCAACTTCAGTATACACAGTACAGCCGCGCTCATCGACTTTGTGGCCGCGAGGTGTGTTCGGGCACTGATCCAGATGATCTGGTACACCATCACCATCGGAATCTACCACTGCTGGCTGAGTAGGCGTTGGAGCTGGCGCAGGCGTAGGAGCCGCTGCAGCAGCAGAGCCAAAGTAGTAGCTAACACCTGCTTTGATGCCGGCATCTGCCCAAGTACCTTTGTTCAGGCCCTGGTAGCGATTTGCTTCAGCAAATAAAGAAACGTTCTCGTTTAGGAATGCGCGATAACCTACACCCACATTCAGCGAGTTGGTTTTATCAATGCTGTGGCGATTAAGACCGGCCAACAGGTAAACACCGCTGTTGTTCAGGTGATAAAGTGCATCTACACCGTAACGGTTACCAGAAATGCGATCGCGGGTTAATTTGTTTTTCAGGCGATCCCGGGCAAACTCAGCACGTACAGCCCAGTTTTCATCAATGCGATAGCCCAGATCAAAGCCTAAGCCTTGGCCACGGGTCAGGTAATCGAAATCCGCATCACGGGTTTTTTTCCGATCGGGCATGTAATACTCTGCGAAAACAGAACCAAACATCCGTTCTTTCAGCTCGGCCGCGGAAGGGGTGTTAGCATAAGCGTTACCAGCCATCATCGGCAATGCAACAGCAACTGCAACAGAACAAATTTTACGTTTCATCCATTTCTCCTTAAGGTGGAAGTCCAACATGCCAATTTTATAGGGAAATTGGTGAACAAACAAACCAATCTCACAATTAAAGCCGACAAAGGTACAAAAGCAAGTTTTTTATTAGCTTGCATATAGGATAAACAAGTTAGCTGAACGCTAGGTTAATCAAGTGAGTGTGTTTTGCCGAGGGACTTTGAAAAAGAAAGGCTGCAGATCCAGGGCTAAAAATCAGCGGTTAACGTAAAGCTTACTTGCTCGTTGGTCATAGGGTGGTGAAATTGCAGATACTCTGCATGCAACAGCAATCGTTGTTGTGAGGTTACTGCCTGACTGGCGTAAAATTTATCACCGATAATGGGATGCCCCAACCATTGCATATGGACCCGCAACTGATGAGAGCGGCCGGTGATGGGGAACAACCATACCTTGCTGGCATCCTTGGTTTGCTCTAGCAGTTGAAAGTGGGTACAAGCCTGTTTCCCGGTGATAAAACAGACTTTCTGCTTTGGACGGTTTGGCCAGTCGCAGATTAATGGCACTGCAATGGTGCCTGCGCAGTCAGTTAACAGGCCATCTAGCCAGGCAACATAGCGTTTTTGTACTTGTCGTGCAGCAAATTGCTGGTTCAGCTGCCGCTGTGCCGGTAGATGCATGGCCATCACAAGCAAGCCTGAGGTGGCCATATCCAGCCGGTGTACCACTCGGGCCTGGGGGAAAACCCGTTGCACCCGCAGGCTCAGGCTATCCTGGTGTTCGGGTGCTTTGCCAGGTACTGACAATAAACCACTGGGTTTATTCAGGACCAGGATATCGTTATCCTGGTAGCGAATATCCAGATAGGGTGACAGTGGTGGCTGGTAATGGATCAGCATGGCTATTTAGGGTTTATCATGACTGACGACTACCAGGCGAATAGCATCCAGTTTTAAGCGTGCTTTGCTTATGTAAGTAGCTAACTCTGCTTGCTGTTGTTGTAAAAAAACAATCTCTTCTGACCGGACTGCCGGATTGACCTGTTGCAGTCGGAGCAGGCGGTCGGCTTCTGCGCTTAAGGCCAGTTGCATGGACTGGAGCGCTTGCTGCTGAATGGCTGGTAGTTGCTGTAATGCCTGCTGTTCCGCCTGGGCCAAAGTGTTGTCCAGCTGCGCCCGTAAGGCTTTTACGACCTTGCTTGCGGCCTGTTTTGGCAATGGCTGTAGCTGCTTTTCCAATTGCGCGAAGGAAACCGCTTTGGCCAGATCCCTTGCCTGTGCATCCAGCAGCAAGCGGATCGGAGTCACAGGCAGATAACGGCCGAGTTGCAATTTGACCGGGGCGCTGGCTTCGACCAGATAAATCAGCTCCAAAAACCAGGTACCCGCCGGCAAGGCTGGATTATACAGCAGGGCGACGCTGTTGTTGCCGCGCTGTTGTTCGGTCAGATAATCCAGAGTACTCAGTACCATGGGGTGATCCCAGCTTAAAAACTGAATATCTTCCTGCGCCAGAGCTGTATCGCGGTCAAAGGTTATGCTGATACCGTCCTCGCTTAAACCCGGGTAGAAGCTGTCTTCCAACTGTTCGGACGCTTTAAGTACCAGGCAGGTATCGGAGCGTTCTTCTTGTTGTACACCAAGCTGATCCCAGCTCTGGCACATGAACAACGCTAAATCCGGTTGATTATCTTGCTGTGTCAATTGATGACAAAGAGCTGCAGCATGGTCACCACCCGCTGAATTGAGTTCTAGCAGTTGATCCCGGCCTTGCTCAAGTTGCTGCTCCAGCTGGCGCTGCAAGGTCAAACTGTGCTCCAGCCAATGAGCCAGTTCGGTTGGCTGCCATTCTGGGGTTGCCAGCAAAGACCAGAACAAGGACGCAGTTTGCTGCAACACTGCGGCGCCGGTTTGGCAGGTGTGGGCAAAAGCGTTGAGTACCTGATGGTACCATTGACGCTGATAATCCTGAGCGGATTCTTTGAAATAAAGAATGTGCAGCTGGATATCTTGCTGTTGGCCAATACGATCCAGCCGGCCTATGCGTTGCTCCAGCAAATCCGGGTTCAGGGGTAAATCAAACAGCACCAGGTGATGAGCAAACTGAAAGTTACGACCTTCGCTGCCTATTTCCGAGCAAAGTAGAATTTGTGCGCTGTAATCTTGCTGGGCAAAGTAAGCTGCTGCTTTATCCCGCTCCAGGATACTCATGCGTTCGTGGAACACGGCAGCCCGGATGCCTTCGCGCTGCATTAAGGCTTTTTCCAGCTCAATAGCGGTACTGGCGTGGGCGCAAATCAGCAAAAATTTCTCGGTTTTATGGTGCTTTAACAACTGGATCAGGGCATCTATGCGGGGATCCAGTTCTTGCCAAGGCAGGGCTGCATTCTGCTGACTGTACAGACGTTCAGGTGTGAGGAGAGCTTGTAGCTTGCTCGGAACTATTTCTTTGCTTTGTACTAGTTCTGCCGCACTTTCTCTGTAGGCTGCTGGCATAGCCAGCTCGATAAAATGCGGGATACGTGCCGGGAAACCGGCAATAGTACGGCGGCTGTTACGAAATAAAATACGGCCGGTGCCATGGCGATCCAGCAGAGGCTGAACAATCTGTTGCTGCATCGTCTGGCGTTCGCTTTCTGACAGCTCAGGCTGTTGCAACTGCTGTAG
Source organism: Alkalimonas mucilaginosa (assembly GCF_036327005.1). NCBI lineage: Bacteria > Pseudomonadati > Pseudomonadota > Gammaproteobacteria > Alkalimonas > Alkalimonas mucilaginosa. The sequence goes on from NZ_JAUGZK010000004.1 coordinate 279,295, forward strand.
CGCAGGGTGCAAGTTCGGATCTTGCAGTAGCTGCTCCAGAGCTGCAGCTGTGGTTGCCGATAACGGGGCTTGATGCAGCAACTGATCGGCCAGGGCTGCTACCTGCTGGAAGTGTGTTTCTTGCTCTAAGAAAGCATCGTAATCATAAAAACGATCCGCATCCAGTAGTTGCAGCCGGGCAAAGTGACTGCGGTGGCCTAACTGATCCGGTGTTGCGGTTAACAGGATGACTCCGGGGATCCGCTGGGCTAATTGGGCCACACACTGATATTCCGCGCTCGGAGTGATCGGATCCCATGCCAGATGATGCGCTTCATCCACCACCAATAAATCCCATGATGCTGTGATGGCATCTTGTTGCCATTCTGGCGATTGGCTAAGAAATTCCAGGCTGCACAATACCAGTTGCTCGGTCTCAAAAGGGTTCTGTTGATCGGCTGCACTTTGCTCACAACGCTCCTGATCAAAAATAGCGACCGAAAGGTTAAAGCGGCGCAGCATCTCAACCAACCATTGATGCTGCAAGGACTCAGGCACCACAATCAAAATACGTTGTGCCCTGCCACTGATCAGTTGCTGGTGCAAAATCAGGCCGGCTTCAATGGTTTTACCCAGACCAACTTCATCGGCCAACATCACGCGAGGTGCATGACGCCTGGCGACTTCTTCAGCAATATACAACTGATGGGGGATCAGGCTAATGCGTGCCCCTGAAAGGCCACGCAATGGATTTTGTTGCAGGCGATGCAGTTGCTGCTGGCTTTGATAGCGTAAACTGAAAGCATCCAGCCGGTCGATTTGGCCGGCATACATTCTATCCTGAGGCTGGCTGAAGCTAAGAAAATGATCAAGCAGGATTTCCCGCAGTTCGGCCGTCTGTTGCGTATCGGTTCGGAGACCGCGATACACTAAGGTGTCTGCGGTTTCATCCACCTGGCTGACATCCAGTTCAAAACCTTCCGCACTTCGAATGCGGTCACCTGGCAGAAAACGGATTCTGGATAAAGGCGCCTGCTGCCGCGCGTAACAACGCTGTTCACCACTGGCTGGAAATAATACAGTAACCGAGCGGGGGTCCAGGGCTACGATAGTCCCTAAACCTAAATCTGATTCACTTTCGCTGATCCAGCGCTGACCTAAAGCAAACGACATGATGCATCCAGTAACAACAAGGGGGCGCTATGGTACAAGGAAATGCGCTGCTCTGCATCCAGATTTGTTGCTTTGTCATACCATGGTCATGCATTTGACATAGGATTGACCTGAACTGTTTGCTGGTTTTTTGTCCAGCAAATCACAAAAACAGTCGGCGATATGACCAGTTTCCACTATGCTTACTATGCAATGACCCACGCTGCACTGTGCGCCAATCAAGGAGACCTTTATGGCGAGAAAACGAAGTAAAAAAGTTTATGTGCTTGATACCAATATACTTTTGCATGAGCCCTTCGCGTTTTTAAACTTTCAGGAACACGATGTTGTTATCCCGATGACGGTGCTGGAAGAACTGGACCATATTAAAGACAGAAACAAAGATGTCAGCCGGGATGCCCGGGTGGCGATTCGAGCGCTGGAGGATGCGTTGCGTGATGCAAGTCCGGAGCAAATGCTGCATGGGGTTGCTTTGCCATTGCATGGCGAACAAAAGGTGTCCGGTCACTTGACCATTATCAATGATCACCACCTAAAAGATGAGTTGCCTGGATTGCCCGGTGGCGAAAACGATCATCTGATCATCAATACCGCTTTGTATTTACAGCGGGAACGCAGCCCGCAGAAAGTGATCCTGGTTACCAAAGACATCAATATGCGGTTGAAAGCCAAAGGGGCAGGTTTAAAGCTGGTAGAGGATTACCGCACCGATCAGCTGATAGATGATGTACGCTTCCTGTACAAGGGGTATTACCGCTTTCCCGGCGAGTTCTGGAGTCAGGTCAAAGAGTGTCAGACTGAGCAAAAAGAGCGGGATATCTTGCATTTGCTGGAGCGAAAGCTATTACCGGATGCTTACATCAATGAATTTTTGATTGATGAGGCCGAGTCGTTCGCCGGCCAGGTAGTGGCTATGGACGAGCAGCAGCTCCGGGTCAAGGATCTGGGGTATGAGCGCATGATGCACCGCCATGCCTGGGGCATTACACCCAAGAACATTTATCAGGCGATGGCGCTGGAGGCTTTGCTGGATCCCTCGATGGATCTGGTGATCCTGACCGGGCCAGCCGGCTGCGGTAAAACGTTGATTGCCTTGGCTGCAGCCTTGGAGTTGGTGATTGAAAAGGGAGTGTACGATAAAGTGATCGTCACACGCAATACACCAGAAATCGCCGAATCCATTGGCTTTTTACCTGGCACGGAAGAAGAAAAAATGGCGCCCTGGCTGGCAGCCATTACCGATTCGCTGGAAGTGTTGCACAAAACGGATGAGCATCCACACGCCAGCGTCAATTACATTATGGATAAAGCCAATATTCAGTTTAAATCTGTCAACTTTATGCGTGGTCGCAGTATCCAGAATGCCATTGTTATTTTGGATGAGTGTCAAAACTTAAGTGCTGCTCAGTTGAAAACCATCATCACTCGTTGTGGTGAAGGCACGAAGCTGATTTGCTCTGGCAACCTAAGCCAGATTGACAGCAACTATCTGACGGCAGTGACGTCGGGACTAACCTATATTGTGGAGCGCTTTAAAAACTTCCCCGGCAGCGCCACCATTAACCTGAATGGTGTGGTGCGAAGCCGGTTGGCATCTTTTGCCGAAGAAAATCTATAGCTTGCGGTAATTGACGATACCCGGTTGCAGATAGAGCTGATAGCGTTCAGCAATCTCGCCAATCGGTTGCAGTGCCGGCCCGGTTGGGTCGGCCAGCACAAAGTTCTGCCCATCCAGTCGCAGCTGTTGATCACTGCTTTGGCTTTGCATGCCAATACCCAGTACGGCGTGGTTGGGCAAGTATAGGATCACCAGCGAGACATCCGGTAACAGCAGGCGCAGCAAAGTGGCCATTAGTACTACCTTACTGTCGCAATCCCCCCGGTGTTGCTGCAGCAACTGCAGTGGAGGCAAGAAGCCGGCAGCGGAACTGTTGCTGCGGCTATCCAGCCGTTGATAAGGAATACGCTGTAACCAATCCAGCAAAAACTGGCTTAGCTCTCTGGTGGTGGTATAGGGAAACTTCTGTTGCAGCGCCTCTGCCACCGGCAATAAATCCTGCAGGCTATCCGCCAGGATGCGCTGATGATCGACCATAATCACCTGTCGGCCAGGATTTATCGAAAGCTCGGTGTGGTAGATGCTGGTCAGATAATCTTGCCGGGCCTGCAGCATGTGTTGTGTGAGGTGTTGCCGATACTGTTGTGCATCCTGAGTCGTTTGGGCAGTAACACGAATGGGCAAGGGATTGCCTGCCGACAAGGCGTCTACCCGCAGCATGGGAGCATTCAGTTTCGCAAGCTCTTGCTGCAATGCTTGCCGCATGTAGGTGTCTGCCAATTGTGGCGAATAACGACGAAAACTGCGCAGGTGCTGCTGCGTGTTTTGCTCTGGCAGCTGAAACGAAAAGTCAACCCTCTGACCGTTTTGTTGCCACCGATAGGAAAATAGTTGATTGCCATCTGTCAGCTGCTGACGCTGCAACTGCAGTGAGGCTGCTGCTGGTAATGCACTCCATAGCAGCAGCCAGCAACTCAGGGTGAAAATGCTTGTCCGGATCACTGATGCCTAATTGCTTGTCGCCGCCAAAGTAATAAGCTTAGCCCGAGTAGCGCTAAAATACCAAGACTACCACCATAGCTTTCGACCACAGTTACTACTTGTTGGTCCCGCCGGTAATCTTCCAATGGCAGATCTGCCAGTATGACTTCATCGTAGCCGGAAATTTCGGCCAGCAACCAGCCGGTACTGGCATCATAGAGGCGGATCGTGAGATCGTAATAATCGGTGGGGTAATTTTCTTCCAACAGCGTATCAATGGCAAACCAGTCGTTCCGGCTTTGTCGGTACAAGGTGAAGATAGAGCTGATATGCAGCAACTGTTCAGGCCTTCCTGCACGGTTTAAGCTGAACTCTGCCCATACGGCTTTGCTGGAGCGGTTGGTGTCAGCATCAAACCTCAGGTACAGCTGGTGATAAAAACCATTGGCATTGTGATCACCGCTTAGCTCCAGCTCAATGCGCTGAAACCACACATCGGTACTGTAACTCTGAGCGCGAACCACAGGCATCGGCTTACTGGTTACCTCAGCGTGATCTGTACCACGCTGCTCTGTGGTACTGCTTATTGGTTGCTCCACGCTGAAGCTGGCGGCAGAAACCAACAGCAAGGCGCTCAGTAACACTCTCATGGCTATTCCTTCATTCAACTCTTGCGTACAATAAGGTATAGAATGAATGGCATGAATGTTTGCTGAACTGCTAAGGATCTCAGGTGACGAAGTTTAGCCGTAGCTGGTTGATAGAGAAAAAAGAGATAGCGATTCAGTTGCTGGCAGAGCAGGTGCCGGAGCTGTCAAAAAGCCGTTTGAAAGATGCGATGGCGAAAGGAGCGGTTTGGCTGCAGCAGGGGAAAAAACAAAAACGTTTACGAAGAGCGCAGGCAGAGCTGTTACCTGGCCAGACTTTAGCACTGCACTACGATGCAGCTATCTTGCAGCGTGAAGTGGCGGGCAGTCAATTGCTACTGGATCGGCGAGCCTATTCGGTGTGGTGGAAGCCTGCCGGCATGCTGTCGCAGGGCAGTCTCTGGGGCGACCACTTATCGTTGTTACGTCAGGCAGAGCAGCAAACAAAACGTGCTGTGCATCTGATCCATCGGCTGGACCGGGAGGCCAGTGGCTTGCTTTTGCTGGCTCACGATGCCAGGGCCGCTGCGCATCTGAGCCAGCAGTTTCAGAATGGACAGGTCGAGAAGTTGTACCATGTTGCGGTACAAGGCCAGCTGTCTGAAGCGCTGCAATATGCAGCAGAACTGGCAACGCCACTGGATGGCAAAGCCTGTGTTACGCGTTTCCGCTTGCTCAAACAGTTGGAACATCCAGATATCAGCTGGCTGCAGGTAAACTTGTTGACTGGTCGCAAGCATCAGATCCGGCGGCATTTTTCTTTGGTAGGTCACCCGGTCTTAGGGGATCCCCGTTATGGCAATAGCAGCACAGCGGCAGCAACGCTGGCTTTGCAGGCTGTGTCACTGGGCTGGCAGTGCCCGCTAAGCGGGCAGCCCATGCAGCATCAGTTGCCTGAGTCGTTACGGTTATTGCAGGATTAATCCAACAGTGCTTTTAGCTGCGGATTAAGCAACCGATCCTGCTGCCATAGCTCAATGCTGCCAAGCTGCAGCGCATTAAGTAAGTCCTGGCGGATATTTTCGGTCATCCATTCACAGGGCCTGCTTTCCTGCACTTTAAGTTGCAGGTACATATGCTGCTGGGCCGGGTTCAGTTGGTTGGCAAGATACCAGCTTAACCAGACCGCCTCACGTAGCGCCTGAATATGGCCGCTCTGGTAGTCTTCACCCAACAACTCCTGCAGCGGCAGAATCAGGGTTTGCAAGTGAGGTTGTGGCTGCAACTGAGTGCGCTGCTGAGCAAGATGACAAAGAATTTTACTTTCCAGAGCGGCGAGCTCTGAGCGCTGGCAGCACAGACCAAGCCATAACACATCGCTGTGAATGGTGAGCTGTACAATCTGCGGCAACTTAAAGCTTTGCAGCAAGCTAATCAGTACCCGACGCAATTGCACTTCCCCATAGAGTTGTTTGTATTGCTGGCAGTCCCGTAGGGTGATCGCCATTAAGTGTAAGGGTAGCTTGGCACGTTGTTCTGTGACCAATCGGTCGCTAAATTGGATCCACTGACGGGAAAATATTAACTGACTGGCAGGTGATGTCTGTTTCAACTGCTGCAAACGATGCACTGCCAGCAGTAACAAAAGCAGTAGCAGTGCAGACAGAGCCATCAATCCCCAGCTATACATGCCAGCGGCATACCATTGCGGTTTGCTTTGCTCCGGTTGTGGTGGTTGCCTGAATTGCAAGTAATCCAGTTTAAGGTTGTATTGCTCTTGCAAGTCATTAAAACGCAAGGCGCGGGCTTGCTCGCTGAAGTGATAAGCCTGCTGCCACTCAAGCTGCCGTGCCGCAAGCCCGGCACCAAGTTCCGCAGAACGATAACGAATAAATAAGGGCAGGTTGGGGTTGTCATGCTGAATGTTCAGCTGTTGAAACAAGGCTATGGCGGCTGCTAGCTGCTCTTGTTGGATAAAGCTTTCAATCAAAGCTAACTGGACTTGCCGAAGGCTTTCCTGCGCGCCAATTTGAGAAAAAAGCGCCTGGGCTTTTTTAAAATAATAGTGTGCTTCATTCAGTTGCAGGTGATAGAGATGCCATTGCCCCATTTGGAACTTGGCTTCCGCGATCCTCATCTGATCATCCAGCTGCTGACTGAATTGTAAAGCTTGCTCCAGATAGCCGTAGCTTTGATCGTCCAATGCATGGTTCTCTAATTGCAAGCTAACGATGCGCAGCAGGGTATTGATGTAATTGCGTTGCTCTTGATGCTCCGCAAAACCATCTTTGGCCCGAAAAAAGGCTTCCAACGCTTGTTGGGGGAGCCCCATTTTCTGGTAGGCCAGTCCATAGCGTAAATGAATTAATGGATAGGCATGAAAAGCCTGTAGTTCGGTGGCAAGTTCTGTGGTTTTGTCAAAGTGTGAAAATGCCTGGCTGATGTGGTTCATTTGCAGATAAAGTCTACCCAGCAAAAAATGTGCGTTAAGTTTTTGCCTGGGTTGCATGGCTTCCGCCAGGCTTTTTTCGGCATAGTAGACGGCTTGTTGCAAGCTGCTATGTTGATTGTAGGCTTGGGCCAGGCTTTCGTAGATTTCGGCCTTTTCGGTACGGGCGGCATCACTGGTTAATGGCTCCAGCCAGAGTACCGCTTGATGCAATGCCTCGATACCAAGCTCGGTATTGCGATACAGGCGGCCAAGTATTTGCGCTTTGACGTGCTGCAGCTGTGCCTGGTACAGCGTCTGATCGTCCAGTAAACGGGCCAAATCGATGGCTTGGTTAATACTGTGCAAGGCATTTTCTTTTTGATAAAGCTGCAGATATGCCAAGGCCAACTCCATCCAATAGCTGCTGGAGTTTTCATCAGGGTGCAAAATTGCTTGTTCGAGAAACTGTTCAGGATCTTCGTTAATCAATGCTTTCCGCAGCTCGGGTGGAGCACTGGATGCAACAGCACTACCAACATAGATTAAAAGCAAAGCGAGCAAAAAATAGCGCATAGCCGCTCAGGGTGTTTGTAACAAAATGTATGCTCTATTCTGCGTGACTTTCCGGCTGCTGTACAGTTCATTCCTTCGAGTCTGCAGGGTGTTGCTGCAGCCAGCTGTTCAATTGCCTGGCGGTATATGCTATCAGCCGGTTTCTGGCTGCGAGACTGGCCCAGGCAACATGTGGGGTAAGTAATAATCTCGGGTGTGGTTGCTGCAAGAGCCGGTGCTGTAATGGTGGCGGCTCCTGCTCCAACACATCCAGTGCCGCAGCTCCTAACTGATTTTGTTGCAAAGCCTGCAGTAAAGCGTGCGAATCAACCAACTCGCCACGGGCTGTATTAATCAGGATGGCGGTTGGTTTTAACAAGGCCAGTTGTTCAGCCCCAATCAGATGCTGATTGTCTTCAGTCAGCGGACAATGCAGCGAGAGCACATCGGCTTGGGCCAGGGCTTGTGCAAAAGGCAAGCGCCCTGGCCGGCACCGGGTGGCCTCGGGGCGCTCAGCAATACAGACAGTCATACCAAAGGCATGAGCCAGCCGTGCTGTTGCCTGGCCTAAAGCCCCATAACCTACGATAGTCATGGTTTGATCGGCTAACTCTTGCATAGGATGTGCCAGCAAACAAAAGTGCGGGCTGTTGCTCCAATGGCCTTGCCGGATACTCTGATCAAAGGAGTGGCATTGATTGGTAAAATGCAGCAGCATGGCAAAGACATGCTGCGCGACTGAAGCTGAGGCATAAGCACTGACATTTTGTACCTTAATTCCGGCTGCCTTGGCTGCGTTAAGATCAATATTGTTGGTGCCGGTAGCTGTTACCGCAATGTAACGTAACTCAGGCAGTTGTTGGATGGTGCTGGCATCCAGCGGTACTTTATTGACCAGAGCAATATGACAGCCTTGCAATCTGGCAAGGATCTGTTCAGGCCTGGTAAAAGGGTACAGCTGCAACTGAAGATTTAACTGCTGCAAAGGTGTCAGATCGGCATCGCCGACTGAGCCGGCATCAAGGAAAGCGGCCTTGTATGTCATAGTTACCTACTCTTTGTATACGCTCATTGATCCTAACTGCTTTATTCACCGTAGGCTACCATTGCACTAGTTGCATCTTCTCTTCAATGGCGGCGATAGCATGATGCATCAGATGTTGGCGGATTTTCTTTCTCGCAGTGGTGATGGTTATGGCATTTTTAATGCCGATGATCGGCTGGTGTTTTCCAACCCGGCCCTGGCAGAGATTTTCGCCATTGAGCCAGAGCGATTACACGGCATGTCATTTGAGCAAATTATCCGTTGCTGCCATCAGCAGCAGCAAGGATTAAAAATTGAAACCACCGATCTGGACCACTGGCTGCTGTATGCCAGTCAGCGTCGGCGCAGTGTGCCTTTTCGCATTTTTGAGGCTGATACTGTCGATGGCAATTGGTATTTGATGTCAGAGCAATGCAACAGTGAAGGTGCTATTTTGCTGCATGCCAAGGACATTACCGAGCAAAAGCGATTGCAGCTTGCGTTGTTGCAGACCGAGCAGCGTTTAAAAAATCAGGCCAATACCGATGAGCTGACCGGTATCGCCAATCGTCGCTTTTTTATGCACCAGGCTGAGAAGATACTCAAGCATCAGGACAGGATCGGGGCCAAATGCAGCTTGCTGATGCTGGATATCGATCATTTTAAAGGATTGAATGATCATTACGGTCACCTGGCCGGTGATAGAGCGCTGCAATTTATCTGCGAGCAAATCCGGTTGCAACTCAGAGAATATGATCTTTTCGCCCGCTATGGCGGCGAAGAATTTGTGATCGTATTGGCGGATATCCCTGCCCGGGAAGCGGTGTCGGTTGCTGAACGCATTCAACAGCAACTGGCAACACATGTACTGCATTACCGGCAGGCGCCAATCCGTCTGCAGGTGTCGATTGGTATTGCCGAGCATGAACCAGAGCAAAGCCTTAATGTGTTACTGCAGCGTGCGGACCAGGCTTTGTACCAGGCAAAAGCAGCCGGTAAAAATTGCTGTGTTGTTGCCAGGGCGTCCACGTTATAATTGCCTTTTTATCAGGTATTTCTTATGTTGCCCGCAAAACTTCAACCTTTGGTGTTTGCTTTTATTATGTCCGGCTTTATGGCTTTTTTGATGTCTGGCATTCTTACCTTATTAAATCTTGGTTGGTTCAGTGGTTTTGTCCTTAGCTGGCTGAAAGCTTATCTGGTGGCCCATGCCTGTGCTTTTCCGCTGGTGTTGATTTTTGCGCCACTGAGCCGGCGCTTAACAGCCTTGCTGATCCGCCCGTCTTGAGCCAAGCTTTAGCGGCCAATAACTTCAGGGTACATAGGGGCGAGCAAAGCCAGTAGCTGATTTTGCGTGCCATAGGGAATGCCTTGCTGTTGCATGGCGCTGATCAGGTGATTGACCAGCCGATCAAAATCCCGGGTATTCAGGTTCAGACCGGTATGACTTTCCTCCATTGTTGCTCCGCTGTAGACACAAGGGCCTCCGGATAATTCGCACAGTTGCTCAATCAATAAATGCCTGAAGCGGGGGATATCGGTGTCGCGAAAATGATTGACGATCAGCGGATCATGCTCAATCCGATAGAGCAAGTGATCAGTAATGGCTGTGATGCCTGCTTCTTCGCCCAGCTGTTGATACAAACTAGGCTGAGGAGTTTGACTGCAGGCTAATAGTAACAAGGCCGTACTGAGTAGACTAAGCAGTGACTTCATTACCAGCTCCCTTCTAAAGCAAGATACCACCCTTGTTGCGAGGGCAGGCCTGCGATACTACCTAAATCGACATAGGCAGCGGTTACGGACAGGTTTGGGTTAACAAACCAGGCTACAAACAGATCGCGCCAGTGCTGTTCATCGGCAAATGCCAGCCGATTCGGTTTTTGCTTAAATTCGACCCCAACGGCCAGATGATGGGTCAGCAACAAAGCTGCTGATCCTTCAAACATCAGTTGATGGCGTTGATTTTCTGTGTTGCCAAAGCCAAGCAAACCCGTCTGGTTCGCTTGAGTAGCACGGATGGTGCCGTTTAGCAGTAAGTTACGGCCAGCTATGGCATCCAGCCAAACTTTACTGGCAGCTACATAGGCATCAACCCCGCTTCGCGATCGGGCTCCAACCAGAGATGGTAGCTCAAAATCCAGATGACGTTTGTAGTGCAGGCCCAGACTAATTTGTGGCAGATTGGTATAAAGTAACTGACCAGCAAGCCGGTACTTAACACCGACAATATCCTGCCGCAATTGACCACCGATGCTATCGAGCTTAAATTGTTGCCGGGCATAAGACAGCTCCCAGCGATTATCAACACTTAATCCGATTCCGGTTGAATGCAAGGAAAAGTCATCGACCCCGACCCGGCTGCCAAAAGCCTGCAGGCTCCACTCTTCATTACTCCCGTAACCGTTGATCACTGCCCAGGGCACAATGCCGCCACCTGCACTGCCTTCAATGGTGGTGGCTCCACCCGTTGTCAGCACTCTGCTTGCGGCATGAACTGGCAAAGCCAGCAAAGCCAGTAGCAACCAGATCACTGTTTTATTCATGCATTTACCTCACTAAAATAATCGGCTCCCGTCTGCTGGAATTGCTGTAGCCAGTGGTCAAAGTCTGTTGCTGGCATTGGTTTGGCAAAGTAATAGCCCTGAACGGTATCGCAACCAAGCGCCAGCAGTTTAGTAAGACCTGCACGGTTTTCCAGCCCTTCGGCAGTGATCTGAAACCCTAAGCCTTTGGCTAAGCGGCTGGCTGCTTCGACGATCAGCTCATCATCGCTGTTGTGTTCAATATCTTTGATAAAAGCCCGATCAATTTTTACTTCATGAACCGGCAACAACTTCAGATAGGCCAATGATGAATGACCGGTACCAAAGTCATCGATTGCCAGTTCAACCCCTAGCGCTGCAAGTTGATGGAGGTTCCGAATCACCCGCTCCGGGTCCTGCATTACGGCACCCTCGGTAACTTCCAATGCCAACACCTTAGCAGATACTCTGGCCTGGTTTAGCAATTGCTGGATACGTGTTGGCAGTTGCTCATCGATCAGATCCAACGGTGAAAGATTCACAGCCAACTTTAAACCCGGATGGGAGCTTTGCCACAGTGCTGCTTGTGTAATCACCTTGCTTAGCATCCAGTCGGTGACCAACTGAATATGGCCGCTGTGCTCGGCTAAGCGAATAAACTCATCCGGTGGGATAAAACCAAGACTTGGATGCTGCCAGCGGATTAAGGCTTCTGCTGCCAGGCAGTTTTGATGCTGCAGTGATACTTTGGGTTGATAACAGATACTCAGCGTATTGGCTGCCAGAGCAACTGGCAAGTCCTGAATAATGGTCAGTTCGCGCAGATGACGTTCATCCTGACCTGCTTGATAACCAGCAACGCCTTCGCTCAGTTGTTTAGCTGCGGCGCTGGCGATATCAACCCGGCGTAGTAAGGTGCTGACTACAAGAGGTTCAGCTATCGGCACGGCAAAGCGATAATAGCCCAAGGTGAGCTGTAAGCTGATACTGCTGTGTTGCAGTTGATAAGCAGCCTGCAAAGGAGCTGTTACTGCTGTCAACTCAGTGGGTAATTCGGCATAGATCAACAGGAACTCATCGCCGCCAACCCGCGCACTAAATAGCGGCGCAGGGGCCAGTTGGCGAATACGCTCCGCCAGAAGTTGCAGCAGTTGATCGCCGGTATCCAGACCAAAGGCATCGTTGATATGGCGAAAGTTGCGAATGTTCAGCAACAGCAAGACGCCGGCTTGCTGCCGTCCATAGTTTTTCAACCAGCGCTCGGCTGCGCTGCGGTTAGCAAGGCCGGTGAGAGGATCTTGCTCAGCTTGCTCGATCAGTAAACGCTCCCGCTCGGCCAGCCGCTGCTGCATCTGGTTAAGGGTTTTACTAAGGACGCCGACTTCACCGCGAGCCTTTGGTAAAGCTGGGGTGGCTTTACCTTCCCCCAGTTGCCTGGCAAATTTGCTGAGCTTTTGCAATGGTTCGGTGATGCTGCGGCCCAGCCAGAATGCGGCCAGCAAAGATACCGTCAGCGCAACGCCAAAAATACCGACTAACTGGCTTCGCATACTCTGGTAGTTTTGTAGCCAGCGGCTGTTCGGTAAGTGCAGCAATGCCCAGAGATCGGCATGTTCCAGTGGCCTGCTGAGGGTCAGGTAACGCTGATCCTGACTGGCGGAGGGGTCATTGGTTAACTCTGTTAAGGCGATGGTTTCAGGCAGCAGGTCTGACAAACTCTGATTGCTTAGTGTCGAGGTGAGCAAGTGTATTTCCTGCCCTGTTTGGTACTGAATAAAACTGATGTCCAGACCTGTAATGGCTTTTAACTGCAGTGCTAATGTTTCGTCCAGCACAAAACCCATGCCAACCCAGGCGATGATATTCGGTGCTCGTACCGGGACCAACACCAGTTGGTAAGCTTGACCGTCCAGCGGAAAAATAGCGCTGTGCCTGCTGAAAGCTGCTTGTTGGGCCGCTTGCAGTAATGGGCTGAGCTGGTCTTCGCTTAGTTCGCGGCGACTGCTGGCCAATAAGTTCCCTTGTGGGTCTAACAGCACCACCAATTGTGCTTCGATGCGGCTACCATGGTTCTCCAGTACCGACTGAATAGTGGCGGACTCGGATGTTGCCACCGCCTGTCGGAATCCAAAATCAGCGGCCAGTACCTGCACCGATTGACCAAGTTGTTGCGAGCGTTCATTAAGCAATTGCTCAAATACATTGGCGGCAACCGTCAGAACTTGCCGGGCTTGTTGCTGACTGTCTTTTTTCATAGCACTCAGACTGGCCAACGCTGTGGCCAAAGCAAGTAAGCTCAACAAGCCAATGATTACAAGCAGTAGGCGGTGACGTAATGAGTTGAGTATTCGCATCGATTCAGGAGCCAAAGCCACGTTGTGGGGTGGGTTGCTTCGGGCGGTGTTGAACAGTCAGCTGGTACTGGCTTTGGCTATTACCTTTGTGTTCCACCTCAATCAGCGCCCAATCTTCCTGTTGGAAAGGATGCCACAGCCGGAGCTGATAGCGACCTGCCCCCAGACTCTGGAATTGAGCTTCTCCCCTGGCGTTGGTGACTTGCAACAAGGGACTGTTGCTAATAAACACATAAGCTTCCATGTAATCGTGAATATTGCAACCGAGGGCGACGATACCGGCTTGATCAAAGCGTACCGGCTGTTCTGGCTGGCCATGATAGAGCTGAATTTCAAACACCTTGGCTGGTGAAAAGGAATAGACATGGTGACGGGTGCGATCCATATTTGGAAAATCAACTGCAGTACCGACCTGAATGGCTGAGACGAAAGGCACAAAGTTCAGCCCCTGCTGCTTAACGGTCACGGATGCCGGAAGTTGGGGGGGAGTCGGCTGGGGGGTATCCAGCACCACAAGTTCGACCACCGCATCCTCTAATGGCTTACCATCTTGATCCAATACCAGAATTTGCCAATCTCCGGCAGTTGCATTTAGGGTAGTTACACTGCACAGTAAACACAATGCGATAGCAGTAGCGACGAATGTCATGGCAAACAACCTCGGCTCACAGGTGATGCAAACCCAATGTTTTGCATCTGCTTTAACCTTAGCAAGGTGTTGGGCTGGACTCAAACAGATTCTTAAAAGGAGCTTGGATCAGGCATGAAGCAACAAAAAAGTCGCACAGGCTGGAGCCGGCTCGGTTGGCTGCTTTGCTGGTGGCCAGCTTTACTTTCTGCGGAAACGACAGAACTTAGCGGTCCTTGCGCAATGGTGACAGATAGGCCTTGCGTTGCACTGGTTTTAGGTGGCGGTGGTGCCAGAGGCGGTGCTCATCTGGGAGTGATTCGTTATTTGGAGCAGCAGCAGATCCCGGTTGATCTGGTGATAGGAACCAGCATTGGTGCTTTTGTAGGTGGCTTGTATGCCAGCGGCAAAGGTCCGGAGCAAATCGAACACATACTCACGGAGTTGCCCTGGGGAGAGGGCTTTCAGGATCGGGTACGGCGTCATGAGATGCCGGCCAGAAGGAAGCAACAGGGCGATGCTTACCCGATCCAGCTGGAATTGGGTTTACGACTGGATGGCGTGCACCTGCCCAAAGGCGTGCTGCATGGTCAGGCCATGGCTCAGTTGCTGCAGCAAGCTTTTGGGGTTCAGGCCAATCAGCTGGATTTTGATGAGCTGGCAATTCCGTTTCGAGCGGTAGCCGCCGACCTGGTGACAGGCGAGGCCGTGGTACTGAATGAAGGCAGTTTGCTGCAAGCGGTGCAGGCTTCCATGTCGATCCCCGGGGTGGTCAGGCCGATGGAAATCAATCAGCGTATTCTGGTGGATGGGGGCGTTGCCAATAATTTGCCGGTCGATGTTGCCAAGGCGCTTGGCGCTGAACGTATTATTGCCGTGAGCATTGATGCGCCTTTATTGCAAAAGGAGGACTTGACCGATGCGTTTAGTGTCTCTGAACAATTAACCAATTTTTTGGTTCGCCGTGGCCTGGCCGTTCAGTTGGCGTTACTGGACGAGCAGGATATTTTGCTGCGACCCGGTTTGACCGGCATCGGCACCCTTGACTTTGATCGCCTGATGGAGGGAGCTGATATTGGCTACCAGAGCGCTCAGGCGGCCTCCGAGTTGCAAGCGCTATCGGTATCGGCCGCAGACTATCATCAGTGGCTGTTAAGCCACCGCTTGCCCGATCCATCCGGTCAGCATATCGACCAGATAGTGTTGCACAATCACTCTGCGCTTGCCGATGACATCCTGCTAAGTCGCCTCGGTATTAAGCCCGGAGATCCATACGATAGTCAGGTGGTAGAGAAAGGTATCCGGCGTTTGTATGGTCTGGATGTGTTTGAGCGTGTTTCCCAGCAACTCACCATTTTAGACGACGACAGTACCGAACTGCAGGTGCAGGTGCAGGAGAAAAGCTGGGGGCCGGGTTACCTGAATTTCCGTTTGCGTTTTGAAGATGATTTTCAGAATAAACACCATTACCAGCTTGCCGCCAGCTATCTGTATACCAACTTAAGCCCGCTGGGAGCAGAGTGGTATTCAGAGCTCGGTATTGGCAGCGACAAGCTGATTAGTAGTGAACTGTACTGGCCGGTGTTTAGCCCGGCTACTTTTGTCAGTGGCAAGGTTTCGGCGTTCAGTGATCGCCAGGTGTTGGAGGATGAGAACCGGCGTTCACTGGGTGATTTGAATCACAGTGAGTTCAATAGTACGGTGCTGGCCGGTCTGAATGTCAGTGACCACCTGACGCTGGCCAGCGGTTGGACCCGTAGAGTGGGCCGCTACCGCGCACCAGGCTCTTTGCGTGAGACTGAAAGTGGGGTGCGTTTATCCTATCAGCGTTATGGACCTGTGTTGCAAGGACACTGGGACACTCTGGATAACATCAACTTTCCGGGCCGGGGCATTCGGCTGAGCAGTGAAGTGCAGTGGCTGCAGGATCGCTCCGGTGTCAGCCGTGGCAATAGCCAGACACTGAACCTGGATTTGTTGGTTGCTAAAAGCTGGCAGGCGCACCGGTTGCATAGCCGTTGGAGTTGGCAGCGTTATCGCAATGACGATCCAGAGCTGATTTTAGAGCAATTTAGCCTGGGGGGCTTTTTGAATTTATCGGGGTATCCGCATCAGTATCTGTACGGTAGCACCGTGAGTTTTGGTAGCCTGGTCTATCAGTACCAACTGACACAGTCCCAAATGTCATTTTTAAATATGCCCTGGTTTATTGGTGGCTCCATTGAGCGTGGCCGGGTGCGGGATGATTTGCTGAACCTGAATCAGGCGCAGCAAACCGATGCCTGGTTATGGGCTGGCAGCCTGTTCCTTGGTTGGGACAGCCCACTTGGTCCACTGTTTTTTGGCTATGGCCGAGCCGAGGGGGACAACCGCAGTCAGGTTGACTCCTGGTATTTATCGCTGGGGCATAACTTCTAACTGGTAACCCCAGCGAGTAGCGGTTCGTTTGTTATCACCAAACTTAGTCGGCGTAACGCTCAAACCATGCCAGGATGCGTTTGAGCCGCTCCACCAGATTGATTGGCGTGCCATTCCTGGACAGGCTATGGCCTTCGCCTTTGAACACCACCATCTCCACCGGCACATCGTTGGCTTTTAGTGCATAAAACCACTCTTCGCCCTGGCCTATTGGCGTGATGTGATCTTCAGTGCTGTGAATGATCAGTGTTGGTGTACTGACCTGATTGGCATACTTTAACGGCGAGCGGTTCCAGTACAGCTCGAAATTCTGCCAGATGGTACCGGCAAATTCACGGCGCATCGAGTTTGGCGGATATTGCTGGGTGCCGGCTTCGGATAGCCAGTTACTGACACTGCGTTGGGTTACCGCGGCTTTAAAGCGGTCGGTTTGTGTGGTAATCCAGTTGGTTAAAAAGCCGCCGTGGCTGCCGCCGGTAATGTACAGACGAGAGCTGTCCAGCCAGTCGTGCTGCTGCAACACATGGTCCAGCACGGCCATGTTGTCGCGGAAATCGACGCCACCGTAATCGGCATGCACTGCATGCTGATGGGCATAACCATAGCCGGTACTGCCGCGGTAGTTGGTAAAGACGACCGCATAGCCAGCAGCAGCCATCATTTGAAACTCATGAAACCACTGATGGCCCCACATGCCGCCCGGCCCGCCTTTGATATTTAGGATCAGCGGATAAGACAGGCCGGCTTGCCACCCAACAGGTTTGAGTAAGAAGCCCTAGCTTTGGCCTTGCTCGTGCTCAAACCAGAACGATTCCAGTGGCTGCAACTTGAGCTCGCTCAGTAGCTGCTGATTGAATCGGGTGAGCTGCCGTGGTGCTTGGTTGGCATTTTGAAACCAGATTTCTGGCAGGTGCTGCTCATCTTGCCAGAGGTAACCCAGGCGTTTGCCATCGGCAGTTAAGGTAAGCTGTGAGGCACTGCCTTGCTCGCTTAAACGAATACGGGGAGTATCGCGGCGCAGATCCAGTTCAAAAACCGGCCGTGAGCCCTGATGATCAGCACTCAGTAAGATGCGATCCTTGCTTTGCCAGAGTGCATTGCTGGCGTTGCGATCCCAGTCCTTAGCTATCAGGCGGTTGCCACCAGTGCGCAGCTGATGCAGCACCAACTGCTGTGGTTCAAAATAGTCGGCCTGATGCTGATACAGCAACTGGCTGCCATCCGGCGACCATTGCGGGGAACTGGCCTGGCCTGGCAGGGTATCCAGCCGGGTGATGGAGCCATCATCCAGTGCAAGCAAGAATAAATCCTGCTGCATGCTGCCCTCCAGTGCATCCTCACTGCGATCAGAGGCAAAGACAATCTGGCTGCCATCGGGAGAAAACTGTGCCGAATGATCATGCCAGCGGGCGTCACCGGTTAGACGGCTGAGTTGCTGCGTTGCGATATCCAACAGCCAAAGACCAGAGCGCCGCTCATTCAGATAACCGCTGCCATCACTTTTGTACAGCGCATGGCGGATTACCACCACATCAGCCTCAGGGGATCCATGGTTGGCTTTCTCAGCCGTGGGGTCCTCAATGGCCGGATCCACCGACAAAGTCAGCAGCAACTGTTGGCCATCGGGCGACCAGCTGAAATCACGAATACCGGCCTGCTTGAGCGAGGTGATTGCCCGGGCCTCTCCCCCTGCTATTGGCAGCAGGTGCAGCTGCTGGCCATCCTTGCGGCCTGAAAGAAAAGCCAGTTGGCTGCCATCCGGCGACCAGCGTGGGCTGCGGTCATGGTTGCTAAAGGTCAGTTGGCGGGGATCTGTCTTGCCATCGGTTGCCACCAGCCAGAGGTTGCTATGGCGGCTGCGTTTATCCTCGCCAATGGTGCTGTGCACAAAGGCAAGCTGCCGGCCATCCGGTGCCAACTGCGGATCCGTCACAAAGACAAAACGGTAGTAGTCGTCTGGCAGCATGCCACGAGGCTCGGCGCCCAGTAGCAGTGGCGTTAATAAACACAGTGCAACAAAAAGTCGAAACATTGGTAAACTCCTGGAACGGCATGCAGGGATTGCAGCGCACTAACAACATACAGGCAAGTCAAAACCGGCTGCCTGCATGCTGGGCGAGATGGTTAGCGAAATAACATGTACAGCAGCTGAGCCAGCAGCACGATACCGACCAGTGGAAAAATATAGCGGGTTATTTTACTCAGTTCTTCCTCACTTCGGCGCTTGCCGTACTTTTCCAGAACCGTCACCAGAATAAATAAGGCAACAAACAGCAAGGCCAGAATGATAAAAATAGGTGGCATAGTTCCATCCGGTTTTGTCGGTGTTGGTGCAGTGTAATACGAAAAATGCACAGACGAAACTGGCAGAGTCTATCAATGCTTGTTCCTAAGGCCAGGATAGGTCAGCATAGGCCTTATCCGCACTAAACGGAATGCGATCGCATGAATGAAATGTCCATCTATGTCCTGTCGGGAGTTGCTGTTGCGCTGTTATTGCTGCTGCCGGCCCTGTTGTTTTTACGGCAAAAGTCCCGCTTGCTTTTACAGACCATGCAACAGCAACTGGAGCAAAGTCAGCAACAGGCACAGCAGTACCAGCATGAGTTGAAAGCACAAATGGAGCTGGCAGCACGCAGCCGCGATCTGTTGCAGATACGGCAAACCGAATTGCGTGAGCGCGAGCTGCAACTCGCTGAGCTGAAACAAATGCAGCAGCAACACAAAGCGGAGCAGCAGACACTGCACAGCAACTATCTGGCGATGAAAGAACAACATGATCGGCTGCACAGCACCCTCGCTGCCAAAGAGCAGCACTTTGCCGAGCAACTGGCTTTGCTGAAAGACAGCCGTGATCAGTTGAAAAAAGAGTTTGAGTTATTGGCTCAAGACGTGCTGGAGCGCAAGGGCAAGGCGTTCAGTGAGCTTAGCCAGCAGCAGTTGCAGCAGTTGTTGTCCCCACTGCAGCAGGACATGAAGGGCTTCCGCGATAAGATGGAGCGTATGCACAGCGATGAACTGCAACAACGCAGCGCCCTTAAAACCGAGCTGATCAATCTGCAGCAATTGAATCATCGCATCACCGACCAGGCTGAGCAATTAACTAAAGCATTGCAGGGACAAAAAAAGGTACAGGGTAACTGGGGTGAGTTAATGTTGGAAAATGTGCTGGACAACTCTGGTTTACGTGCCGGTGTGGACTATCAACGCGAGGTAAGTTTTGACAGTGACGATGGCAAGCGGCGGCCGGATGCTATTGTGTACCTGCCGCAGCAGCGGCATATGGTGATTGATGCCAAAACCTCGCTGGCTGCTTACACCCGCTTTGTTAATGCGGATAATGATAGCGCGCGCGCGCAGGCCCTGGCAGAACATTGCCAGGCTGTGCAAGATCGCATCACTGAGTTGGCGGATAAAAACTATTATCAGCTGGCAGGATTGAATTCGCCGGAAGTGGTGTTTTTGTTTATCCCGATTGAATCGGCTTATGTCGAGGCACTGAAATCCGATCCCGAGCTGTACCAGCGGGCATTGCAACGCAACGTGCTAGTCGCTACACCGACCACCTTGCTAACCAGCCTGAATATTGTGCGCCAACTCTGGCGTTTTGAAGATCAAAGCAAGCACAGTGCCGAGCTGGCCAATCGAGCCGAAAAATTTTACAGCAAACTGAAACTGTTTTTGGACAGCATGCTAGGGGTGGGCAAGCAATTGGACAAGGCTCGCGAAAGCTATGACAAAGCGTTTGGTCAGTTGTACAGTGGGCGCGGCAACCTCATTAAACAAGCGGCTGAGTTTAAAGAGCTGGGCGTGGCAGTTAAAAGCGAACTCGATGCCGGGCTGCTGGAAAAAGCCCGGCTGGAGTTGCATGCAACAGCGCAGCAAAATAGCGCAGAAGATGAGCTATCAGACGACAATAGGCTCAGTGGTAGCAGAGTGCAAATAGCATCATTGCCAGAATCGCAAAAGAGCCTGCGCTGAAAATACCGAACTCAATACGAGCCTCCATGCGTTGTTCCGGGCTGAGATTAGCCGGTAGTACACAGGCATAGATCAGGCAGCTTAACCCCAACGTCAGGCTAACAATGGTGACAGCGAACAACAAGGATGAGAAAAGCAACTCCACAACAGACTCCTTACAACAAGCAGAATGTGGCCATAGCCAGCCAACAAGCGACATATTCTACGGCAAATTCGCTGGCGTTGCATAAAAAGCCGCTCAGTTGGTACAAAAAAAGCAGACTTATTCTGGGATACCCGATTAGCCCAGAATTTTTTATATCTTTTATTCTTAAATTAAACATTGGGTTAGATTTATTTTGGAATGAAATATTCTGAATTAATAAATTATTCAGCATAATTTATTTCAAATTGATGGAATCTTTGCTATGTTAAAACTGTTCGGAAAACGAACAACTAATTAGAAGAAAATCCAGGTGACCAGTTAGGAGAGATGCACGTGAAGTTGAAACCATTAATCGGGTGTTTAGCCCTGGCCGGGCTAGGCACACACGCGATAGCGAATGATAATCTGTCTGTTGCAGAGGCCGATGAAGCCGTTGAACGAATTCGGGTCACTGGCTCCAGCATTAAACGTACTACTTTGGAAGGCGAGTTACCGATCACCGTGTTTACCCGCGAGGATATCAATGCTGCCGGTATTACCTCAGGTGAACAGCTGTTGATGCAATTGAATATTGCAGGCAATGGCATGGACAATATGGCCAGTAATGAAGGCATCACTACCGCGGAGAACCGTGGTAACTCAGGCAACTCCGGTGCCAATTTACGTGGTCAGGGGGCGGATGCCACCCTGGTGTTACTGAATGGCCGTCGTTTGGCGCCGCATGGCTTAAAAGGCCGTAGCGTTGATCTGAACTCCATTCCATTTGCTGCCTTGGATCGGGTGGAGATCCTGCGTGATGGCGCTTCTGCAGTGTATGGAACCGATGCCATCGGCGGGGTGATTAACTTTATTACCCGACGTGATTACACCGGTGCCCAGGTGTCTGGTTTTGCAGATATCACCGAAGCAGGTGCAGGCCATATTTATCGCGGTAATGTGCTCTTTGGGGTAGGTGACTTTGATCAGGATGGCTGGAATGCCTTTGCCACTCTGACGGCTAAACGAAACTTGGGTATTCGTGGTACTCAGCGTGATTTTACCTACTCTTTCCGCGAAGATCGCGGCTTATCGCCGGATACGCGTGGCACACCCTTTGCTACCATTTTTAACCAGAACTCCGATACGGCTCCTGGCTTAATTGGTGGCGGTTTGCTCGATCCGGATCCGGCGAATGAAGGCGCCCTGATGGCTGCGATCAATATCCTGGCTTTACCCGGTGCGGAAGGTTGTGCGGCGGGTGGCGACTTTATGGACCGCTTCGACCCGAATCTGTATCCCTGGTCGGCAACGTCCAAATATGCCTGTGCCTGGGAATATGCCCGTCATCGTATGCTGCAGTCACCTCTGGAAAGTCTGGATTTCATTGGCCGGGTGTCTTTTAACTTAGGCGATGGCCATGAAATGTTCTTTGAACTTTCTGCCGCTCATGTCGAATCCAGAAAGAGTTTTGAAGCCTATCAAATTAGCTCCAGTACGCTTGAGAATGCCCAGTACAATCCATCCACCTGGTATCCAAGCACCGGGGCAAATTATGATCGTATCTACAATGCCTTAGGCGAGTACTTTGGTTACGATGATTTGAATTACGGTGCTCCTATTGCCTATCGTTGGCGCTGTATGGAGTGTGGGCCTCGTACTTTTGATACCGATACCACTTCCTACCGTGCTTTGTTGGCATTTGAAGGCATGATTGCCGATTACGATTACACGGTTGGGTTCTCACGTTCAGAGAATACCTCTAAAACGACTCTGGTTGATGGGTACTATTATCTGGATCAATTACAAAGCTTACTTGGCAGTGGCACCCTGGATCCTTTTGCATCGCCAGGGCAACAATCCCAGGCGGCTTTGGATGGTCTGGCAGCTGCTTCAGCGGCGGGCCTCAAGCTGTATAAGGGGACGACCACTCTAACCCAGCTGGATGCTGTTGTGTCCGGTGATCTGGGGCTGGAGTTACCGGGTGGTTTCATTCAGGCCGCTGTCGGAACCGACTTGCGTCGTGAGGAGTACAAGTTTGATGGCTCCGATTTAGAACCCGGTAAAACAGTGCCACTGGCACCTTTTGACGATCAAAATGCGCTGGATAAAGTAAGCCGCAATATCAAAGCTGTCTTTGCGGAAGTTTATCTGCCACTGCTGGATAATCTGGATCTGACTCTGGCCGGCCGTTACGATCATTACAGTGGTTTTGGCAGTACCACCAACCCGAAAGTATCGCTGAAGTACCAGCCTGTCGAGCAAGTTATGGTGCGGGCGGCATACAGTACCGGCTTTAAGGTGCCGAATTTTAACCAGCTGTTTGAAGGGGTTCGTGCAGAAGCCAATACCGTGGATACCTGGTTTGACCCGGCTATTTGTCCGGATGGCCAGGTCAGCGATACGCCGGGTTGTGAATCTATCCAGCCAGATATTCTGCGTGGCGGTAAAATAGACTTGCAGCCTGAAGAGTCTACGCAAAAGAGCATTGGTGTGGTGCTGGTCCCTGTCGATAACTTCAATATCAGCATTGACTGGTGGGAGATTGAACGGACCAACACCATCCGTACTGCAACACAAACTGTGTTGCTGGAAAACTATGACGCTTTTCAGGACAACTTTATCCGTGATGCTTCCGGCCAAATCACACTGATTGATGGACGTTTTATCAACTCAGGGGGCACCTTGACCAGGGGCATTGAATTGGATGCTAACCTGTTTGGAGAGCTTGCTGGCGGCAGTTGGCGGGTACGGTTAAATGGTAACTACCTGCAGAGCTTTAAAACCAAAGCGCTCGACACACTGCCCTACAGTGAAAATCTGGTTGGTCAGTTTGTTTACAACAACAACTTGCCTATCAAATGGAAGCATACGCTGAATTTCAGCTACACGCATGGCGACTTTATGCACAGTCTGACGCAGATATATCGGCATGGTTATGAAGGTGCCATCTTTGCACGGATTGCCAGCGGTGCCCATACTCCCGAGAACTGGGATCAGCGGGTGAGTAGCTATACTACCTACAATTACAGCATGACGTACCGGGGCCTGGAAAATACGTTGATTACACTGGGAATTAAGAACCTGTTTGATCAGGATCCGCCGTTCTCATCACACAATATGGACTCGGCAGCTGGTTCTGCCTGGGAGCCGCGTGTGGCTGATCCTCGTGGTCGGGCTTATACCTTACTGGTGGAATACACCTTCTAAGGTCGAACCGTTATAAAAAACCGCAGCCAGGATGCTGCGGTTTTTTTTGTCAGCAGCAGCGCTTTATTTACATTGGTACAGGCAGCAGGGGGGATGTGTTTTTATGTTGCCAGCCTAAACGCAGGCCTGGAGCATAAAAAAACCGGCAACCATACGGCTACCGGCTATGCTATCGGCAGGGAGAATGCCATTTAAGCGAGCATGTTCAGGCCTTTGATACTGCGAATACCAAGGCCTGGCGTATCTTCAATGCTGATATCCGCACCTTCGAACAGCACATTGCCTTCGACAGGATCAAACGAACAAAGCGAAGGGCCATCCAAGTCCACCTTGGTAATCACATCGGATTTAGCAACGGCCAGGTGCACAGCGGCAGACACACTGATGCTGGTTTCCAGCATGCAACCAATCATGCACTGCATGTCGTAGAACGAGCAGATATCTGCGATTTTAATGGCATTGGAGATGCCCCCGGTTTTCATCAGCTTGATGTTGATGATATCGGCAGCACGCATTTTGATCAGTTCAATAACTTCGCGCGGACTGAAGGTGGTTTCATCGGCCATGACCGGGGTATGCACCCGGTCGGTAACGTATTTCAGGCCATCAATATCCAGCGCTTTAACAGGTTGCTCCACCAGTTCCAGCCGGACACCGGCATCTTCCAGTTTATGCAGTGCATAGACGGCTTCCTTCGCCGTCCAGCCCTGGTTCGCATCAAGCCGGATCAGTGCCCGGCCTTCAACGGCGGCGTAGATGGCTTTGACCCGCTCTATATCAACGCCTATGTCTTTGCCAACTTTGACTTTTAGTGTCTCAAAACCGCGGTCTACAGCATCCAGCGAATCTGCCACCATCTTATCGATGTAATCGACGCTGATGGTCAGGTCCGTGGTGAGTTTAGGCACACCGCCACCGAGCATTTTGTACAATGGGGCGCCATAAAGTTGCGCAAACAAGTCGTAAACCGCTATTTCTACCGCTGCTTTGGCGCTGTAGTTTTTCATAATGCAGTTTTGGATCACCCGGGTGACATGATTCAGATCGGAGATATCCAGGCCCACTAATTTGGGCTTAATCACGGTGCGGATGGCTTCGATAATAGAGCCATGAATATCACCGGTAATCACGGCCGTCGCCGGAGCTTCCCCATAACCTACATGGCCGGTATCGGTTTCTACCATAACCACGACATCTTCAATTTCATGCACGGTACGTAGCGCCGTTTTAAAGGGCGTTTTCAATGGCACCTTCAACATGCCCAAACGGATATCAGTAATCTTCATGTCTAACCTCGAACGCAAGAAATCGGTGCACTTGCACTATAATGGCTGTCTGGTTGTCAGGCTAGCCAGAACAGCATTTTACCTACCAGCAGACCACCTGCCGTGCCAACAACATAACCCAGCATCGCCATCAACACCCCAACGGGGATCAAGGCTTTGGAGTAGGCGGCTGCCAGTATAGGGGCTGAAGCGACCCCGCCGATGTTGGCCAGGGAGGCCACACCGCAGGTGAATAAATCAAGTCGGAATAGTTTGGCTACCAAAGCCATCAGCAGACCATGAATACACAGAATCATCAGGCCAGCGGTGACATAAATCGGCGCTTTGACTAAATCGGCGAAATCAGCTCTGGAAGCAATCAGCGCGATAATCACCAACAGCATAATCTGAGACAGCTCGACAGAGCCAGCCAGTCTGCCAAGCCTTGTCATCGCAGCCAGCACACCGGCCAGTGTGACCAGCAAAATGGTCCAGGTCATGCTGGTTAAGAAAGCGGTTGTTGGTAACAGGCTAGCCAGGTGCTGACTGACCGCCGATACCAAAAAACTCAGGCTGAGTAACACCAGTAAGTTCAGCTGGGTCACAGTCGTACCTGCTGCCTTTGCTTCGTGCTGTTGTGCCAGTCGCTCACCGGCTTTAGCCAGCAAGCTGCTGTCCGCATTGGTCCAGCGATTGAACAGGCCGGCAAAAGGCACCAACGCCAGCAGGATCATCACCCAGATAGCGTAATCAATGGAGTCCATCAGCAAGGTGTAGCCCATGCGACTGTCTGGTACATCCAGCGCTGACTGGATAGCCGCCATATTACCGGTGCCGCCCATCCAACTGCCCGATAAGGCGGCAAAGGTTTTCCAGCTATCGGGTTCCAGCCAGCGATGAAAGATAGCAAAAGTAATGACGAAGCCAAGCATAATCGTGATCACCGCAGTAAAAAAGGCCCCCAACATGCGGGGACCAAGGTGGGCAATCGCTCGTAAATCGCTTTTTAGCAACATCAGGAAAATCATGGCAGGCAGCAGGTTGTTTCGTACCACACTGTACGTTGCGCGAATACTGTCGCTTTGGCTCCAAAGCCCTAAACTGGAAGCCAGCATCACGCTAAAATACAACAGCACAATGCCGGGTAAAATGGCAAACAAGCGCCAACCACTGTGCTTCTCCAGTAAGCCGAGCCCGGCTGCCATCAGCAACAAGACAGTCAGGAATAAAAAACCATCTGTGATCATCGGGTATCCGCAACAAAGTAATTAAATATTCTACAATGAAATAAACATTAGCATAAATTATTCCTTTGTAAAATGCCTTCTTGTTGATCCGGTCAGTATTTTCTGACCAACCTGCTGTAAGGGGTTGCTACCCCTGAGCTTTATGTTGGAATAAATAATTCTATGTGGTCGTTTATTAGGAATAATTTAGTTGTCGATTGGGGGTGGCTTTGCTAAGGTGTGTTGAAACTTTCAGCAAAAGGGTGGGCCAACTGGCCAGGTTCTGCATGAAAAAAAATGTACTGCATTTGAGCTGGATTGTTACTATAGCCTGTATTGGAATTTATCTGGGATGGACGGCTTTGCGCACTGAATTAACCCTGGAACAAAAAATTGCCCAGAAGCTGATGATCGATGTACGGTACTTTTGCCCGGAGCCCGGTGAGACACCATGTCGCTCGGCTGTGACCCATTTGCCGCACGAGCTGGCACAACTGATTACAGAGACTGGCCTGGGTGGCGTTATTTTGTTTGCGGAAAACCTGCAATCCCCTGAGCAGATTATTGATTTGACACAGGATCTGCAGAAGGCTGCTTTGCAATCACCTGTTGGCCAGCCACTGTTTATTTCCGTTGACCAGGAGGGTGGCCGGGTTTTTCGGACACCACGCCATTTTAGCTCTGGTTTTGCCGGCAATATGGCCATAGGCGCGACCTATGCACGCCATGGTGATTTTTATGCCAGCCAGGTTGGCCGCGTGCTGGGGCAGGAGCTGGCAGTACTGGGTATTAATACCAACCATGCGCCGGTGGTTGATGTGAACAGCAATCCCGACAATCCGGTGATCAATGTGCGCTCTTTTGGTGAGCAGCCGCAACAGGTGGCTGAGTTAGCGGTGGCGATGCTAAGCAGCATGCAACAGCAAGGTGTACTCGGTACGCTAAAGCATTTCCCAGGTCATGGTGATACGCATTTGGACAGCCATTTGGCATTGCCATTGGTGACCCATTCGCGTCGTCAGATTGAGCGTGTTGACTTGGCCCCATTTCAGTGGGCCATTGAGCACACTGAAGTGCCAATGATCATGACAGCACATATTCAGTACCCAGAGCTGGATAACAGCCAGATTGAAAGCAAAGATGGCAACCGGATGCTTCGGCCGGCGACGATGTCGCGGGCTATGCTGACCGATTTGTTAAGGCAGCAGATGGGGTATCAGGGGCTGATTATTACCGATGCGCTGGATATGGCTGCCATCAGCCATTACTTTTCACCAGAGCAGGCGGTGCTGGAAACCTTCGCAGCTGGTGCTGATATTGCGTTAATGCCTTACCCTATTCGCGAACCTGAGGATATCAAAGCTTTCAAACAATTGATCAGCCGGTTAGCAACTGCTGTTCGGCAAGGGCAGCTTAGTGCAGCAGAGCTGGAAGTTTCCTGGCAGCGAATAAGAAAGCTAAAAGCTGGCTGGCTCCATACCACCACTGTACAGGATGATCGAACAGCCCTGTATCGGCTGGCAAAGCAGCAATTGGGCCAGCCAGCCCACCAGGCGCTCGAGTTGGAGCTTGCCCGCCAGGCTGCCACCTTATTGCAGAACCAATCCGGGCTCTTGCCATTACCAACAAAGCGCATTGCCCATTTGCATCTGTTAGCAGCTACACCTTTGCAGGCGCGGATGCTGCAACAAGCACTGAGCCGGCAATGGCCGCAGGAGGAGTGGCAGCGGCTGCGCTGGACCCAGAGCACGTTCGATGACTGGCAGCCAGAGCAGGCACTGCAGCTTAGTCAGCAGGCGGATCTGGTGATCCATGCCGGCTGGCAGCGGCTGGCCAGTCTGGTGGATGCCGGAGGCATGGCGGACCTTGCCAGTCAACCGCGTCCGGCCATCAGTTATGAGGCTGCTATGCAGGCCAGTCAGCAGGTGCTGCAGGCTACCAGGCAGGCAGGAAGCTCTGTGGTATTGTTAGGTTTTGGTACCCCTTATGAGCTGATTCCCTTATTGCCGTTCAGTGATCTCAGTATAGTGGCTTACCATCACGGTATTGAGCAAAGCCAGGCTGAGGTACTTTATGGGCCGACCTATCAGGCGGTTGCTGAGGCTTTGCTCGGGCATACCGCCTTGCATGGTACTTTGCCGGTGCAACTGATGGTGCCTGAGATGGCTGCACAGGAGGTTCCATAATGGCACGGCGGTATCCGCTTTTAATCACCACAGTGCTGGCTCTGTTTTTACCGCTTGGTGCAGGCATGACGTTTAGTAGTGACTGGCCAGTGTCGGTGCGTGAGCCGGCCCAGCTTAGCATCGAACTGCCGGAGCAACGTAGCCAGCGACGCTTGGTGAATGACCGGCGAATTTTTTACAGTTATCAAGGCCAGGGCGCGCTCTGGCTGGATTTACAACAAGCCAGTTCAGCCAGTATTCTTATCAATGGTCGTGAACTGGCCTTGCCACCACAGCTGTCAGAGCAGCCGATGATCTTGTCGCTGGCGGATTACACCCGGGATGGATTGAACCAACTGCGGCTGGCGGCTGTAGAGCCGGCCGATGCCAGTATTCGGCTGCGGTTCAACTTCCCTCTGTTGTTGGATGGAACGGCCGCAGACGCGGGGTTTTCGGCCCAGCGGTTGGCAGAGCTGGATGCCATGATAGAGCAGGAGGTTGCTGCCGGCTTTCCCGGTGCGGTGTTGTTGATTGCGAAGAACGGCCGGGTGATCAAAGAAACAGCCTATGGTTACGCCAAGCGGTACGATCGTCATGGTCAGCAGTTGGTACAGCCTGAGCCAATGCAAACCGATACCTTGTTCGATATAGCTTCCAACAGCAAGATGTATGCGACTGTGTATGCGGTAATGAAACTGGCTACGGAGGGCCAGCTGGATATCAATGCGCCGATAGCGCATTATCTGCCGGAGTATCAGGGCGATGGGCGTGAACTGCGGTTGGTGCGGGATTTATTAGATCACAGTGCAGGCTATGGTCCGGAGTTGCATTTTTTCCGGCCAGATAATCGCTTGGGCGCTGACTTTTATTCGATAGAAGCGGAGCGTACCAAGCAATTGCTGATAGAGCAGGTACCTTTTCAGCGACCGCGTGGACAAAGTGCGGTGTACAGCGATACCGGCTTTATGTTGTTGGGGGCTCTGGTAGAGCGGGTGGCAGGTATGGCGCTGGATACGTATCTGGAGCAGCAGCTTTACCAGCCGCTGGGGCTTAGCAGTACCTTATTTAATCCATTGCAAAAAGGCATTGCAGCCAACCGTATTGCAGCGACGGAATTGGATGGCAACACCAGAGGTGGCTTGCACCAGCAGTTTCCAGCGATGCGTCGGGGGGTGTTGCGTGGTGAAGTCCACGATGAAAAAGCTTTTTACTCGCTGGGAGGGGTGGCTGGCCATGCCGGTTTGTTTAGTACTGCCCGTGAGCTGGCGGTACTGATGATGCTGGCGCAACATGGTGGTTACGGCGATGTTGCGGTATTCAGCCAGCCGGTGATCCAGCAGTTTGTCCGGCCATCGGGCCAGGATCACCGCTTTGGCCTGGGCTGGCGCACGGCGGTTGGAAGCGATCTGGACTGGCATTTTGGTCCTTATGCCAGCCGTTATGCTTTTGGCCATACCGGTTGGACTGGCACGGCTACCTTGATTGATCCATACTACGATCTGCTGGTGGTGCTGTTAACCAATAAAAAGCATTCACCGATCCGGCAGGATAGCAGCGGTTATTACTTCAGTGGCGATCGTTTTGAAACCGGCATGTATGGCAGTGTGATGAGCAAGATTTACGAGGCCATGCTTGGTTTATAATGCACCGCAAACAGCGCCGGAGGCGCCATGGAGATAAAACTGACGGCGCTGGATTGGCTGGTGTTTGCTGGTTACTTCCTGCTGCTGGCGGCAATGGGCTGGCTGTTAAGTCAAAGACGCGCCGGCAATGCCCGCGACTACTTTCTTGGCGGCAATCAGATGCCAATGTGGGCCGTGGCTATTTCGGTGATGGCCACCTCGCAGTCGGCAGCAACCTTCCTCGGTGGGCCTGATCAAGGATTTCGTGGGGATCTCACCTATCTGGCTACCAATCTTGGCGCTTTTATTGCTGCCTTTGTGGTAATGCTGTATTTGATCCCGCGCTACTATCAGGCCAGAGTCAGTACGGTATATGGCTTGCTGGCGCAACGCTTTGGTGATAGTGCCAAGCGTCAGGCCGGAACTATGTATCTGTTTGGTCGAGTCTTTGCCAGTGGGGCGCGCCTTTACATGGCTGCCATTGCGGTATCGATGGTGATTTTTCATAACATTGATGCCAGCAGCGTGGTGTTGTCGATCATCGTGCTGGCTTTTGGTGCCTTGGCGTATTCTGTAGCAGGAGGGATCCGCTCGGTTATTTACACCGATGCCTTCCAGTGTGCTGTTTATGTGCTGGCGGCCATAGCGGTGTTTATCTATCTGCTGTGGCTGATCCCGGCCGAGCCGGCAGCTATCCTGGCGGCGCTGAGGGAACCCCTGGATGGTTCCGGCTCGAAGTTGCAGTTACTGGATTTTTCACTTGATGTCAGTTCCGGTGGCGTTTTTACATTTTGGTCGGCCATGAGTGGTTTTGTGCTGCTGAATATTGCTGCTTTTGGGTTGGATCAGGATATGACCCAGCGGGTACTCAGCTGTAAAACGGCCAGGCAGGGTGCCAGCGCTATGCTGTTGTCGGTGGTATTGATTATTCCGGTGATGCTGCTCTTTATCGCCATTGGCATGTTGCTTTATGTATTCTATCTGCGGCCTGACTTGATGCAACAAGGTGGCGCAGAGCTTGCCGGCAGCTTTGCCGGTGAAACCGTGACGGTTTTTATGCATTTCGTACTCAATGAAATGCCTGCTGGTTTGCGGGGGCTGGTGACGGTTGGTGTGGTGGCGGCTGCACTTTCTACCATGACCTCCGGGCTCAACTCCATGTCTTCGGTGCTGGTGGAGGATTTGTATCGCCCCTGGCAACAGCGTCGCAGAGCGGCCACATCTGAACGACACTTTGTCCGGGCCGGTCAGTTTGGCATGTTGCTGACTGCAACAGCACTATCGGCGATGGCGGTACTGTGTTTTTACTGGCAGCAATTTAGCGATATGCCATTGCTGGCTTTTGCCCTTAGCGTGATGGTGTTTTCCTACAGTGGTCTGTTGGGGGTTTACTTTACGGTTCTATGCACTAACCGCGGTAATGCCCGCAGTGTGGCTGCCGCGCTGCTTTGTGGTTTTCTGGTGCCTTTGTTTTTTCAGCCTTATGTACTGCAGTTCTTTGGCCCTGTTCTGGCCACATGGGATTTGGGCTTTACCTGGCAGCTTTGCTTGGGTACCTTATTTGCTTTTGTGGTCTGTTGTTTAGGCAAGCCTAAACAACAGCAACCATCTTCATTCGCAGTCACAGGAGAGACAGAGTGACGGACTATATACTTGGTATTGATGCCGGTGGCACCAAAACCCTTGGCCGGCTGGTGCATCTCGCCAGTAATCGCAGCTGGCAACTGAAAATGGGCTCGGCCTCCCTGACCAACGACTACAACAATGCTGCGGCGACGCTGTATCAGTTGATTAGCAATTTATTTGAGCTGGCGCATTGTCAGGGCCGTGAAGTGACTGTAGTGGCTGGTGTGCCTGGTGCAGGTAATTTGCAGCTGCGCAGATCATTGGAGCTGCATCTGGCTGAACTTTGTCCACAGCTTTGGATCACCACCGATGCGAAAACATCCGTCTGGGGCGCGAATCATGGTCAGCCGGTGGCAGTGGTGGCTTTAGGTACCGGTTCGGTTGGTATGCGGCTGGAGTCCAATGGTGTCGAGCGACAGTTTGGTGGTTGGGGCTTTAACATTGGCGATGAAGGCAGCGGAGCTATTTTAGGGAAGATGGCGGTGCGTCAGGTGTTGGATGAGTTTGATCGCAGCCGTGCTTTCAGCTCCCGGTTGGCGAAGGCTGTGACTGCGGTGATTGGCACCGATCCGGCCAATATTCTGGCCTGGTTGAAACATGCGGTTGTGAATGATTTTTCCCGACTGGCCCCTCTGGTATTGCCTCTGGCAGCGCAATGCCCACAAGCAGCCAGAGTGTTTGGACGCTACCTGGATGATGTGGTAGAGCTGATTGATTTGACGTGCCAGGAGGTGGATTTACCGATAGTGATACTTGGCGGCCTGGCTGCAGGGACAATCCCGCAGTTGCCAGAGCGCATCCAACAGAAAGTGATTCCGGCGGCAGGTACTTCGGTGGATGGTGCATTATTGCTGGCACAAAAGTGGCGCAGTGGTGAGCTGGAAAAGACGGAGCCACGAGTATGATGGGGGAAAAGAAGCCGCCGGTACTGGATAGTGGTCAAGAGCAACAACTACTGCGTGAGCTGAGCAGCTTTTTATCCGAGAGTCGCAACCCGGATAGTATGGATTTGGACCAGTTGGATACTCTGGATGTTTTAAAACGCATTAACCAGGCTGATCAGCAAGTAGCACAGGTCCTGGCAGGGATCCTGGAGCAGGTAGCACAGGCCGTCGATGCCATAGTGGCAGCTTTTGCTGCCGGCGGGCGTTTAATCTACATCGGTGCTGGCACCAGTGGCCGGCTGGGTATTCTGGATGCGGCGGAGTGCCCGCCTACTTTCAGCACACCGCCGGAGCAGGTGCAAGCATTAATCGCCGGTGGGTCAGCGGCCATTTTACAGGCGGTAGAGGGGGCCGAAGACGATGCGGACCAGGGGATCAACGATGTGCAAGCCATTCATTTATCGGCCAGTGATGTGTTGGTGGGTATTGCCGCCAGTGGCCGCACCCCTTATGTGGTGGCGGCCATGCAGTATGGGCGTCAGCTTGGTTGCACCACCATAGGTATTAGCTGCAACCCGGATACTGCGGTGTTGCAGGCCGCGGATATCCCCTTATGTGCCGCTGTCGGGCCGGAGGTACTGACAGGGTCTACCCGAATGAAATCCGGTACCGCACAAAAATTGCTGCTGAATATGCTATCCACTGCCAGCATGGTACGTAGCGGGAAAGTGTATCAGAACCTGATGGTGGATGTGCACGCCAGCAATCAGAAGCTGTGTGTTCGTGCTGCCCGTATTGTGGCCGAAGCCACTGGCTGCACGCATCAGCAAGCGAAACAGATGCTGACTGAATCCGATAACAGTGCCAAGTTGGCCATTTTACGGCTGTTGACTGGTCTTGGCAAAGAAGATGCCATTGCTTTGTTAGCCGCTAAAGCTGGTTTTCTGCGCCAGGCACTGGCCAGCTTCCAGTCCAGCGATCACTAGGCGCTAGTGCAAAAAAGTGCAAAGCGCCCAAGAATGGCTGGAATAATTTATTCTTAACGGCTATTATCGTGAATAAACAATTCTGTTTGTTCAGGAGTCCTTTTATGGCCATTGGCTATCAGCAGCAAGAGTTGCACATTGAGCAGTTGCCTGCTGCTGCTTTGCTGCAGCAATACGGTTCCCCTTGTTATGTCTATTCCAAAGCTCAATTACTGACGAATTTGCAGGCTTACCAGCAAGCAGCAACTGGATTGGATGCTTTGATTTGCTTTGCGGTGAAAGCCAACTCCAACCTGGCGGTATTGCAGTGTTTTGCCAAAGCCGGTGCAGGGGCTGATGTGGTCTCCATTGGCGAACTGCAACGGGCGTTGGCAGCTGGTTTTCCAGCCAATCGTGTAGTGTATTCCGGGGTAGGTAAAACCAGGGCCGATATGGCGCTGGCACTAAAAGCCGGTATCTTGCAGTTTAATGTCGAGTCCATTCCAGAGTTAAAACGATTAAGTGAGGTGGCAACCGCGCTTAGCCTGGAAGCCGCAATAGCGGTACGGGTCAATCCGGATGTGGATGCCGGTACCCATGAAAAAATTGCCACCGGCAAAGCGGAGAATAAATTTGGCATTAGTTGGCAGCAGGTAGAGCAGGTGTATGGGTTGGCTGCCAGTTTACCGGGTATTCGTATCCAGGGCGTTGATATGCATATCGGCTCACAAATTACCGATTTAGCACCGTACCAGGCTGCATTTGAGCGCATGCTGGAGCTGGTGGATCGTTTGCAGGCGCTCGGTCACCCCATCGATACCATTGATCTGGGTGGTGGCCTGGGCATTTTGTATCCGGATGCCAGCCAGGCAGTTTCGATTGACAATTACATGGCGCTGGTACGTCGGCACTTTGCCGATAAAGGTTGCCGACTGATTTTAGAGCCAGGCCGCTCGCTGGCCGCCAATGCTGGTGTGTTGCTCTGTCAGGTGGAGTATGTAAAACAGGGACCGGGCAAAACCTTTTTGATTTTAGATGCGGCCATGAATGATTTGCTGCGTCCTGCCATGTATGGGGCTGTGCATGATATCTGGCCGGTACAGCAACAGCCGGACCGAGCCAGCTTGCGCTATGATGTCGTTGGCCCGGTGTGTGAAACCGGCGATACCTTCAGTATGGGGCAGTCTTTGCCTGAACTAAAGCCAGGGGAGGCTGTGGCAATAGGCCAGGCCGGTGCCTACGGTGCCGTCATGGCATCCTGTTACAACACCAGAGCTTTGGTTCCGGAGGTATTGGTATCCGGTATACAATCGGCCCTGATCCGACGTCGTATCGAGGTTGCAGAGCAACTGAGCTGGGATCAGATGCCAGATTTTTAACATTGTTTACCAGGGCCGGCTGTTCAGGTTATAGTAGTGCCGCTGGCCTTGGCTTAACACGAGTACAAAAACAATATGGTGTGTCTATTGAAAATCAGAGGTTTGCAAGACCAGATGTCGGCCATTGAACGCAAGCTTGCGGACTTTATTCTGGATAACTCGCATTTACTTCGGGATTACTCATCGCAGCAATTGGCGGATGCCGTGGGAGTGAGTCAGTCCAGTGTGGTGAAATTTTGTCAGAAAGTCGGTTACAAAGGTTACCCTGATTTCAAACTGGCAGTCAGCGAAGCGCTGGTAGCTCAGTCGAACCTGAACCGGGATGACAACAGCGATATTAAGAAAATGCCGCTGGCAGAAGTTGAGCAGTTTCAATTGCAGTTGCAGGCCAGCTATCGCACCTTAACTGAAATCAACGAACAAAAAAACCTG
Source organism: Alkalimonas mucilaginosa (assembly GCF_036327005.1). NCBI lineage: Bacteria > Pseudomonadati > Pseudomonadota > Gammaproteobacteria > Alkalimonas > Alkalimonas mucilaginosa. The sequence goes on from NZ_JAUGZK010000004.1 coordinate 314,381, forward strand.
GATAGAGCCTGCCAACTGCTGGATGCGGCCGATAAAATTTTATTGGTTGGTTTTGGAGGCTCTGGTTTGGTGGCGGCTGATTTCGCCTTTCGTTTGCGGCAATTGGGCAAAACAGTGTGTTATCACCCCGATCCTGCGGTGCAACTGCAATACAGTGCGCAGCTCTCTGAGCAGAGTGTGTTGTTTGCTATTTCGCACAGTGGTGAAAATCAGGATGTGCTGCGGCTGGCCCGAGAGCTCAAGTCACAAAAAGTCCAACTGATATCACTGACGGCTTTTAAAACCAACCCGCTTAGTTTATTGGTACAAACACCTTTGTATGTGCTGGCCGGTGACAGCAGCCCCCGGCTGGATCCGCTGCTGGAGCAATTAAGTGCGCAGCATGTATGCCATTTATTGTATTTGCAGCTGAGCAAAATTAACGCCAATGCCAAGATGCTGGAGCACAGCCAGCGCCTGTTGCAACAGCTGGCACGCCATTAAGTCTCTCTTCTTTTTCAGCTAAAAAAAAGCCAGCGACAGAGTCGCTGGCGTGGGCATGGACCAGGCAAAACCCCGGCCCGAAGGAAGCTTAATCTGCTATCACCTCTTCGTTGTTGTCGGGATCTGTGCGCAGATCCCGGGCAAGCAGCAAATACATTGCAGGTACCACGAACAGAGTAAAAGCGGTGCCTATGGTCATGCCACTGGCAATTACCAGGCCCATGGCATAGCGGGAAGCCGCACCAGCACCACTGGCCATCAGCAGCGGGATCATCGCCAGCACCGTCGCTGCTGTTGTCATCAGAATTGGCCTTAAGCGCACTGAGGTAGCTTCTTCAATGGCTTCTCGCTTGCTGCGGCCTTCTTGTTGCAATTGATTGGCAAATTCCACTATCAGAATACCGTGCTTGGCTATTAAGCCAACCAGGGTCAGTAAGCCAACCTGGGTATAGATGTTCAGGCTGGTAAAACCAAGGCTGATAAAGATCAGAGCACCACACACACTCATGGGAACTGTGACCAGAATAATCACCGCATTCTTGAACGATTCGAACTGAGCCGCCAGCACCAGGAAAATCACAATCAAAGCAAAGAAGAAGGTAATCACCAGTTGCTGACCTTCAGCCTTGTACTGACGGGACTGGCCAGCATAATCGACACTGTAACCGGCAGGCAGTACTTCTGCTGCGATTTGTTCCAGCACGGCTAAAGCTTCACCCAGTGGTACGCCGGGACGGGGCAGGCCGGAAATTTTCACGGCGTTCAGCTGCTGAAATCCCTTCAATGCTTGTGGCTGCACACTTTCTTCCAGTGTGATCAAGGTGGATAAGGGCACCAGCTCACCATCTCGATTGCGGGTATAGTAGTTCTTCAGTTGTTCCGGGTTTAAGCGTTCAACCCGCTCAACCTGTGGGATCACCCGGTATGAACGGTTATCCAGCGCAAAGCGACCAGCATCGGCCCCAGCCAGCAAGCTGCCCAGATCTGCAGCTATTTGTTGCATGCTGACACCCATTAACGCTGCTTTATCCCGATCGACATGCACCGTCTGACGGGGCCGGTCTATTTTCAAGTCGTTGTCGACAAAGATAAAGCGGCCACTGGCCATGGCCCGTCCCATCACTTGCTGCGCAACTTCCTGCAGGGCTTCAAACGGCTGAGTGGAGCCAATCACAAACTCGACTGGCAAGCCGCCTCCTGGTGAGGGTAGTGATGGTGGCACCAGCGCAAAGCTGTTCAGGCCAGGCAGGCTGTCCAAAAAGGGCTGGATCTGTGTTTCCAGCACTTGCTGCGTGCTGCGGGTACGCTGATCCCAGGGGGACAGTACCATACCGGCAATAGCGGTATTGGTTCCACCCATGCCATTGATAATAAATACATTATCCAGTTCCGGGATATCATCCAGCAGCCGGTTCAGCTCTTTGGTATTGCGTTCCAGATAGTCCAGCGTGGCGTAACTGTCAGCACTCAGGATGGAGAACACAAACCCCTGATCTTCAGCAGGCTCCAGCTCGGATGGGCTGGTAATAAACAGGAAGTAACAGGAGACCAGTACGATGGCACCAAAAGTGAGCAGCACAGGCAAGTAATTCAGTGCACCATGCAGCTGCTTTTGATAGCCATTGCGCAGGCTGGCAAAGCGCCGATCCAACCAGGCTTCGAGGCGCGGTTTATCGGCTTCGGTTTTGTGCGCTTTTAAGATATAGGCACACATCACCGGTGACAGGGTCAGGGCTACTACACCGGATAGAATTACCGTAGCGGCCAGGGTAAAGGCAAACTCGACAAAGAGAACGCCGGTCAGGCCACCAACAAAGCCAATAGGAATGAAGACCGCCACCAGAGTGGTAGACATGGCAATGATCGGCCAGGCCAGTTGGCGGGCACCCAGGATCGCTGCTTCAGTGCGTGATTTGCCCTCTTCCATAAAGCGGTGGATGTTTTCCAGCATAATGATGGCATCATCTACCACGATACCAATGGCCAGTACCATCGCCAGCAAAGTGAGGAGGTTGATGGAAAAGCCCAGCAGCCACATCAAAAAGAAAGTACCTACCAGCGAAACAGGTATAGCAACTGCTGGAATAATCACACTGCGCATCGAGCCAAGGAACGCGTAAATCACCAGGACAACGATCAGCAGTGCCAGCACAATGGACACAACCACTTCGTTGATAGCGTTTTCAATGTACTCGGTAGAATCGTATGGAATATCGGCGCTTAAACCTTCCGGCAATTGCGGCAGTATTTCGCTGTCCCAAATGCGGCGTACATCGGCAATTACATCCAGCGCATTGGCATCCGGCGCAATCTCAATGCCCATAAAAGTAGCCGCCAGCCCATTGAAGCTGACGGAGCTTTCGTAGCTTTCGGCACCCAGCTCTACTTCAGCGATATCCATTAGCCGGATCAAGGCATCGTCATCGGTACGGATCACCAGTTGTTCAAATTCTTCGACGCTGCGTAGATCGGTGGCGGCATTTAAGTCGACAGCCACCATCTGGCCTTTGGTGCGGCCCAGTGCTGCCAGTACGTTGTTGCTTCGCAGCGCCTGATTGACATCACTGCCGGTGACACCCAGAGCGGCCATCCGGTTTGGATCCAGCCAGATGCGCATAGCAAAGGTGCGGGCACCCAGAATTTCAGCCCGTTGTACACCGGGGATAGTGGCGAGTTGAGGCTCGACCACCCGTACCAGATAGTCGGTGATCTGGTTGTTGCCCAGCACTTCGCTGTAAAACGACAAGTACATAGCGGCCACGTCCTGGCCAACTTTCAAATTGACTACCGGATCACGGGCATTTTCCGGCAACTCCGAACGCACCTTGTTCACCTGAGCGGCGATTTGGGTCAGGGCTTCGTTGGGATCGTAATCCAGCCGCAGGTAAGCCTCAATGGAGCTCATGCCTGCTACAGAGGTTGATACAATGTAGTCAATCCCTTCGGCTGCCGCAATTTCCCGCTCCAGTGGGCTGGTGATAAAACCCTGGATCAGATCGGCATCGGCACCGATGTAGGTCGTGGATACTGTGACCACGGCATTTTTAATTTCCGGGAATTGCCGCACATTCATATCGAATATGGAGCGCATCCCCAGCAGAATAATAAACAGGCTCACCACCGAAGCCAGTACAGGCTTGCGGATAAAGACGTCGGTAAAACGCATCTTTGGGTTCCTTATTGGTTGGCCGGTTGTGGGTTCAGTTCGGCACTGGGTTGAGCGTTGCCATTTTCACTGACCTGAACGGCGGCTCCGTTACGCAGTTTCAACAAGCCAGACGTTGCTACCCGATCCCCTTGTGCTAAACCATCCGTAACATTAATCAGATCACCCCGGCTTTCACCGGTCTGAACAAAGCGTTGGAAGGCTTTCAACTGACCATCCTCTTCGCGCAAGACGAAGACTGAGTTGCCGTAGGTGTTAAACTGGATGGCCGTTTGCGGTACCAGCAAAACATCGCGTGCTTCGCCGGTTAATACTTCTACCCGGCCAAACATACCTGGTCGCAATTTTTGCTCCGGATTTTGCAAAGTAGCTTGTACTTCCACGCTACGGCTGGAAGCACGAACGGCTGGTGCAATGGCTGTAATGACACCATCAAAGCTTTGTTCCTGGTAGGCATCAACCCGTACCCGTAACTGTTGGCCTTCGTGGATGTCCGCCAACCGTTGTTCTGGCAGGGTGAAATTCAGGTAAATGGGATCCAGGGATTCAATGGATACCACGGCAGAGCCCGGTGAGACCAATTGGCCTAAATTCACCCGCCGAATGCCAGTGATACCACTAAAGGGGGCCCGGATTTCTTTCTGGGCAATGCGGGCTTGCTGGATGCGCACCGCTGCAGCGGCTTGCTCCGCTTCACTTTCACGGCGACGCAAATCCAACTCGGAGACGCTGCGCTCCTGAAACAGACGCTGATTGCGGTTCAGCTCTATTTGCGCCAGCTTTTCAGCAGCCTTTAAGCGAGCCAATTCGGGCTGGTCGATGCTGTCATCCAGCTTCACCAGCAGTTGGCCTTGCTCGACGGCCGCACCATTTTCAAACAAGATTTCCCGGACGATGCCGCTGGTTTCTACAGTCAGCTCTGTGCCTTGCATGGCAACAAAGCTACCTACTGCAGTAATGGAAGCTTCCCAGCGATCAGCGTTGGCACTGGCGGCGGTAATGCTCGCTACAGGCATTGGCATGTTGTCGAAAAAATCATTCATAAAATGATTGCCGATAGCTTTGTAGCCAAAAATGCCGCCAAACACGATGATGGCGGCGAGTAACATCAGACTCATGCGCTTAAACATGATTGCTCCTTGATAGACTGCTGTGCAGTCTGCTGTTTAGATGAAAGCCGTTGCTAAGGTTGTCTGCTGCCCTTAGTTAATCTGTAAATGTCGTTCTATGTGTTGTACCAGCCTGGTCAACTCCGCGGGCTGGGTTAAATCCAGCAGTGGTTGCCAACCCATGCCATTCAACAGTCGGTGCATATTGCGGTACATGGTCGTAGGGCCGAGTGGAATGGAAAAAGCCTCCAGCAGGCCTTGTGTATGCTCCAGGCTATGACTGCCCTGGCACAAAGCCCAGGTTGCGTAGCCCAACTCCATGGTGCTGGCACCTTGCGGATCCAAATCCCCGTCATCAATGGCCTGTTGCACTATGCTGCTGACAATATGACAAATGGGCTGACCACACTGCAAAAACTGTTGCCGCCGTGCTTCGGAGGCATTCTCCCAGACGGCTTCGGTCATCACATATTGTGTCAGTTTGACGTAGTTGGCCTGACGCTGGTTGAAATCCTGCTCGGCTACACAAATGGCGAAAATTCGCTGGCGTGACGGCGCCTGCCATTGCTGAATTCGTTCAAACATTTCCAGGTGCAGGGCTGAGTGACGAACCAATAATGCCATCAGCAGATCCTCTTTCGAGGTAAAGTGCTGATACAAGGTACCGGTCGCGTAGTCGCAGGCTTTCGCCAGCCTCGCCATCTGCAGCTGAATAAAGCCTTCTTCTGCAATTAATTGTTCGGCAGCATCCAGAAACAGTTGTTCCCGCTCTTCCCGTTCCCGTTGCTTGCGTTCCGATGTACCCATAACCACCTCAGTTGATAAGGTGGCATATTTTGAATCAGATTCAAAAAACGATCAAGCGTTCATTTTATGAACCTTTGTAACAAAACATGTGCAAGGCTAAGTCGCGGCAGGCAGGCGCTTCGCTGGTTTGATGCGCAGCCAGAGCTGTTTCAGTTTGTCAAAAGGAGTGAGTACCAGCGCATTGCCGATCAATACCAGGCAGAAGCCGGTCACAGTGCTTAGTTGCCATTGAAAACCTTCAAACAAGGAGCTAAAAACTACCGCCACTAAAGGAAACAGTACGATAACGTAGCTGGCTTTCTCCGGCCCCATCCGTTTTAGCAGCGCAAAATAGCTGCCAAACGCAATCACAGAGCCAAACACTGATAAATAAAGCAGTGACCACAGATAAGCCGGTTGGCTGCTGATGGTAAAGGTTTTGCCATTCAGCAGGGCCAGGGCTGCCAGTGCCAGGCTGCCATACAGCATGCCCCAGGCATTCATGGGCAAGATCGCAAGGCCGCGTCGGGAGTTACGCACACTGAGCATATTGCCAAAAGAAGCGCTTAAAGTACCGGACAGAACCAGCAGCAATCCCAACAAGCTGGTATTGGCCAGTGACAACTCGGTGAGATCCGGTGCAAACAACACCGCAATGCCAGCAATACCAAGCAGAGCCCCTGCATAAATGCGTTTGGCAATAGCTTGGCCAAAAAACAACCGGGTATTGACGATGTTCATCAGCAACATGGTGGAAAAGGCAATGGCTGCCATGGCTGATGTCAGGTACAGCTGGGCCTGATACAGCAGGAAGTAATTCAGGGCGAAGTTCAGCACAGCCATCAGAGCAACACTCAGGTGCATCGGTATAGGCATTTGCATTGGTAATTTACGCCACAGACACCAGAGCCAGAGCAGCAGCGCAGCCAGGCCAAAGCGATACACCAGGGATACTTCAACTGCTACATCGCCCAATTGAAACTCGATAGCAAACCATGTGGATCCCCAGATCAGTACGGTCAGCAAGTACAGCATGGCGGTTTGCATAAGTATCTCCAAAGCGGGCTAAGCAGGCCTGTGTATGGTAGCGAATTTCTGTATACTCACCATGCACAGAAAATAAAAAATACGACCTGTACAGTTGAGGTGATGATGAACCCTGCGATTCAACGCGACCAAACCGAATTCTTGTACCAGCAGGTGGTGCGGTTGGTGCGGCAGCTGCAACAGCAGCAATTGCTGCGGGTTGGTGACCGTCTGCCCTCCTTGCGTCAGCTCAGTCAGCAATTAGGAATCAGTATTCCCACGGTACGGCAGGGCTACGAAGAGCTGGAGCGGCTTGGCATCATCGAGGCCAGAGATCGTTCAGGCTATTACCTGAAGGCGGAGAACCGGCCACAATGCCGGCCAGTGCGACTGCCACTTAGTACTGAGCCAGTACCGGTCCGTCAGCAAAGCTTGCTGGAGCAGTTTTATCAGGCGGTGCATCAGCCTGGGATTTTGCCGCTTGGCATTGCCCAGCCCAGCATGGCGCAGCCTTCCGAAAAAGCTTTGCTGCGTACCATGCGCAGAGTGACCACCCTGGCTGGTCAGCAGGTTATGCATTACGGGCCTATTGATGGCTTTGCGCCGCTCAAGCGTCAACTGGCCTTTCGTTATCTGGATGTTGGTTTATCCTTACAACCGGATGAGTTGATCATTACCAATGGCGGGCAGGAAGCGCTGGCGATTGCTTTGCAGGCCGTTGCCAAAGCCGGTGATGTGATCGCGGTGGAGTCACCTACCTACTTCGGGGTGCTGGAACTGATTGAAACCCTTGGGATGATGGCGGTGGAGATCCCGGTGTGTCCGGACGATGGCATCTGGCTGGCCGATTTGCAGCATGCGTTGCAGCATCAGCCCATTCGAGCCTGCGTCTTTTCTTCGTCCATCAGTAATCCGATGGGCTCTTTTATGCCGGATGCACAACGTGAAGCATTGGTGCAGCTGCTGGAGCAGCGCGGTATTCCGTTGATTGAAGACGATGTCTATGGTGAGCTTTACTTTGGCGCAGCCCGTGGCCGGCCAGCGCAGTGTTTTAGCCACCAGGGACTGGTACTGACCTGCAGCTCTTTTTCCAAGACCGTTGCGCCCAGTTATCGGGTCGGTTGGCTGCTGCCCGGACGATTTGGTTCGGAAGTTTGGCGTTTAAAGCGAGCTTTGTCTTTTGCCTCTTCTTTGTTAAATCAGTGGACTATGTCGGAGTTTATTGCCAGTGGCGATTACGATCGCAATCTGAAAAAACTGCGGCAAGTGCTTGCATTGAATAAAGAGCGGATGATGGCGCTGGTGCAGCAGTATTTCCCGGCGGGAACTAAAGTCAGCAATCCGCAGGGTGGTGCTGTGCTCTGGATAGAGCTCAACGAGCAGGCCGATTGCAGCGACTTGTTTCAGCAAGCCCTGCGGCAGGGCATCAGCATAGCGCCAGGCACCTTATTTTCGCCTTCGCAAAAGTTTCGCAATTGCTTTCGGCTTAGCTTTGGTGTGCGTTGGCAGCCAGAGTTGGAGCTGGCTATTCAGCGATTAGGTCAGTTAGCCATTCGGGCGTCGTAATGCTTGTTCCACATCGATACCTAATGTCAGCACGCCGATATGCTGGTTGTTGCTATCGCTGACCGCGATACTCAACTGTACCTGGAAACGTTGGGTCGAGGCATCAAAGACTACGGCATCCAGAAAGTAAGGCGTGGCTTGTTGGTATACATTGAGAAACTTCGCTTCATTGCCTTGCCAGTAGTCCGAGGTAATAGCACTGATAGCAACATTCTTGCCCTGCTGATCGGTCAGGATAAGCTCGGTCACCAGACCTTGTTGCTGCTGTTGCCAATGCAGCAAGTACTGCGATAATGGCTGTTGCAGCATCTGCTGGCCTAACTGAGGCTGCATTTGCTCCACTTCGTCCATCCATTGTTGATCCAATTGCATAAGTTTACTCTGTGCCATCGGCTGCTGATTGCTGGCCTGCACGGCATCAAGCAGATGTTGTTGGCTGGCCAGAGCTGTGGCCAATGGCAGGAAAACATGCAGGATCTGCTCTTGTTCTATCGGGGAAAGGGTGAAGGGGCTTTGGGCACAGCTGTGGATATGGTGATTGAATTGCTGCAAAAAATCAGGCCGGGCTTGCAGAAACTGGTGAGATACAAAGAGCCCCAGCGGTACATAGCGGAAAAAGGTGCGCTGGTAGTTGCTGCTGTCCAGCGCCAATTGTTCTGCGGCGAATTCAAAATCCTCCAGGTCCAGCAATACTTTATCAATCCGTTGACGCCGCAGGATTTGTATCAGCTCTGACAGGGTATTGACCTCAACCTCTGGCCGAATTCCCATGACATCGAACCAATTGGCTTGATGACTGCCGCGAATGACCCCATATCGGGTAGTAGCACTGCTTTTACCAATGCTATCCGGATGGGTGAACCAATACCAGTTTTCCAGAAACATTGGTGCGGATAGCTCGCCATAGTGCTGCATTTCAGCCAACAGGATGGCCGTGAAATAGCCATCCAGCCGCTGCATCTGGACTTCCCGTTGTGCCCGTAGCCAGGGCAATGTTTGCAACTGGTAAGGAGTGCGCATCTGTTGCAAAATACAATGAACCTGGCGGGTGGCATTGGTTGGGGATGTCACAGGCACATTGGTGCCAAGCTGCAGAGGCTGGTTGACACTGAGGAGTAAGCTGAAAAACGGAAGTGTTAACATTTACCGTTTATCTGTAATTAAATCGTAGGGCAAGTATAGCAGGAATGAGTTATCTTGCTGTTGTTCAGTTTCTGCTCAGTCTGAGCTGATTAGTATGCAATGAAAGTGACGCCAGCGGGACTGTTTACCGCAATGGGCGGACACTAAGGAATAGGTATGATCATGTTTTCATTTCAGCGGCAAAACAACCAGTGGCAACGGCTCTGGCGGCAACAGCAAGCAGCAGGCCCATTGCAGCGTATTTTGGCCTGGCTGGTAATGGGGGTTTTACTGGTCGCTGGCTTTTTCCTGATCCTGTTGATGCTGTTACTCAGTTGGCTGCTTATCCCACTGTTTTACTGGCGTTATCGCCGTAAGCTGCGGGCTTTTCAGCAGGCAGCTAGCCAGGCACAACAACAGTACCAGCAACATAGCGAGCAGCCACGCCGATCTGGCCACCGGGTGATTGAAGGTGAAGTGGTTGATAGAAAAGAAGAATAGAAAACGGCATGCAAGCCGTTTTCGTTACCGTTGCACCGCCAGTTTGCATTGAATGAAATCGCTGTGGCGAATAAAGAGCAAGTCGGCAATTTTACGCAGCATGGCTTCTTCATGTGGGTCCAATTGGCCATCATGGTAGGCAATACGCCAGAGCTGCTCCAGTAACTCCAACCGCTCTGGGTAGCTCAGATCTTTCATTTTGGAAGTAAAGCGGTGCAGGCAAACCGAGTCACTGCTGAGCTGCTTGGCCCGGCTGAACACCACTTCGGCATCTGAAGCAGCTAATTGATACTCATCAGTCAGGTAATTGAGCACCACATCGTGTTCGGCGCTGGCATCCTGAAAGTCAGCTGCAGCCACTTCCAGCATCAGCACTACCGACATCAACTGCGCTTCGCTGACCAGCTTTAGTGCCGGGCAATCGGCGACCGGCTCTGTACCACTACGCTCCAGTAATTGCTTAAATAATTGAAACATACCTGCTCCTGTCTCCAGCTTTTGCCGTGATTGGCCGCTTGATTTTTTTACTCTGCTACCCAATTGTACAGATCAGTTCATTTTTATCTGAGTGCTTTTTATGCCAATGGTTCTGCTGGCGCTAATTACCTTGTTGCTACTAGGCTGGCTGCTGGGGCAACCTTACTGGCGGCGCTGGCAGCGCCAGCGGTTATTGAAACAGCCTTTTCCACACAGCTGGCGGCAGATTTTAAAACGCCGGCTGCCTTATTTTCGGGCTTTGCCAGCCGACTTGCAACTGAAGCTGAAAAAGCTGATCCAGTTGTTTATAGCAGAAAAAGACTTTGTTGGTTGTGCTGGCCTGGTGATGGATGATGAGATCCGGGTGACCATTGCCGCACAGGCTTGTTTGCTGCTGTTGGGCCGGCCGAATGATTTGTATCCTGGTTTGCGACAGATTCTGGTGTATCCGGCGGCCTTTGTGGTGCCAAACAGGCAGCCGGATGCTGCCGGTGTGGTGCACCATGGGGCCGGGGTATTGCTGGGCGAGTCCTGGGGTCAGGGCCAGGTGATTTTATCCTGGCAGGACTCGCTAAAAGGTGCTGCCGATCCCTTTGATGGCCATAATGTGGTGATCCACGAGTTTGCCCATCAGCTCGATCAGCAAAAGGGCTATGCCAATGGTGCTCCCGATTTGGGTGCCGGTCTGGATGTAAAGCGTTGGTCTGAGGTATTTCAGCGTGCTTTTGATCGCTTGCAACAGCAGTTAAGCCGTGGGCAGCCTGGTGTATTCGATCCCTATGCGGCTACCAATCCGGCCGAGTTTTTTGCTGTTGCAAGTGAGGTGTTTTTCGAGCAACCGCACAGCATGCAACAACAAGAGCCAGAGCTCTATCAGCAGTTACAGCAGTTTTACCGGCTTAACCCTGCACTATGGCAGTAAAGGAGGGAGCATTGCTCAGGCTTTATCCAGGCCCAGTGCCGATCGGATGCTGTTGGCAAAATCGGTAAAGCGCTGTTTTAAACTTCGTTTGATCGATACATCCAACGAGCCCAGTACCGAATAGCCTTCAATCCGGATGCAGTGGGTTTTGCGGCTACCCGGTCCGCCTGAACCCACCGAGTTATCACTGGATGCGGCAATGTTATTCAGTTCACTGATCACCGCCACATGCTCCGGTACCTGAATGCTGACACTGCCCAGCCAGTTGGTCAGTTGCAAGGTCAGTTGTTGGTGCTCAAAAACGGCTTCGGAAAAATCCAGTTCCACCGAGGACAACGCATTAATAAGAGTAAGGTGTTGGGGCACCCGCCAGGGCCCGGAACGCTCATCACTGCTTAGAATAGAGACCAGGCGGTCTTTATCGGTTAGTTCGTCAGCGGTCTTTGCCCCAGCGGAGCCTGGTGCTGCCGTGGTTGCATCAAAGTTCTGTGACCACATGGCCCGGTATTTGGCATCCGGCTCTAAGGTCAAATCTGCCACTTGCTCAATCAGTACATAGGGGTCGTCGGAGTTGGTAGCAATATCGAGCCGGCGTTCAAAGGCCTGCTCAGAAATCACACTGTGGCTGTAGTTCATGATCAGTTGATCGATAACAGCTTCGCGTACCTGGGCGATGGGCCTGTCTTCCAGTTTCACCCCTGTGATATCTATCGCCATGGGTATTCCTCTATCTCCATACGCCAGCCAGTCTGGCTACTTTTTCATCATTTTGGCTCAGGATGGCGTTTGGCGAAAGGGGCAAATTGTAAGTATTTCTAACCGTTTGGAAGGTGTAGCTTTTCGCTGCTACTCGTTGTTTGCTGAAGCTAAGCAGTCACTTAGCCAAATCAGCGCTCCGGTATCCACCCCGATGTTAGCGGCTTTTTGCTGGTAACGCAGGCAGTCATCGGCAGAAGGGGTGGGGCTTCTGGCTAAAATCCAGGCGTAATTTAGATTATGACCGACCACCAATGCCATGCTGTAGTCGGGCTCCAGTTTGGCAATGTTGTAACTGGCAAAAAAGGGCCCGAAGAAAGACACCTTCAGCTTGCCGGTTGCGTTATCACCGGCAAAATACGCACGTCCCTCGGCCTCGCGCCATTCATCGCGGCTTTGGTGATAACCACGATTCAACACCCGGACTCCTCCATCGTTGCGCATGCTGTAATGGGCGGTAACTTCGCTAAGGCCCCGTTCGAAGCGGTGATCCAGTCGGGCTATTTCGTGCCACTCGCCTAAATACGACTCCAGCTCGAACGGTGAAACAGGTTGCACGCTATTGGGTGTGCCTGTGCAGCCTGTCAGTAGGATAACAGCAGCAAATAACAATCGCATGGTAAGGACCTTCAGGGTTGTTGAATACTATGCATCCGAATACGAGCCAGCACCGTAATCGGTTGCATCGAAAACAAGGATACCAACACCATGCCACATTCGTTTAACCAAGAACAGCTATCGCGCATTATTGAGATGGCCTGGGAAGATCGAACGCCTTTTGAAGCGATAACCATGAATTTTGCGTTATCGGAAGCCGAACTTATCCGCTTGATGCGCTCTGAATTAAAACCAGCCAGTTTCCGCTGCTGGCGTAAACGTGTGGCTGGCCGCATTACCAAGCATGGGAAACTACGCTCTAAAGCGGTGAATAGAGGCTATTGTCCCAGCCAATACAAACACCGAAGCTAGATCTGCATCAAAGGAAAGCATCATAGTTCACTTGGCAGCATGGAGCAGGCCAGCTAGAGTAAGGATACTCTGGCTTAAGGCGCTGTTATGAAATCAACTGCTGGTGATAAAACGAAAAACACTCAACCGCTTACTTTGAAGCGGGTGGGGATTGATACGTACCATGAAAACGTGGCTTATCTGCATCGGGACTGCGAAATCTACCGCGCCGAGGGGTTCCAGGCTTTAGCCAAGGTGGAAGTGGAAGCCAAAGGCAAACGTATTCTGGCCAGTTTGAATGTGGTGGACGATGCCAATATCGTCAATGGCCAGCAACTGGGCCTGTCGGAAGAAGCTTTTGCTATGCTTGGCGCACCCGATGGCGATGCCGTTCGGGTTGCACCGGCCGAGCCACCACACTCCATTCCGGCTTTGCATCGTAAAATTGCCGGCGAACGGTTAATCCGGGAGGATTTTACCAGCATTGTGCAGGACATTGCGGCGCACCGTTACTCCAAAATTGAACTGACAGCTTTTGTGGTAGCTTGCAATCAGGGTGAGCTGGACCGCGAAGAAGTGTTCTTTTTAAGCGATGCCATGAGTAAAGTGGGGCGTAAACTGGATTGGCAGGAGCATCCGGTGGTGGATAAACACTGCATTGGCGGCATCCCCGGCAACCGTACTTCGATGCTGCTGGTGCCGATTGTGGCAGCCCATGGCATGCTCTGCCCCAAGACATCATCACGCGCCATTACCTCGCCGGCTGGCACAGCCGATACCATGGAGCTGTTAGCTGCGGTGGAAATGCCCTTCGAGCAACTCACCGAGATTGTGCACCGGCACCGCGGCTGTCTGGCCTGGGGCGGTACCAGCGATTTATCACCGGCCGATGATGTGCTGATTTCGGTGGAGCGGCCCTTGTCGATTGACTCGCCGGGCCAGATGGTGGCCTCTATTTTATCGAAAAAAGTAGCTGCAGGCTCCAGTCACTTGCTGCTGGATATTCCGATTGGCCCAACGGCTAAGGTGCGTAGCATGCCGGAAGCCCAGCGACTGCGTAAACTCTTTGAGTTCGTGGCCAAGCGTATGGGCCTGACCATCGATGTGGTGATTACCGATGGCCGTCAGCCGATTGGCTATGGCATAGGCCCGGCACTGGAAGCCCGCGATGTGATGCGGGTGCTGCAAAATCACCCCAAAGCTCCCAATGATTTGCGGCAAAAATCCTTACGCCTTGCTGGCCGCATGCTGGAGTTTGACCCCGATGTGCGTGGTGGTGATGGTTTTGGCATTGCCCGCGATATTCTGGACTCGGGCCGGGCGCTGGAAAAGATGCAGGCGATTATTGCGGCTCAGGGGCAGCGTGATTTTGATCCGGACAATCCGCCCTTGTCACCACTGTCGTTTGAAATAGCTGCAGCAGAGTCCGGTACTGTGGTAGCGATAGATAACATACAACTGGCACGTATTGCCCGCTCGGCCGGGGCACCGCGCGCCAAAGGGTCCGGGGTCGACTTGCTGGCTAAGTTGGGAGAGCCGGTGGTGGCCGGTCAGCCGCTTTATCGCGTGTATGCTGCTTACCCAACCGAGCTGGCTTTTGCCCGCCAGGCCTGTGAGCGCAGCTCTGGTTACCGGATTGGCGATGCCAGTCAGCTGCTGTCCCTGCATGTGGAGTATTGAATCTGATGACGATTTTGTTGTGTTCCCCTGATGAAAAAGCTGCCGCAGAGCGGCTGGCCAATGCCTGTAAGCTGCCGCTGCTTTGCTACCAGCAGCATCGTTTCCCGGATGATGAGCTAAAGCTGACCCTGCCGTTTGCCGATGGCGATGCACCAACACAACTGGTGCTGTACCGCAGCCTGGACCGGCCAAACGATAAGTTGGTCGAACTGATTCTGCTGGCAAAGCACTTGCGAGGCTGCGGTGTAAAGCGTGTGCTGTTGGTCGTGCCATATCTGGCTTATATGCGGCAGGATATTGCGTTTTACCCCGGGGAAATTGTTAGCCAGAAAATCATTGGCAGTTTGTTGGCGGATTTATTTGATGCGGTGATCACTGTCGATCCCCATTTGCATCGCATCGAACATTTGCGTGAAGCCATCCCAAGAGGCGACGCCATTGCGCTGAGTGGCGCCCCCAGGCTGGCGGATTTAATCGCGGAAAAATGTCAGCAGCCTTTGCTGATTGGGCCGGATGCCGAGTCGCGGCAATGGGTCGAACTGGCCGCAGCCCGCATTGTCTGCGATTATGGGGTCTGTAGCAAGGTACGGCATGGCGATAAAGAGGTGGTCATAGCCTTGCCAGATGTGGCGGTTAGCGGGCGCCAGGTGGTGCTGATGGACGATGTTGCCAGTTCTGGGCGCACCATGGCCAGAGCCGCCGAGCAGTTGCTGGCAGCCGGTGCCGCTTCAGTCGATGTGGCGGTGACCCACGCGCTTTTTGCCGGTGACGCCCTGGCGACTATCCAGCAGGCTGGTGTACGGCATATCTGGAGTACCGACTGCATTGCGCACGATAGCAATGCCATCAGTATGGCACCCATATTAGCAGAGGCCTTAGCGCCCCTCTTGATTTGAATTAAAGTGCACTACGACACAACGATCACCCTGGATCAGCAATATTTTTCGATAGCAAGGAAGCGTTTATTTCATTAGAGATGTTTTAACTAAGCATGTATTGTGCACGCTATTACAGGCACTTCGCCTTTAAGCTGTAATGAGGTGTGCAATGCAAAAAAAACAATCGATGACGGTGGCCAAGCGGCTGGGTTTGGGTTTTGGCATCGTGCTGCTCCTGATGGTGGGCCTGACCCTGATTGGGGTAGAGCGGGTTCAGCGAATTAATCAAACATTGACTGAGATGACCGAGCTGAATTCAGTCAAACAACGCTACGCCATTAACTTTCGTGGCAGTGTGCACGATAGGGCTATTTCACTGCGCGATGTCACCTTGGTCGACAATGCGCGTGATATCCCAGCGTTACTGCGTGATATTGAACAACTGGAATCATTTTATCTTAACTCCCGTCGCCTGATGGATGATATCTTCCAGCAGCGCAATGGCGTTAGCGCAACCGAGCGGCAATTGTTGCAGGCAATCGATGTGGTGGAGGCGAGAGCTTTGCCGCTGGCAAATCAGGTCATTCAATTACGCCAGCAAGGCCAGCAAAGCGAGGCACAGCGGTTGTTGCTGGCACAAGTCGGCCCAGTCTTTGTCGATTGGTTGGCCAGCATCAATGCCTTTATTGATTATCAGGAAGCAAAAAATCAACAAGCCACCGATAATGCCCAGGGTATCGCCGGGGCTTTTGCTCTGACCATGGTATTGCTGACTGCGGTGGCAATTTTCATAGGTATTGCCATGGCCGTCTGGATCCTGCGTTACTTACGTCAGGCACTGGGAGGTGAGCCGGATGAAGCAGCCGAGCTGGTGAGCCAGATTGCAGCCGGTGATCTGACGACGCAGATCCGCGACAGCCTGCCAAACAGCATGCTGGCGGCTGTGGCGAATATGCAGCTGCAATTACGGCAGACCCTGAGCGAGGTAGTAGGGGCAGCAAACACAGTCAAGACCCAGGCCGATGAGCTGGATCAGGCCGCACTGGAAGCACTGGAAGCCACCGAGCGACAGGCGCATTCATCCACCGCATCAGCTGCCAGCATTGAACAAATGACGGTGAGTCTGAAGCAGGTGGCCAGTGTGGTCGATTTGACAGAACAAAACTCACAAAAAACTGCAGATTTGTCGGATCAGGGGGCGCGCCTGGTACAAGACGCTGCCACTGAGATTGCAGTCGTTGCCGAGACCGTTGAGCAGTCAGCGAGCAAAATTGGCGAGTTGCAGCAGCGCTCCAAGGAGATTGCCGGTATCGCCAATGTGATTAAAAGCATTGCGGAACAAACCAATTTGCTGGCACTGAACGCGGCCATCGAAGCAGCCAGAGCCGGTGAGTCTGGCCGCGGTTTTGCGGTGGTTGCCGATGAAGTAAGGCAGTTGGCAGAGCGCACCAGCAAGGCGACCACTGAGATTGCCGGTATGATACAGCTGGTGCAGGATGATACTCAGTTAGCGGTTGCCTCGATGGAAACGGCAGCGCCGAGGGTGGCGGAAGGATTATCCAGAGCCAATGATGCTGCCAGTATGCTGCAACAAATTCGCAGCCAGGCGATGGACTCGCTGAACAATGTTCGCGATGTTGCCCGCTCAACCAATGAACAATCGACGGCTGTCACCGAGCTTGCCAAACACATTGAGCAAATTGCCAGTATGTCGCGGGATAATGCGGTGGTGATGCAGCAAAACCGTGGTGCTGTTGCTGCGCTGCAGCGGGTGGCCACAGGCTTAGGGCAGCAGGTGGCTCGCTTTAGAACTAACTAATTGGCAATGCATACAAACATTTTCAGCCAGGCTTATGCCTGGCTATTTGTTAGCTGGAGGCCAGCACCACACAGTTGCGGCCTTTTTTCTTGGCTTTATACAAAGCTTCATCGGCCCGCTTAAGCAATGGCTCCGGTTTTTCGCTACCCTGGCGGATAGCGCAGCCCAGGCTAATGGTAATTTGCACGGTTTTACTACCGCTATTGTTATTGGCCGAGCGTTGTTTTTTGCCGGTTTCGTGGTCTTTGGGCCGGCCGCCCTGGCGCACAACCAGCGGGTAATCGGCCACTTGCTGGCGTACCTGCTCCAGTTGTTCTTTCAGCTTGTTCGGATTGGCATGATGAAACACCAGGGTAAACTCTTCACCGCCATAACGATAGGCCGACATACCGCGCTGTTTGGCCAAAATGGCACCCAGCAGTCGCAACACCTGATCGCCCACATCGTGGCCATAGGTGTCGTTGAATTTTTTAAAGTGATCAACATCCAGCATGGTCACCGCACTTTTTTTACCAAGCCGGTTTAAATGCCCCATCAGTGCCCGGCGCTGTGGTAACTGAGTCAGCTCATCGATGTAAGCCAGTTGCAGCATTTGCAAGGCAAGGGTCAGCAGCAAACACAAACTGGCAGTTAAGGTTGCCCAGCCAGACAGATGAGGCTGCGCCAGCCACAGATAAAACAGCGTAAGACTAAGCAGCACCGCCAGTTGCCCCAGCATAGGCTTGGGCCAGTTGCGGTAACTGAGCAATGCCAGCCAGATAGTAGCTACCAGCAAGAGTGTTGCTGCTTGTAGCCAGCTTAGCTGACTTGCACTCAACACCGGCTGCAGTAGCCAATGGTAATCGGGCAGGTTGGTCTGCCAGTTGGGTAAAGGCAGATAGAGTAAACTCACAGGCAGCAAGGCACAGCTTAGCAATAAAGCGATCCCGGCTTTGGTAAGGAGAGGGGGCCGGGGCAGCAGCACCAATAAGCCGAGCCAAAGTGCACTAACTACAGGAAGATAACTGTACAACAAGGCAACATCAGGCTCGCTGATCGGGCGTTGCAAGCCCTGTTGCACAGTAAAATAATGCCCGGCCAAAAAAGCCAGCCAATACAGCCAGTCGGTTTGGCGCATTAGAAGCGCCAGCGAAGCAACAAAGGCCAGCGCCAGCCAGGCAGTGAGCGGGAAGGGGAGGGCCGCGAACAAGGCATGCTCAGGCCAGCCTATCAGCATCACGGCTAACAGCAACACAGGAGACAAGATCAACCAGCGCACACACAACCTCGAGCTGTTGACAGCATATTTTTATTCTGTGCTCAGTGTAGCAGCCTGCTGCCCCGAATTGAAACACCGCATGCATCAGAGTGCATGTTGCATAATGTTCTGTAAAATAATGCAGTACCTGAATCAATTTGAGCCAGTGAGTTGCTATGCCCAAAAGATACCGTGAATCCGCGCTGGACCCTTACATTATTGCTGGGCTTTGTGCTGTGCTGTCGCTGATGCTTTTTTACCGGGCCGCGAAAGGTTTGATTACTGGCGTGGCTCCCGGTTTGCACCACGCTGCTCTCGCCGGGCCTGTCCATACGCTGCAGGATGATCCTTCTATTTTCTGGTTTTCCATTGTGCTGCACCTTGGCTTTGCTTTCTTCACGGCCAGATATGCTTGGCTAACGTTTAGGAAGTAGTAAAGCAGCTGCCGGGCATAGCCCGACAACTGCTTG
This sequence comes from Alkalimonas mucilaginosa, assembly GCF_036327005.1. Classification (NCBI taxonomy): domain Bacteria; kingdom Pseudomonadati; phylum Pseudomonadota; class Gammaproteobacteria; genus Alkalimonas; species Alkalimonas mucilaginosa. The sequence continues at coordinate 333,327 of NZ_JAUGZK010000004.1, forward strand.
GTGTGCTCAATGACTAAAGGGTGGTCACCCAATCTGGCAGGTACTCAATGGCCCACAGCTCCATCACCTTATCAAAACCGGTGAAGATCATCAGGGCTATCAGCAGCAGGGCATAACCCAGCAACAGTCGCCCAACTTTGCCGGAGGCGCGCAGGGTGTTCAGTCGGGTACCGGCGGCGTACCCCAGACCCACCAATGGCAAAGCGGTACCAAGGCCAAATGCCAGCATCACGCTAAACGACATCATCAGGCTTTCCCCGGTTGAAGCCAGAGCGATAGCGGCACCCAGGGTAGGGCCTACGCACGGCAACCAGACCAGACCCAAAGAGCCACCGATCACAAACTGAAAGGCTGGGCGGTCTGAGGAGTCTGCCAACTGGCCGCCAGCAGGCAACCGGCTGGTCAGGCGTGACAACAGCAGACTAAATTGCTGATTCAGCCAGCCAACCACCAGCACCAGCCCCATCAACAACATAAAGACTGCGGCAAAGGTACGCATAATATCGGGCGATAAACCGGCGCTGAGCAGCAGGTAGGTCAGCAAGGAGCCCCCCAGTGCAAAGGTAAAGGCCAAACCTGCCGCTAAAAACCAGACGCCGGTTTTGGATGCCCGCATGGCCGATGCCGTCACCGCCGGTATCATCGGCAGAACGCAAGGTGATAACAGGCTCAGCACGCCTGCTATCAGTGCCAGTGGGATGGCGGTAAACTCCATAATCAGTCAGCGCCCTGGTCGTGTTTTTTCAGTTCGGCAAAGATGGTACTTTCACGGGTTTGGGCCACACTAAACCAGAGCTGCTCTTCACCACGATACAGCGCCAAGGTCGACTGACGTGGCGCCTTGAAGTAACTGACCCAGTCTTTCTGGTTATCAAAATCTACTTGCAGCACCAGGATGTCGCTGTTGGGGTTTTGGGCAAAATAGTCATTCAATACGGTGTGCTGACGGCGACAGGTCGGGCACCAGGGGGCATACACATCGATCAAAATCAGCCGGTTTTCGGCTTGGGCATGCCGAAACGCGGTTTCGGTAAAGGCCATCTTGTGTTTGGCCAGGTACTCGCTGGACGCACTGGCAGGGGCTAGCAGCATAAATGCCGCTACAGCCAGGGCAAGGACTGAGATAACAACAGTAGTGATGATTTTCATAGTGAACCTCGTTACATGAATGGATGAAAGCCACTTCAGTGTAAAGAGGTGATAAAGGGTTCACATCAGCGAATACAACGGCGCAATCAACCAAAACACCGTATCGGAATTTTACTGCGGATTAATGATGCAAGGCTCTGAACTCTCCGGGGGAGAGTGTCTCATGCTGCTTAAAAAATCGAATAAAGGCGGTGGCAGATTGATAGCCGATTTGTTCTGCTATGAGTTCCATGCTCAATTCGCTGTGGATCAACAGATAACGGCAGCGCTGCAGTCGCAGCTCATCCAGCAAGGATTTGGCCGTCATAGCCATCACTTTATGGCAGCGCTCGGCAAAGGCGCTTTTGGACAGAAATGCCAGTGCGGCCATGTTCTCTACCGTCCAGTCAGCACCCGGCTCGTCCATGATGGCCAGTACCACCCGGCGTAGCGCCGGATCTTTTAGTGCCGCCAGCAGGCCTTGTTGCATGCTGTCGTCACTGAGCACCTGGCGCAGCAAGTGCAACACCACCACATCGCTCAAGCGACTGATAGCAGCCTGATAACCAGGCTGACGGGCTTGGGCTTCCTGCCGGATCAGCTGAATTAATGGACTTAACCGGCCGGATTGCTGGTTGGCAGGCAGATGAATGTAGTCCGGCATCACCTGAAACAGATTGGCGGTGAGTGGTGATTCGACCGCAATGTCGTAGCAGACCAGACCACGCTCCAGGTGGTCAGGCACACAAAAGTTGGCGAAGTCGACTTCGCTGGTGTGTTCGTTGACCGGCTCGTCACTAAGCCAATGCCGGAAACTGTGGCTGAAAAAAATGGCATCGCCGGCTTCCAATTGCACTTGCTGATGCAGTCGGCCCGGAATTGCCATCCAAACCCGGCCTTGCGTCACCACATGCAGGGCCGCTTTGCTTGATTTATTAGCCAGCATATTCCAGTGACCACAAAATCCGGACTCAAAATGCAGCTCAGAGCCAAAAGCGAGCTGCGATAACAATTGCTCAAGTGCTTCCGGTGTTTCGGTCGATGGGTCTGGTGCTTTTGTCATTGTTGTCTTAGAGAAATAAAACTATGGTAGTAGTGATAGGACACAGAGCCAAGTGCTTTATTGTAAGCTACACCAACTGGATACAGAATGCATGTTGATTATTAAACAAAACCTGCACCAATTGGATTTGCTGGGTATCATTCTACGGCAGGTGCAGCCTGAACATTACCGGCAGGTCAAAGACTGGCCCGGTGAGCCTTCAGTCGGTAAGCATATCCGTCATGTGCTGGACCATTATCAGCAGCTGTGGCTGGCATCCGACAGTCATCAGCTGGATTACCGGCTGCGGCTGCGCGATGAAGGCGCACAAAACGATCCGCGAAAAGCGCTGCACTGGATAGAGCGCTTGCAAACCTGGCTGCAGTGCCTGGAAGCCGATGAGCTGGATGCCCGGCTGAGCTACCAATTTGCCGAAGGCACCACCTACACCAGCTTGCAACGCGAACTGGATTTTGTTGCCAGTCATGCGGTGCATCATCTGGCCTTGATCCATGCATTGCTGGAACCCTGGGGCTACAGCTGGCCCGCAGAAGCCGGCGTACACAGCTCGACCCGAGAGTATCACAAACGATGTGCACCCTAAGCTGGTGGTACCAGCAAGGACAGCTGCATATCCTGTTCAACCGGGATGAGCGAAAAAACCGCGCCCGGGCGCATGCACCCCAGCGTATTAGCCGGCAAGGTGTGGACGCCATCATGCCCATCGATCCAGACGGTGGTGGCAGCTGGGTGGCCGCCAACGACCAGGGCCAGGTCTTTTGCCTGCTCAACGATTATGCCGCCGCTTATCAGCCGGCACCTGGCATTCGCCGCAGTCGGGGATTGCTGCTAAAGGCACTGGCGCACAGCCTTGATTGGCAGGCGCTGGATGCTATGTTGCAGCCAGAGCAACTAGGCTGCTATGCACCTTTTCGCTTGCTGCTCTTTGTTGGGCAACAGGAGCCGCTGCTGTGGCATTGGGATGGCAGCCAGCTTCGCCAGCAGCTGGCACCAAGCTCGCCTTTATCCAGCTCCAGTGCTTTATCCGGGCTGATCCCAAGGCTCAGAGCCTGGCACTGGCAACGGGTAATGGCCCGCTCACCGTCACTGCAAACCCTGCAGCGATTGCATCGTAAAGCCGCACCTTTCGGCGCTTTTAGCGGCATCGCCATGCAGCGCAGCCTGGTGCAAACGGTCAGCATCACGCAATTGACCATTAAAGCGGGTAGCATCTGCATGCAGTATTGGGATGGACATCCGTCCATGCATCAGGCCGGTGACAGCCACAGTCTGGAGCTGCCACTGCGTAAGCAGTTGCTGGCAGAACGCTCCTTTAGCAGCCGGTTGGATGTAGAGGCTTTGTTTCGCCGTTACAGCCCGGCGCTGGCTGACCAGCTCACCGGTTGGCAGTGGGCTTTATTGCGCTGGCTGTTGGCGGAAAAACCATTCAATCAGGGGCTGCAGCCTCTGAATCAGCAGCCAGCCGAGCGATTTTTCGATGTGGCGCTGCAGTGCCTTCGGCTTCGCCCGGACATCATTGCCTGCCGCTGGCCTGTGAGCAGCAGTCGGCCGGTGTTTGTCTGCAATCACCCCACCGGCGGCATCGATGGTTTGCTGCTGATCAGTGTGTTGCAAAAGCGCTATCCAAATTTGCAGGTACTGGCCAACGAAGCGCTGACCGAAGTGCAGCAGCTGGCCGGGCGCATGGTGCCGATCCCGGTATTTGCTAAGCCTAAAGATGCGCTGCCATGGGTGCAGGCTGCTTTTGCCAGCGACGCACCCCTGTTGATTTTTCCGGCTGGTCGTACCGCCAGAAAGGGCGGCAAAGGTCAGTTGGACGATGGCAACTGGGCCAAATTGACGGTGACATTGGCCAGGCGGCAGCAGCGCAGCCTGACAGTGCTGCATCTGCAAAGTCAGAATTCGACTTGGTTCTATACGTTGGCCTGGCTGCGCACCAGACTGGGCATCCAGGCCAATCTGGAAATGCTGTTGCTGGTGCGGGAAATGCTAAAGCCCGCCAATCGTACACCACGACTGTATGTCGATATTCCGATGCATGCCGTTGAGCTGGACGCTCTGGCCGATACCGATCGGCAGCGTATCGCCTGGTTGAAACGCCGTTGCTATCAACTACCCACTATTTATCAGGAGGAACCCGATGCCGATGGTAAGCCCAGTTGCAGCCGCCGAGCCGGCTGAGTTGATTGCACAGGAGCTGGCACAGTTAAAGCCGATTGCCAGCGTTCGCGGTTTGCTGGTATTCAGCGCTCAGGCTGCCAGCATGCCAGTGACCATGCTGGAAATTGGCCGTTTGCGCGAATTGATGTTTCGCAGTGCCGGCGCCGGCCGTAACCTAGCGCGGGATCTGGATGCTCTGGATTATGGCGAGCATGCCTATCACCAGTTGCTGGTGTGGGATCCGGCCAGGTTGGAGTTGGTGGCCATTTACCGCTACCAGTTAGGCTGGCAAGCAGCTCAGCATGGCCATGCCTTGCTGCGTACCAGCCAGCTGTTTGATTACAGCAAGGCTTTTTGCAGCCAGGTGTTGCCCTATGGCATTGAGCTGGGCCGCTCGGTGGTCAATACCAGTGCTAAGGCCCGTACCCTGGGTTTCTTTGCGTTATGGGCCGGGCTGGGAGCCTTGGCCCGCATCCACCCGCAGCTGCAGTACTTTTTTGGCAATGTTTCGCTCTATCAAAGCCTGGGCCAGCAAGCCATTGCCTGCATGGTGCAGTTTTGCCAGCAGCTGTATACTCCGACGCAGCCGATGATGATGGCAAAAAACGGTCTGAATTACGCAACAGCACACACGCTGGAGTGTCGCGGCTGGGTAGAGTTGGGCCCAGACGGGCGTATCCGGCAGTTGCAGCAACTGCTCAAACCCTATGGTTGCCGTCTGCCGCCCATTTTGCAGTCGTATTTAAGTGTGGGCAACGGTATCTGGTTTGACGATGCCGCCTTGGATGAGGATTTTGGCCTGGCCTATGAGCTTAGCATCATCGTGCCACTGACCGCAGTCAGCGGGGCTATCCGGCAGCGCTTTTTGCGCGAAGCCTAGCCTTTCTTAAGGCTTGCTGCTGCCATTCGAGCCCAGGCCGCCGCTTAACACCAGCTGCAGCGCTTCGGCTGGTTTCATCTCCAGATTGCGGGTGCAGCTGCGCGGTACGATGATGGTGTAACCGCCGACGTTGTAGGCCATTGGGATAAACACTGCCAGTTGTTCGTCATTCATTAAAGAGGACATGCGATCGCCATCAAGGCCACCTTTTTTGGTGACGATACCAATTAGTTCTATATCTGTGCCCGGCAGTTTGACCATCACCACCGACTCATCGGCAAAGTTTTTGCCCGACATCACATCCATTAAATCCTGCAGCATGCCGTAGATTTGCTTGGTACCCGGCAGTTTGAGCAGCAGCTTGCCGGGCAACTGCCACAACCAGTCAAAACCGCGCCAGCGGGCGCTAAAGCCAATCACCACACACAGCAGCACAAAGGCGGCAATCGCCATGCCTGGCAGATACCAGCTCGGCGGTAACACCAGCTCCAGCAGCGGGGCCAGCCTGGACTCAATGGTCACCAGCAACCAGCGGATCAGCTCGATGGTAATGACAATGGGCAGAATAATGGCCAGGCCTTTAGCCAGGCTTTTAGCGATAATTTTCATAGGGTATTCACGGTTGAAAACGAAACTACTGAGCAGCATACCAGCTGAACAGGCGCTAAAGCGAGCAGACTAAGCTCTTTTGTACGCACATATCCCTCCTGCACTTTATGAGCTTTAACAGGGCCTACCTACTATGTCGACATCAATTTTTGTGGCGTTGGTTTGCTACTGGTGCTATTGATATAACACGACTGCTAAAAACCATAACAAAAACCGGAAAACTTGAAATGACGTACAGGTTTACTGGCTCCCCAGTGTTGAGCTATCTGGGGACGACAAAAGAAGCGAAAAGAACTCACATACCAAACTTTCTAGCCGAAGATGAATTAATTAAGCACCTGATTGCTTATGAGCCGATGTTTACGAGTTTACGCGGTAGTTTACGATGGGATCTCAGCAGTTGCTCAATAGTTACAGCCGATTTGGCAGTATTCAACGCTGCTATCGATGATCTGTTGTTAAGCATACTGAATCACTGTGTGTCACCGATTGTTGTGGTGACTGCACAAGCCAATGAAAACAGTTTAAAGGTTGTTTTTAAGGTTACTTCTGGAGTTCGAGCTAAAGCATTCTCGGATACTGATTTTCAACAAATCCGAAAGCTTATGCGCTCTTTAAATGCAGATGCCAGCCTAGCTGAATCTGAGGCTTTCCTGACCATTGAAATCACTTTGTCAGCTAAACAGCGCTTGGTTAATGGAGAGCACCCTGCGGAGCGGCAAATTACCCAATTTAACCTTCACGAATTGGCCAGACTTAATAATGATGCAGATAATTTTAATCCACTGGTTTTAATCGTCGAGCCTAATGATGAGCTTAGACGGTTTCTTGTAAGATTACTGCAACCAGATTACCGGGTGCTAGAAGCCATAACAGGCAAGCAAGCATTTGAGATAGCCTGCAATGACATTCCAGATTTAATTGTTACCGATGTATTGTTGCAAGAGCTTGATGGTTTAAGCCTGCTCAAAGAATTATCAGCTCAGGAGAGTACCAGCCATATTCCTGTAATGTTTTTATCTGGAATTAAAGCCAGTGAAGCCAAAATTGATGCATTACAGCTAGGGGCAGTTGATTATTTGACCAAACCCTTTATTGCGGCAGAATTACTGTTGAAAATTCGTAATGTGGTACAGACGCGTTACAGGGTCGTTTTGAGCAATGGCGGGAGGTTACCATTAGACCGTTTAAAAAATGCATTACCAGAGCGTGAGTTAGAGTTTCTCACCAGACTGGAGCGCCTTGTTGCGCTTCTTTTCGCAGATCCCGAGCTGGATACAGCTTCACTGGCAACACATCTTGCAATGAGTGATCGGCAATTGCAGCGCAAGGTCAAAGCGCTGCTGCACCAAACACCGGTTGAGTATATTCGTGAGTACCGACTGCATCGGGCTAAAGAGCATTTGTTGAAGGGGAAACCTGTTGCCTTGGTATCGGATTTAGTTGGTTTTGCATCTCCAAGCCACTTTAGTAAATGTTTCAAGTTGGCTTTTCAGCAGACACCATCAGAGTTCGCCCAGTCGCTTTAGTAAGAATGATAGTTATTTAAAATGAGCGAACTGGAAGGGTAAAAACTTCCAGTTCGTACCAGAGTATTAGTCACATGGTTGCCAACTCTGACCGTCAACACTACATTCAAATAAGCGGGTACCATCGTCTAACTCAGTTTCCCGCTCCCAGCGGCCATCCGAATATTTGTGAATGGCGACACCATTTTGAATTTTACTTTTACGCCAATACTCTGTACTTACCCGTACTTCGCTGTCGTACTCATAACCCAATAAGTCAAAAAACTGCATAAGCTCTGTAGCTGGCAAAGTTGGCTTCTCTTTAACATTAATCCAATCAGGCAAGTCGAAGAAAACAGGTTGTGATTCTCTGAAAGAAAATTCAGCGCCAGTAGATCCGCCATCTTCCTCATTTATACGAATGGATAATCCTCGCTCATAGGGCATTTCAAAATTATTGTTTACACATTGTTCCAGAGCCGGAAAGCTGACGGTCGGGACAATGTTTGCTAATTCATAATGAGTTTGTTCAAAGTCAAAACTGACTCGCTCAATATTACCGCAACGATAGCCACCGTCAGGGTCTCGATAGGTGTCTTGCCGAATACTCAACCAACCCTTCAGTGACTGATCATTCCATGGTTGTCCTAACTCATGAAATTTTGCAAGAACAAAATCCACTTCATCCAAATTTGGAGAGTCTACTAGTTTGACTCTCTCAATAAAATCTTCACTACCTAGAAAGATAATCTCATCGCGATACCAGCCATTGCTAACGTTAAAATATTCATCATGCTGAGTGCTACGATAAACAAACACGCGAACTTCATTTGCTGTAGGATAGGTTTTCCTTAATTCCGTTTTGTGTCGATATGCGGCTTTAAGACCTTGCATGATATCTTGTGCGGCATGATAAGCCACTGAGTCATTATCTGCGATAAAATCAGCGTATAGCCGATCAGCGGATAGATTGTAGAATGACACAAGCCCACGAACGGTTTCTTCGATTTCATTTTTCAGTGTTTGTACTTCTTCCACATGGTTTTTAAGGTAGTGACAGTGCTTTTCCTCTATGGTTCGTGGGTAGCTTCGCTCAATAGCTTCCCAAACCACCGTGGTTAACGGAGAAATATTTCGTGTAAGGCCGTCCCTGAAATCTGCTTCTGTAATCGGCTCAAAGGTGGGCTGTAATATGATTTGATAAGCTTCAGTTACTTCTCCAAGATCTTCATCAAAAGCACCGACAGGCACATCGACGATCAAAGCAGAATATGCAACACACTCAGCAAAATCTTCCGGGATCTCCAAGTAGTAATCTCCGGCTTCTTCAGTAAGTTTTTGTGGTTCGTCAGGATCAGCTATTCCATTGCCATTAATATCTAAAAATACTGTACCTCCTACTATGTAACCATCTATTGCTTTTCCCGACACTGTTAAAAACCGCGCTGTCGGTGGTGTCACTCCTTGAGGAGGTGGTGTCACGCCTTGCGATGGTGGCGCTGGTTCAGAGCTGCCACCACCACCGCAAGCACTTAAAGCAACTGCAATGGCAGTGACAATTGCCAGTTTGGTAAATATTTGGTTTTTCTTCATATCACTCTCCTGATTATTAGGGATAACCCAAACTCGCCTGCAAGGACTCGTTCAGGCTTGGCAACAGGAGTAAATTACAGTGATCAACTAAACTGGTGGTGTACGACAACGACCAGTTTGTGTAACTGACCGACAATATACCCATCGATAACTCATTCAAGCGATGGTGAAATTTTTCTTATTCTTCATACATATCTTTTCTGTTGTGCTAAAACTGACAACTAGTGCTTCAACGATCATGGCTGCAGGTGTATTTGTTTTTCTTTATGGCTTCATTTTATATGGCATGTATGAATTAAGCTTCCAAGTGGTATCTTGGAAGAAACGTTTGAAAGAGAAATATCGGGGCAAGGAGCATTTTGGCTGGATAATGGTTCCGACTTTAATTGCAGGGGTTGGAGTAGGAGTGCCGCTAGTGTTTATTTCGATAATATCATTTGCTGTTTTAGTGGTACTTAATAGTTACACAGTAGGGGCTAATCGGGCAGCTGATGAAATCAAAGCTTTTGTTCAATGCGATCATCCTGAAGCAAGGTGTACCAGGATTTTCTCTGGTACTGACTTGATTGCTGAAGGTAAGATCGTAACGGTGTCAGCTAAAAGTCTAGCGGTATTTGATGGCCATAGAGTGTTAATTCTAGATCATGATAATCTTCGCGTTGAGACAGAAATACAAAAACAGCATAGGTAGCTTGTATATGAAGAGTTTTGCGGTATTTTTCCCCAACGTCACCGAGGTTAGCGTGTGATCTATTGGAAGTCGTTTCAACATCAGGGGAATGAATTTAGTCTTGAACATCTACATCCCAAAATATGGCTCTATGAACAAGCTGCAACAGACACTAAGCCTGCTATACCTTATCGGATTAGGGTTATTTATAGTTTGCATTGTTTTACTGTGATGAGGGATGAGACAAAGCCTAAGCTGGATTATTCAGACGACAGAGAAATAAGAACTTTTTGTTTCGATAGGTACGAGTGGTCGAAGCTTCTGAACGAGGTCATTGAAAACCTGGATGAAGGGCATGTATACCATACGGGGCGACAAAATTTTCTAAGAATCAGGAGCACTTCAGGCTCGGAGTATGAAGTGTTTTTTACGCTCATGAAGTCAAAAGAGAAAGGTGTCGATCTTCAGCTATACGTTCAATCTGCTTACCTGAGAACCAGAGGAAGTAGCCCAAAGGCTGGTAAGATTCGATTTTCTGTTATTGCATACAACACGAAAGCAAATAAACCAATTAAGGTACATAAACGCTAGAAACTAAAAAAGCGCCAAAGGCGCTTTTTTAGTTTAATCAGGGTCTTTGGGTATCACGCTCTTGGGCGGTAACCTTAATCTAATAAGGCGACATTAGCGCACTCTCTCGAGTCCTGTTTATACGCTAACAACGACAGTATAAACTATAGTTGACGGTCAACACATCGGACCAGTTTGATTTGGTGGTTATCCTAACGTTTTACAGGCTGTAGTTTGTTTAGTAGTATCTCGGTAGCACAGAGGTAGCACCGAGCTATTTTCAGGAAACCGGGTAAAACGACAAGCCTTTAAAAATGGTGGCCCCAGCTGGACTCGAACCAGCGACCGATCGATTATGAGTCGAGCGCTCTAACCAACTGAGCTATAGGGCCATGGTGTGGACATTCTTGCTAAGCAAAAACGGCTTGCAGTATAGAAAGTTTTGCTGCCGTTGTCATCTGACTTTGCTGGCTTATTGCTATCAAGCGGTTATTTTTTCTGCAAAAAGTAAAAGGCGCCGGGTAGGCGCCTTTGGTATTTACTCGTCCAGGAAGCTTTTTAACACTTCCGAGCGCGATGGGTGGCGCAGTTTGCGTAATGCCTTGGCTTCGATCTGCCGGATCCGCTCCCGGGTAACGTCGAACTGTTTGCCGACTTCTTCCAGGGTGTGATCGGTATTCATGTCGATACCAAACCGCATCCGCAGTACTTTGGCTTCACGGGCGGTAAGGCCGGCCAGTACTTCGTTGGTGGCGTTTTTCAGACTTTCCATCGTGGCTGAGTCCAGTGGTGATTCACCGCTGGTATCCTCGATAAAGTCGCCCAGATGCGAATCTTCATCATCGCCAATCGGGGTTTCCATCGAAATTGGCTCTTTGGCGATTTTCAGCACCTTGCGGATTTTGTCTTCTGGCATTTGCATGCGTTCGGACAATTCTTCCGGTGTTGGCTCCCGGCCCATCTCCTGCAACATCTGCCGGGAGATCCGGTTCAGCTTGTTGATGGTTTCGATCATATGCACCGGAATACGGATGGTACGGGCTTGATCAGCAATGGAGCGGGTGATGGCCTGACGGATCCACCAGGTGGCATAGGTCGAAAACTTGTAACCACGACGGTATTCGAATTTATCGACGGCCTTCATCAGACCAATATTGCCTTCCTGGATCAGATCAAGGAATTGCAAACCACGGTTGGTGTATTTTTTCGCAATCGAAATAACCAGACGCAGGTTGGCCTCGACCATTTCCTTTTTCGCCCGGCGGGCTTTGGCTTCGCCAATGGACATCCGACGGTTGATGTCTTTAATTTTGGTAATGCTAAGGCCAGTCTCTTCCTCAACTTTCTTCAGTTTTTCAACACAGCGATACAAATCGTCTTTGAAATCGCTCAGTTTTTCAGAGTGCGTTTTTTTGGCTGCAATTTCAGCATCGATCCAGGCCGTAGAGGTTTCATTGCCAGTGAAGGCTTTTACGAAAGCTTTCTTCGGCATTTTGGCATGTTCGACGCTGTGCTTCATCAGCAGACGTTCCTGCACCCGCACCCGGTCCATCATTTCGCGCATGTTTTTGACCAGGCGATCGAATTGCTTCGGTACCAGGCGGAAACAGCGAAACACTTCACTCAGCTTCAGAATCTCTTCTTTGGTGGTGTCGTGCTCACGGCCATTGCTGACAATGGAGTTACGGGTAACATCGTATTGCTGACGCAATTCACCGAATTTAATGCGGGCAACTTCCGGATCCGGACCGCTATCACCATCATCGGCATCGTCGCTGTCGTCATCATCGTCGTCATCGTCGTCATCGTCGTTGTTGGATTCCGGCACATCTGAACCAATGTTGGTTGCAATTACCGGTGCTTCATCCAGCTCATTCGGATCGACGAATGCGGTGACGATGTCACTCAGTCGCATCTGGTCGGCTTCGAATTTATCCCACAACTCAAGCAGGTAGGTGATAGCTTCCGGATATTCCGCAACCGAGGTTTGTACCTGGTTGATGCCATCCTCGATGCGCTTGGCGATTTCAATTTCGCCATCCCGGGTTAATAGCTCGACGGTGCCCATTTCCCGCATGTACATCCGCACCGGATCAGTGGTGCGGCCGAGTTCTTTATCGACACTGACCAGCGCCTGAGCAGCTTCTTCAGCGGCATCATCATCGGCGGCGGCATCGGCCATGATCAGATCATCGGCATCCGGGGCGGATTCAAACACCTGGATCCCCATGTCGTTGATCATGCGGATAATATCTTCGATTTGCTCCGAGTCGATAATGTCTTGTGGAAGGTGGTCATTGACTTCCGCAAAGGTGAGGTACCCTTGCTCTTTACCTTTCAAGATCAGGAGTTTGAGTTGCGACTGAGGACTTTGCTCCATAGAGGCTATGCTTCCACTCAAGTTAATTAATAAACGAATTGCGAACTGGCAATTATAACAAACTGCGGCATTTCTAGCCAGCAATTAGCTGGGTGCCGATCGCGGTTTTCTGCTTTTTAGTGCTGTAAGTAACAATACGTATTCCTGTTGCTCTACAGAGGTCAACTTTTGCAGTTTGGCTGTACGCTCCAGCGCCTCCAGGCGTTGTTGCAGATAAAGATCTTCTATCGCGGCAAAGGTATCCACAAATTCTGGCTCGATTTGCTCGGGTTCCAGTTGAGGATCCCACACTGCCAGTTTATTGAGTATCGGATATTCCTGACTATTCCGCCAATGCTCTAACAGCTGAGCAGTACGAACCCCGGGGATTTCCAGGATTTTTTGTTGCAATGCCAGCAATAAATCAAAGCCCGGTAACTGGGCTCCTGCCAGCTCTTGTGCTTGCGGTATGCTGTTGGCCAACGCCGGGTATTGCAGTAATAAAGCAATGGCTCGGCGCATTGGGGTCATGCTTTGTGCTTTGGGCAGATAACGGGCGGTTATACCTTTGCCCGGAGCTGCTTTGGCCTCTTTGGGCTTGCCAATCAGGTTGTGCAGCTTATCACTGAGTTGTTCCCGGTAAAACTCACTGGGGATCTGACCGATCAGAGCTTTTCCTTCTGCCAATAGCGCTGATTTTCCAGCATCGGAACTGGCATCGTGTTGTGTCAGCAGGTACTCAAAGAAATAATGCTGCAAGCTGGCGGCTGCGGCAACACGCGCTAGAAAAGCCTCTTTGCCTTCTTGTTGTACCATGCTATCCGGATCTTCGCCATCCGGTAAAAAAACAAATTTAAGCTCCACACCATCTTTTAACTGTGGCAGAGCATTTTGCAAAGCACGCCAGGCAGCATCGCGGCCGGCACGGTCACCATCGTAGCAACAGACCACGGAGCGGCAATAGCGAAACAGCGTTTGCATGTGGTCGCTGGTCGTCGCAGTCCCCAGGCTGGCGACAGCAAAATCAATGCCTTGCTCCGACAGAGCCACCACGTCCATATAGCCTTCGACTACCAGCACCTGCTCCAGTCGTTCCTGCTGCTGACGGGCCTCAAATAAGCCATAGAGTTCACGGCCCTTATGAAACAAGCGGGTTTCCGGTGAGTTCAGATACTTGGGGGTGCCGTCATCGAATACCCTGCCACCAAAAGCAATCACCCGGCCACGGCGATCACGAATGGGGAACATCAACCGGTTACGAAAAAAATCGTACTCGCGGCCTTGCTCATTGCGGCTGGTCAGTTTCAGCTCAACTAACTGATCGCGTACTTTCTTGTCCTTGCCCAACTGGCGCAGCACAAAATCCCAACTATCCGGTGCGACACCAATACCAAACTTCTGTACCGTGTTGGCACTTAAACCCCGGCGCTTTAAGTAGGCTTGCGCCTGTGCACTGGCAGGACCATGCTGCAATTGCTGTTGCCATAAGCTACTGACTTTTTGCATCAGTTCGTAATCATCGGCCTGACCACTGGGGCGGGCAGGACCACCGCCTTCGCGTGGCACTTCAAGATGATGCATTGCCGCCAGTTCTTCAATGGCCTCAGGAAACTCCAGTTGCTCGTACTCCATCAAGAAGGTGATGGCGTTGCCGTGTGCTCCACAACCGAAACAGTGGTAAAACTGCTTGTCTTGGCTGACAGTAAAAGAGGGCGTTTTTTCGTTATGGAAAGGGCAGCAGGCAGAATGATTCCGGCCTTTTTTCTTCAAAGGCACACGTTGATCGATCAACTCGACAATGTCGGTTCGAGCCAGTAAATCATCAATGAACTGTCGCGGGATCTGTCCGGCCACTGGATAGTTTCACTTTGCTCAGAAAAAGACAAACCGTGCCTGAAAGCACGGTGTGGTCAGCATATGCCAGTTCCCGACTCTTTGCATTCTAACAATCAAGAGTTGGGGGGCGTTTCATTGCAATCAAAAGCTGTTTGAAAACAGCAGCTGCCTGCCAGGCAATGAAACGCAGCCGTCGCTGTGACGTCTTTAGTACAAATTAGTACAGACGGATACGACGTGCATTTTCGCGAGAAAGCTTCTTAGCGTGGCGTTTTACCGCAGCTGCTTTCTTACGCTTACGAATCCAGGTTGGCTTTTCGTAGAATTCTTTTGCACGCACGTCAGCCAGGATGCCAGCCTTTTCACAAGAGCGCTTGAAACGACGCAAAGCTACGTCAAAGGGTTCGTTTTCTTTTACTTTAACAACAGGCATTAAATTCTCACCTCGGTTTATCTGGTCAGTCAGCGACCAATACGATTAAAAATGGTGCCGCATTTTACTCAAAAGCCGGGGCCCTTGTAAAGGGATTCTGTGGATCGCTGGTGATTTATCCTGGATCCCAGTACAATTCGCGGGTTTTCGGCCGGAGGTAACGATGCGGGTACTGGGAATTGAGACATCCTGTGATGAAACGGGCATTGCCATTTACGATACTAAACTTGGTTTATTAAGCCATCAGCTGTATAGCCAGATCAAGCTGCATGCCGATTATGGCGGTGTGGTACCAGAGCTGGCATCGCGTGACCATGTCCGCAAAACGCTGCCACTGATCCGGGCTGCACTAAAAGAAGCCAATTGCAGTGCCAGTGATATCGATGGTGTGGCCTATACTGCCGGGCCGGGCCTGGCGGGAGCTTTGTTGGTGGGCGCTTCCATTGGCCGTAGCCTGGCTTTTGCCTGGCAAAAACCAGCCATAGGTGTGCATCATATGGAAGGCCACTTACTGGCACCGATGCTGGAGGCTGAGCCGCCAGCCTTTCCTTTTCTGGCGCTGTTGGTGTCCGGTGGCCATACCCAGTTGGTTGCGGTGGCCGGCATTGGTCAGTATCAGTTGTTGGGCGAGTCGATCGATGATGCCGCTGGTGAAGCCTTTGATAAAACTGCCAAACTGATGGGACTGGATTATCCGGGAGGGCCTTTGTTGGCGAAGATGGCAGCAGCAGGCAACCCGGCAGCACACCGTTTTCCACGACCGATGCTGGACAGGCCCGGGTTGGACTTTAGTTTTAGCGGCCTGAAAACTGCCGCGGCTAACGTAATTGCAAAAGCCGGCACGGATAGCAGTGCCCGGGCCGATATTGCCGCTTCGTTTCAACAGGCGGTAGTCGATACTTTGGTGGCCAAGTGCGAACGGGCACTGGAGCAAACAGGTTTAAATCGACTGGTAGTAGCGGGAGGGGTCAGTGCCAATACTTCGCTGCGTGAACAATTAGCGGCTTTGTTGCAACAACGTGGTGGCCGGGTCTTTTATCCACGCAAAGAGTTTTGTACAGACAATGGTGCCATGATTGCCTTGGCTGGGCATCAGCGCCTGCTGGCAGGGCAGCAGCAGGACCTGGCCATTGCCGTGCAGCCACGCTGGCCGATGCAGCAGTTGTCGCCACTTTAAGCCTTGTCTACTCTTTCAGATTGTTATCTTTATCCCAAACCCGGCTTTCGTTGCCACGCAGCAGCCGGGTGATGTTTTGGTGATGGCGGGCAATAATCAGCACGCTGAGCATCAGTACCGGCAGGGTATACATCGGTTTGATAAACCAGGTAAATACCGGTGCCAGTCCAACGGTGATAATAGCCGCCAGTGATGAGTAACCGCTGATTGCCAACACCAGTACCCAGGTTGCCAGTAACAGGCCGGTTAGATCCAGTCCAATCGGCATCATGGTACCTAGCGCGGTGGCGACAGCTTTACCGCCTTTAAAACCAAAAAACAGCGGGTAAATGTGGCCAAGGCAAGCGCAAATACCAATCAGACCCAGATAAATGGGCTCAATGCCCAGAAAATACGAGCCCCAAACGGGTATGGTACCTTTAAGAATATCGAACAGTAAGACCAGGGCCGCTGGCAATTTACCACCAGAGCGTAACACATTGGTGGCGCCCGGATTGTTGGAGCCGGTGGTTCTGGGATCTGGCAGCCGGAACAGCTTGCTAATCAGCACCGCCGATGAGATGGATCCCAGCAGATATGCCAGCAACATAAGTGTCAGGATCATAGGTGTCATCAATGCGGTTCCTCAGCCTGGCTTTTTACGATAAGATCGGCCTCGCCTGATCTTAAGGTGGCGGCAATCTACCCAATTGGCTTCTGTCTTCATCTTACCCTGAACCTGCTGCGGAATGAACTGATGGATACTGTTTTTATTAAAAAATTGTGCATCGATACGGTTATTGGTGTGTACGAGTGGGAAAAGTCCATCCAACAGCGGCTGGAGCTGGATTTGGAGCTGCAGTGCGATACCCGCCGGGCTGCTGCCAGCGACGATATCCGTCAAGCACTGGATTACAGTGTGATCGCGACCCAGGTGACCGAGCTGGTGCAGCGCGAACCCATAGAGCTGATAGAAACCGTGGCAGAGCGGGTGGCTGCTTTGTTGTTACAAAATTTTGCTACCAACAGGGTTCAGGTCACTGTCAGTAAGCCCGGGGCAGTACCTACAGCTGAAACGGTGGGTGTATGCATTGAACGGGAGGCTGGTTGATGGCCTTTATTCTAATCAGCATTGGCAGCAATATTGAGCGCGAGAAGCATGTTCGGCTCGCTATCCGTGAGCTGAAACAAGCGTTTGGCTCCTTGCAAATTTCCTCTGTATACGAAAGTGAGGCGGTCGGTTTTGACGGCGAGCCTTTTTACAATCTGGTGGTCGGTGCCAACACCGACTTATCAATTGAGGCCTGCGTTGAGCTTTTTAAAGGCATTGAAGATCGTCATGGCCGTAAGCGCAATGTGGCTCGTTTTTCCGGTCGGACACTGGATTTGGATTTGCTGACCTACGATCAGATTATTTGTCAGCAGCCGATTGAACTTCCGCGTGATGAAATTACCAAAAATGCCTTTGTACTGCTGCCGTTGGCAGAGTTGGTGCCGGATCAAATCCATCCGGTCACCGGGCAAAGCTACCGCCAATTGTGGCAACATTACCCGAAACAGCAAAAACTGTGGACGGTGCCTTTTTCATGGAGTGAAGACTAAGTGAGTACCATAGAAATCCTAATTTTATCCATTATTCAGGGCATTACTGAATTTCTTCCTATATCCTCTTCGGCGCACCTGATTTTGCCTTCGGCCATTTTAGGCTGGGAAGATCAGGGGGTGGCTTTTGATGTCGCCGTGCATGTTGGCACTCTGGCAGCGGTGGTACTGTACTTTCGCCGCGATGTGGGGCAGATTCTGCTGGGTTGGTTCAATTCCTTGCGCGGCCAGCAAAGCACCCATGGCACTTTGGGATGGATGCTGATTGTGGCGACCATACCGGCAGGGCTGGCAGGTTTGCTGTTTTCCGGTCTGATTGAAACCGTGCTGCGCTCGCCTTGGGTGATTGCCTGCACCACGCTGATTTTTGGTAGCTTGCTCTGGTACGCCGACCGTACTGCTAAACAGCAAACCGATGTGATGCATTTAAGCTGGCGTCAGGTGCTGGTGATTGGGGTGGCGCAGGCGGTGTCGCTCATTCCGGGCACGTCGCGCTCTGGCATTACCATGACGGCCGGCCTGATGATGGGGTTGGATCGTGCTAGTGCCGCCCGCTTTTCGTTTTTAATGTCCATTCCTATTATTGTGCTGATTGGGCTTTATCAGACCAGCAAATTGATTAAAAACCCGGAGATTTACGACATTCCGGCGCTTGGTATGGGCATGTTGCTATCGTTTTTCAGTGCCTTGGTGTGCATTCATTTGTTCTTAAAAATCATTAGCCGGATGGGTATGCTGCCCTTTGTGATTTACCGGCTGGCCTTGGGGATAGGTTTGGTTATCTTTTTAACCTGGTTTGCAGCTTAACGTTTAGGAGATATTTGGATGAACAAAAGTATGCTGACCAATGGTGTGGCGCTGGCGATCACCATCGCTGGTTTTGGTCTGGCGCAGCCCTGGTTGCTTACCACCGGCTTATTTGCCTTGTCCGGCGGTCTGACCAACTGGCTGGCCGTGCATATGTTGTTTGAGAAAGTACCTGGTCTTTATGGCTCCGGCGTGATCCCGGCCCGCTTTGAGCAGCTCAAACAAAGCCTGCAGCAGCTGTTGATGACGCAGTTCTTTAGCAGCGACAACATCGACCGTTTTTTGCATCAGCAAAATGAATACGGCGAGCCGATGAAGCTGGAGCTTGGCCCGGTTATCGAACAGGTGGAGCTGGATCCGGCTTTTGATGCACTGCTGAAGGTGGTGGAAGAGTCGTCCTTTGGCTCGATGCTGATGATGGTGGGTGGTAAAAAAGTGCTGCTGCCACTGCGCGAGCCCTTTATACAAGAACTCAAAGCTGCTCTGACCGAGATTGCTGACTCCGATGCCTTCCAGCAGCAAGTCTTACTGCAACTGGAACGCCCAGAGCAGATGCAGCAAATTCAGCAGCACATTGAAACCATTGTCGAAGCAAGACTGGATGAGCTCACGCCTGAGCTGGTGAAGCAGATGCTGCAGCAGATGATCAAAGAGCATCTGGGCTGGCTGGTGGTGTGGGGTGGTTTCTTTGGCGGCCTGCTGGGCTTGCTGGCCGCTTTGGTACTGAATGGTTTGTAATCAGCAGGCGCAGGCCTGCTGATTATTTTTATCCCCGTTAGCCCGGGTGCTGGTGCTCGGCGGCGGTTTCCTGGTGATGGCCTGGTGTGGCCATCGGTTTGTTTTCATGACGCCATAACAACAGCGCAAACACCAGACCGGTGACGGCCAGGCCGGTGTAAAACCACATACCAGGCGCATAGCCGGCGACATTGTCGGCACTGGCCTGATTCAGATCATTCAGATAGCCAATTACCGGTGGCACGATGGACCAGCCGATTTGCTGGCACAGCGTCATAGTGGCATAGGCGGTGCCTAAACGGCGCTGATCGACGGTATAAGCCACCGAAGGCCACATCGCCGCTGGTACCAGCGAAAAGACGCAGCCAAGCAGCAGCATCACCAGCAACAAGGTCAGTGGAATGCTACTGCCAAACACCATCACCGGTGCGCCGGCTGGCAGGTAGGTGACTGCCAGAAACAGTGGCAGCATCATCAGACAACCAACCGTCATAAAAAGACCACGCCGGCCGACTTTATCGATTAGCAAACCAAACAGCGGGGTGGCAATAATGGCGGATACCATCATCATGCTGTTCAGCATACCGGCAGCTTCCCGCGCCAGGCCATGCGCCTCCTGAAAGTACATAATAGCAAAGGTACGGAACGGGAAAATGGTGGAATAAAACACCACGCAAAGCGCCACAATAAACCAGTAGCGCTGGCCAAAGAAAAATAACTCTTTGAATTTCAGTTTGTCGGTCTGGCCGGTGGCGCCCAGATCAAAGCGCCCTTCGCAGCGTTTTTCCTGCAGCCAGTACAGCATGGCAGCCGTCACCGAAATACCGGCAAAGGCGGTGGCAAGCCACAGCGGGTCCTGCCAGTTGCTGTACAGCGGGCTGGCAAAGTTGGTCGACCAATCGGCCGAAGCCGATCCTAAGCGTGACAGCGATAAATTGATGCCAAAGGCAAAGCTCAGCTCTTTGCCTTTAAACCATTTGGCCAGCACGGTGGTAGCGGCCACAATCAAAGGCTCGGAGCCTAGCCCCAGCAGCAAACGACCACTGGCAATGATTTCATAGCGGGGGCTGATGGCCGTGATAATGGCGCCAAGCAGACAAATGCTGGCAAACAGCAACAAAGCGCGCTTGGTGCCGTAACGGTCGATAATAATACCGCCAATCAACAGCGCTGCGATGGCGCCCAGATTGTAGATGGAAATCAGAAAGCCTGTTTGCTGATTGCTAAAGCCCAGATCGCTTTGCAGTAAATCAATCACCGGACCAAGCGAGTCG
This sequence comes from Alkalimonas mucilaginosa, assembly GCF_036327005.1. Lineage (NCBI taxonomy): Bacteria > Pseudomonadati > Pseudomonadota > Gammaproteobacteria > Alkalimonas > Alkalimonas mucilaginosa. Next base: position 353,713 of record NZ_JAUGZK010000004.1, read on the forward strand.
TAGACATAGTAATTGCCAAACATCGCCAGGCTGACAAATAGCAGCACCAGCCAGCGGTGCAATGGGGTAGGCCGGGGCAGGGCCTGATGGGTTGGGTTCATAGTGGGTGGTTTCTCATGCTGGGTGCATCTGGGGATGCTTTGTTATTTGGCTAATACTGTAACGGAGCCGAGCTTGTCAGGCAATGCCGGCAAAAGGGTAACAGGGTTGTCAGGTTTTGTTACAAAACATGTTTGCACTTGCAGCAAGGGCTTCGTACTATGCATAGCGATAACCACTTTCGACCACAGGATCTTACCACGATGAAAAAGAAAATCAGTGTGCTGGCAGCCAGTGTGGCATTGGCACTGGGTTTGGCTGCCTGCGATGGCCAGCAACGCGTACCGGCAAATGAATCAACCACAGCGACTGTTCCTGCTCAGGTGGCGTTAACCTCTGGGGTAGAGTTGGAAAATTTTGATAGCAGCGTGCGCTTACAGGATGACTTTTACTATGCCGTCAATGGCAAATGGATAGAAAATAACCCTATCCCGGCCGATCGCTCACGTATCGGCTCTTTTGATATTTTGCATCAGCAAGCACAGCAAGCAGTGTTGGACATTATCGAAGCCGTGGCAGCCCGCACCGATTTGGTTGAAGGTTCGAATGAGCACAAGCTGGCCAGCTTCTACAACAGCTTTATGGATCAGGACAGGCTGAACCAACTTGGTATTCAGCCAATCCAGCCTTTACTGGAGCGCATTGCTGCTATGGAATCCACCGAACAGTTAGGTCAGGTGCAAGCGGAATTGCAACGTGATGGCGTAGCTGGTTTGTTTGGCTGGTACGTCAATAACGATGCCCGTGAGTCGACCCAGTACGGAGTGTATTTGTTTCAGGGCGGGTTAGGTTTGCCGGATCGCGATTACTACTTTAACGAGGATGACGACTCGCTGCGTTTAAAAGCAGCCTATCAGGAGTATGTCGCGGATATGCTGGCCCTGGCAGGCGTGGCGGATGCGGCTGAAGCCGCCGAGCAAATCCTGAAGCTTGAGCATGCGCTGGCCGAGCATCACTGGAGCCGGCTGGATAGCCGCAATGCCGACAAAACTTACAACAAGAAAACAGCAAAGGAACTGAGCGTTCTGCTTGGTAACTTTGACTGGGCTGCTTACGCCACTGTGTTTGGCGTACCTGTTGAGCAGGATGTGATCGTGGCACAGCCATCGTATTTCTCTGGCTTGTCGGACATCATTGCCAATACCGACCTGGCGACCTGGCAGGCCTATCTGACCTACCGCACCATCCATAGCTTCGCTCCGCAGCTGAGCGAAACCGTGGCCGATCGGCGTTTTGCCTTTTACAGCCAGACACTGCAAGGGGTCGAAGAGCAGCAACCTCGCTGGCGGCGGGCGGTCGATACTACCAACAGCGTACTGGGTGAGCTGGTAGGGCAATTGTATGTCGAGCGGCACTTTAACGAAGCCGCCAAAGCGCGGATGGAAGAGTTGGTAGAAAACGTGCTGTTGGCGTTTGGCGAGTCGATCAAAGAACTGGAATGGATGTCGGAAGCTACTAAGGTCGCGGCGTTGGAAAAGCTCAGTACCTTTACGACTAAAATTGGTTACCCGGATAAGTGGGAAGATTATTCGGAGTTGGTCATTAAAGCCGATGATTTGGTTGGCAATAGCATTCGCGCCAGCCACCGTGGCTATGATCAAATGGTTGGGAAACTGGGTGGTCCTATCCAGCGCCACGAATGGTTTATGACGCCACAAACCGTAAATGCCTACTACAACCCGGTGATGAACGAAATTGTCTTCCCGGCCGCTATTTTGCAACCCCCTTTCTTTGATATGAATGCCGATGATGCGGTCAACTATGGTGGCATTGGCGCTGTCATTGGCCATGAAATTGGCCATGGTTTCGATGATCAGGGGGCCAAGTACGACGGTGATGGCAATCTGCGTGACTGGTGGACTGCCGAAGACCTGGAGCGTTTCCAACAGTTGGGTGCCCGCTTAAGTGCCCAGTACAGCCAGTTTGAGCCTTTCCCTGGTGTCTTTGTCGATGGCGATGTGGCCCTTGGCGAGAACATCGGCGATCTGGGGGGCATGACGGTGGCACTGCGTGCCTACAAACTGTCGTTGGGCGGTGAAGAAGCACCGGTGTTGGATGGCTTTACCGGCTTGCAGCGTTTCTTTATCGGTTGGGCGCAAATCTGGCGTGCCAACTTCCGCGAAGAAGCCCTGCGCCGTCAGTTAAGCACCGGCCCACATTCACCGCCATACTACCGGGTGATTGGTGTACTGCCGAATATCCCGGAGTTTTACCAGGCCTTTGATGTACAGCCAACCGATACCATGTATCTGCCTGAGGAAGAACGCGTCAAGATTTGGTAATCATTTTCTGTTATACTTTCATCGGTTAACGGGCAATCGCAATGCGGTTGCCTGTTTTCGTGCCAACACGCCCTGCAAGCATGCTACAACTGGTCTAACCATTTTATTCAGCCAGTTTATACCGGCTATAACCGGATACGACTGCAGGCGAATGTTAATCCGGCAGCTAATTTCTTATAATCACGCAGGTACAATTCCAGAGTCGACGCCAGCAGGCAGCGCAGTTCCGGCCTGAACCATGCAGCGTCACCAACGACCAAGAGGACATTACAGTGCTACAAGAATATCGTGATCACGTCGCCGAGCGCGCGGCAGAAGGCATCCCGGCCAAGCCGCTGAATGCTGAACAAGTGGCAGCCTTAGTCGAGCTGCTGAAAAATCCACCTCAGGGTGAAGAAGCCTTTCTGGTCGAGCTGCTGGAAAACCGTATTCCACCTGGCGTGGACGAAGCTGCCTATGTCAAAGCCGGCTTTTTAGCTGCGGTCGCTAAGGGCGAGACCAAATCCCCTTTAGTCACCCCAGAGCGCGCCACTGAGTTGCTGGGCACCATGATGGGTGGTTACAACATTGAGCCCCTTATCAGCCTGCTGGACCATGCTACGTTGGCACCGCTGGCTGCCAAAGCGCTGTCGCACACGCTGCTGATTTTTGATGCTTTCCACGATGTCACCGACAAAGCTGAAGCGGGCAATGCCTTTGCTAAGCAAGTCCTGGCCTCCTGGGCCGAAGCGGAATGGTTTAAAGCCAAACCTGCGCTGGCAGAAAAAATTACCCTGACAGTGTTTAAAGTCACCGGTGAAACCAATACCGACGACCTGTCACCGGCACCGGATGCCTGGTCACGGCCGGATATCCCGCTACACGCGCTGGCAATGTTGAAAAACAGCCGTGAAGGCATTGAGCCGGAAGAGCAGGGCGTGCGTGGCCCGATCAAGCAACTGGAAGCCCTGAAAGAAAAAGGTTTCCCACTGGCCTATGTTGGTGATGTGGTCGGTACCGGCTCGTCGCGTAAATCCGCCACCAACTCGGTGCTGTGGTTTATGGGCGACGATATTCCCTACGTGCCAAACAAGCGCGGTGGTGGCTTCGTACTGGGCGGCAAGATTGCCCCGATTTTCTTCAACACCATGGAAGACTCTGGCGCGCTGCCGATTGAAGTGGATGTATCCAACCTGAATATGGGCGATGTGATTGATATCTACCCTTACCAGGGCAAAGTGTGCCGTCATGGCAGCGACGAGGTGGTGGCTGAATTTAGCCTGGCGACCGAAGTGTTGCTGGATGAAGTACAAGCGGGTGGTCGTATCCCATTGATCATCGGCCGTGGCCTGACCGACCGTGCCCGTGAGTTCCTGAAGCTGGAACCATCCACGGTGTTCCGTCGCCCAAGCGCGCAAGACGACAGCGGTAAAGGCTTCACCCTGGCGCAGAAAATGGTCGGTAAAGCCTGTGGCGTAGCGGGTGTTCGCCCTGGTACTTACTGTGAGCCTAAGATGACTACGGTCGGCTCCCAGGATACCACTGGCCCTATGACCCGTGACGAGCTAAAAGATCTGGCCTGTCTGGGTTTCTCGGCTGATTTGGTAATGCAGTCATTCTGCCATACCGCAGCCTATCCAAAGCCGGTGGATGTGGATACGCACCACACCCTGCCTGATTTCATTATGAACCGTGGCGGTGTGTCGCTGCGTCCGGCCGATGGCATTATCCACTCCTGGTTAAACCGCATGCTGATGCCAGATACCGTGGGTACCGGTGGTGATTCACACACCCGCTTCCCGATCGGTATTTCTTTCCCGGCAGGTTCTGGTCTGGTCGCTTTTGCGGCAGCAACCGGCGTGATGCCACTGGATATGCCAGAGTCGGTGCTGGTGCGTTTTAAAGGCGAGATGCAGCCGGGTATTACCCTGCGTGACCTGGTGCATGCGATCCCGTACTACGCCATTCAACAAGGTTTGCTGACGGTGGAGAAAAAAGGCAAGAAGAACATCTTCTCTGGCCGTATTCTGGAAATCGAAGGCTTGCCAAACCTGACCGTTGAGCAGGCGTTTGAGCTGTCCGATGCCTCTGCAGAGCGCTCTGCCGCCGGTTGTACCATCAAGCTGTCGGAAGCTTCCATTGCCGAGTACCTGGAATCCAACATCGTGATGCTGAAGTGGATGATTGCCGAAGGCTATGGCGATCGCCGCACCATCGAACGTCGTATTCAGGCGATGCAAGAATGGCTGGCCAAGCCAGAGCTGATGGAAGCCGATGCCGATGCCGAGTACAGCGAAGTGATTGAAATCGACCTGAGCGCAATCAAAGAGCCGATTCTTTGTGCACCGAACGATCCGGACGATGCCCGTCTGTTGTCGGAAGTGGCTGGCGATAAGATTGATGAAGTCTTTATCGGCTCTTGCATGACCAACATCGGTCACTTCCGCGCTGCCGGTAAGCTGTTGGACAAACACAAAGGCCAGCTGCCAACCCGTTTGTGGATTGCTCCGCCAACCAAGATGGACCAGGCTCAGCTGACCGACGAAGGCTATTACAGCATCTACGGCAAAGTCGGTGCCCGCACCGAAATGCCAGGGTGCTCGCTGTGTATGGGTAACCAGGCACGGGTGGCAGAGAACTCCACCGTGGTCTCTACTTCTACCCGGAACTTCCCGAACCGCTTGGGTCAGGGCGCAAACGTCTACCTGGCGTCTGCCGAACTGGCTGCGGTCAGCTCCATCATTGGTCGTTTGCCAACCGTTGCCGAGTATCTGGACTACGCCAAGCAGATCGATGCGACAGCGGCCGATACCTACCGCTACCTGAATTTCCACAAAATGCCGCAGTACACCAAAAAAGCGGACAATGTGATTATTCAGCAAGCGGTGTAATTAGCACCTGCACAACTAAAAAGACCTGCTGCGGCAGGTCTTTTTTTGACTTAAAATCGAACCAGCTAGTTACCATAGGCAACACAATAATGCACTACATTCAACGAGAACTTCGGTTATCCCCGTATCGGCGAGGCTTTCATTTGATCACGCAGGATGTTATCCGTGCGCTACCGGAATTGGCGATGGTGCAGCAGGGGCTGCTGCATGTGTTTATTAAACACAGCTCGGCATCTCTGACCATCAATGAGAATGCCGATCCGACCGTGCGCGGTGATTTTGAACGTTTTTTCAACCGGGCGGTGCCGGAAAATGAGCCTTACTACCAACATACCGATGAAGGCCCGGATGATATGCCGGCCCACCTGAAAGCCAGCTTGCTAGGCAGCAGTGTGACGGTGCCGGTCACGGCAGGGCGGCTGAACTTAGGCACCTGGCAGGGTATTTATCTGGGCGAGCACCGCGATCACGCCAGCGGCAGAACCCTGGTGCTGACGCTGCATGGCAGTTAAGCCCGCTATCAGGCCAGCAAAGCCAGTTTAATCTCCCCGTACGAGTACTGCTCGCCAAGTGCTTCTTTCAGGACCTTCAGGCTATCTGCACCCAACCGTTTGGCTTCCTGACGAATGGTGGCTAGCTTGTCTGCTGAGACCAGCGCGGTCAGTTCCAGCTCCCCCTGTGCGACGTAATGCGCCAGATGATTTTCGATGGTGCTACGGACCAGGCCGCGACGCTCGGCAATTTGCTCCAGGCTGAGCCCCTGCTTGAACAGGGTAAAGCTCTCCAGCCGGCTATCAACTTTGTTGCTGCGCGCCGTGGCTTTGGTGGGGCTGGCTGTCGCCAGGTTGGGCTTCAGATCCTGCTGTTGGCAATAATCGGCCACCAGCTGCAGCAGTGCATCGCCGTATTTTTCGACGGTAGCCGGGCCTACTTTGGGCAGGGCCAGCAAGGCGGGCTTGTTGCCAGGCAGGGCATTGGCAATATGCAGCAGCACCTGTTGATGCAGGATTCGAAAGTGCGGGACCTGCTCGCTGCTGGCCTTGTCAGCGCGCCAACGCTTGAGCGCTTCAAACAGCTCTGGGTGTTGTAGATCATCCAGCGCAATTTTTGCGGCGGCTTTTTTGGCGGCGCTTTGTTTGCTGGTATCGATTTGTGCCCGCGCCACCGCTTCCAGGTAGTGGCTGCTGCTAAATCCCTGCTGCATGCAGTGAAGTGCAGCCTGTTTAATGGCGAGCTGCTGGCGCAGCTGCTCGATGGTTTTGCTCAGTTGTTTGCGAATGGCTTGGTTGTCTGTGTCAAAAGCAAATGCATCCAGCCAGGCTTGCAAGGCCGTCAGCTTATCACTGAAATAATTGCCGGCCTTGTTCAGTCGCTCCAGCAATGGTGCTTGCTGCTGTGGCTCCTGCTGCGGATGGAATAACGACTTGAGTTGACGTTCGAAGTTGCTGGCCACCGCCAGCACCTCAGTATCCAGGCTCTGGCGGATATCCGCCAACTGGTCGGCGCTGCTGCAGCGGATCAGAGACTGCTGCTGGTGCAGCAGAGTACTAAGGCTGCTCAGTTGGCGGTTCAAAGGGTTGAAGTCGAACGCATCCAGCAAAAGTGCTTGCTGGTAGTCAATTTTGGCCTGTTGCACCTGAGCTTGGTCTGGTAGTGTTTGCTCACGGCTAAACTGGCTGACGGCCTGGTCGGTCAGCACCGAGCGTGCCGAGAGCGGCGTCTTTAATACCAGGCCATCAAAGCGTTTGCAGCGACTGAGGGCGACATAGATTTGGCCATGGGAGAAGGCCGCTTCGCCGTCGATGATGGCTCGCTCGAACGTCAGGCCCTGACTCTTGTGAATGGTGACCGCCCAGGCCAGTCGCAGTGGGATCTGCTGAAAGCTGCCAATCACCTGCTCCTGGATAGCGCCTGATGCCTTGTCCAAACCGTACTTGATGTTTTCCCAGCTGACGGGCGACAGCTGGATATCCTGTGCTTCGCCGGGGCAGCGCACCCGTACCGACTCTTTATCCAGTTGGGTGATGACACCGGTTTTGCCATTGTAATAGCGCTGCTCGGCGTTATCATTTCGCATAAACATCACCTGAGCCCCTACTTTTAGCAGCAGTGTTTCGGCTACCGGGTAGTTTTGCGACGGATAATCGCCTTCAATCACGGCGGTAAACTCCAGCCCTGGGTCTGGCAGCCTGGCCAATTGCTGCTCGTTGATGGCATCGGCACTGTGATTGTGGGTGGTCAGGGTGATGTAATCTTCCCCTGGCACGGCTTGAAAGTTGGGTTGATAACGGCTGTTCAGCAGGGCAAGAGCGGCGTCATCCAGCTGGTTGTCGCGCACTTTGTTCAGCAGCTCAATAAAGCGCGGATCGGACTGGCGGTAGACCTGCTGCAATTCAATGGTTAGCCAGGGCGTTTGTTGTAGCGCCTTGCTTGAGAAAAAGTAGCCGTTGTCGTAGCTGCTTTTGAGCAGCTCCCAATCCTGCGCTTTGACCACCGGCGCCAGCTGGTGCAGATCGCCAATCATCAGCAATTGCACCCCGCCAAAGGGCTGGTTGTTGCGCCGGTAACGCCTGAGCACGGCATCGACCGCATCCAGGGTGTCGGCCCGGACCATACTGATTTCATCAATGACCAACAGATTCAGGCTACGAAGCAGGTTGATTTTTTCCTGACTAAAGCGCTGTTGTTGTGGCAGGGTGCTACCCGGCAGCCAGGGCCCAAAAGGCAATTGAAAAAAAGAATGCAGGGTAACACCACCGGCATTTACCGCGGCCACGCCGGTAGGCGCTGTTACCACCATGCGTTTGGGCGACTGCTGCTTCAGCTTACGCAGAAAGCTGGTTTTGCCGGTACCTGCTTTACCGGTTAGAAACAGGTTGCGGCCGGTATGCTCTAGCAGCTCTCTGGCCAGCTGCAGCGGCTCGTTGACGGTTGAAGCTGGGGTCTGTGCCATGCGTTGTCGTCCTTGCTGTTCGAGTGGTATCCCAACCAAAAAGTTAGACTTAATGCTGCAAAAGTGCAAATTTAATGTTCTTTATTGGTGGTGTATTAGGCTGGTATAAGTTGTATCGGTGTATATTGGGGGAAAATGCTATTGTAAGGGGTGCAATGCCACCTGCTATTATTGCTTGGCAGTACTGTGTTTTTCAATCAAAGCATTTTGAGCGACGATAGCTTGATCAATCACATGACTATAAATACGCTTTTTTTCACGCGAACTTGCAGTGCGGACAAACTCCGATAATTTTGAGTTTCCGTCGCTTTTTGTCTTGAATAGCCGTGTCAACATGGACGCTCCAAAAATACTCAACCTATCTGCAGGATGATTATAATATCAACAACTCGAGGTCTTTTCGAGTATATTTTTCAGTAATGTGATTGCCAACATGTGTAATATTGTCATGGTAGAATCTTACTTGCCCTTTGTTATTCTTAACAAGCAGATCTACTCGAATTTGACTGCCAAACTTCAGTTTAAGTTCACGGATCACTTCTTGCGCAGAAAAAAATTGATCAATGAAGGTGGCGGCTTGTATTTTCCTTCCTTCCAGACTTTCCCTGGCTTTAACAAACTCCCATGCTAGCTCTGGCCTTTGATAAACAAATAAAATGAGAACAGGGCGATTTTTGTCTAACGAACGAGCTATATTTTTTTCGGCAACAGTATAACTCGCCAAAGTTCCGTCCAGGAGGAAGGACTGACGATTTTTAAAAGCGTAATCCAATGCCCGCTCTACAATCAGTGACACAGCTGGTTAAAACAAGTAGGAATTATCACCAGTATAATTAGGAAAGTAATCGCGTAATTCATCTGGATCCAAGCGAATAACGTTTGTTGCATCGAGTGCTTCAAGAAAAGCTTTTGAAGCTTCTGTCTTGCCGGCACCAGGGGAGCCACTCAGAAACACAGATACCGGCTGGCTTTCAGTTGGGTAGCGATCTTTACAGGTAAGCTCTCGGGCAAACCTGGTTCGGTTAGCTTTTGCAAACAGGATTGCTTCTGCTATGAGTTGTTGATCCGAAATTGTCATGATTGTATTCGAACTACTGCTTGAATCGCCTCTAACCGTGCCTGCTGCAGTGCTTGCTTGATGGCATCGCCTTTCATACCTGGCTGAATCAAAGCTTTGACATCAACGGCCTGAGCCGCGGCAGCGAGTTTCGGTAACAACTGCTCGGCCGGGTACTCGGCCTTTTCAAAGCCGGTACGGCCGCGCAAATCGGCGATGCAGCAGCGGATAATGGCATCCAGCCGCTCGGGTTTGCGCCACAGATCAATGCCATCGAACAGTTTTAACACGGTGTTGGCTTTAAGCTCGGCTGCCCGGTGGATCAGTTGATGGTACTGGCAGACCAAGAGCGCGAGATCCCGGCAATCGTTCGGCACTTTTAAACGCTGACACAGCTGACGAATCAGCGGCAAACCGGTGTGCTCATGACCATGATGCGAGGGCCAGTGCTCTGGTGGGCTAACGCCTTTACCCAAATCATGCACCAGGGCAGCAAAACGAATATCAATGCGCTCTGATAGCTGCGCTGCTTGCTGTAATACCAGCAGCGTATGCACGCCGGTATCAATTTCCGGGTGCCATTTAGCTGGCTGGGGGACGCCCCAAAGCACATCGAGTTCCGGCATCAGTTGTTTTAGAGCGCCACAGCGCCTCAGCAGCTCAATAAAGGCTTCCGGGTGCTGGGTGCTCAGCGCTTTACTGAGTTCCTGCCAGACCCGCTCTGCGCTTAATGCCTGCAGCTCACCGCTGTCACTCAGTTGCTGCATCAGGGCAAGGGTGTCGTCGGCCACCTGAAAACCGAGGTGGTAGTAGCGGGCATAAAAACGGGCCACTCGCAGCACCCGCAATGGATCTTCGGCAAAAGCCGGCGAGACATGGCGCAGCAGCCGTGCTTTCAGATCTGCCACACCGCCATAAGGGTCGACCAGACTGCCGTCTTCGGCTTTGGCGATGGCATTGATGGTCAGATCGCGCCGGGCTAAATCCTGCTCCAGCGTCACATCGGGTGCGGCGTAAGTGACAAAACCAGTGTAGCCCGAGCCTTGCTTGCGCTCAGTACGGGCCAGTGCATACTCTTCTTTGGTTTTCGGGTGCAAAAAAACCGGGAAATCTTTGCCAACTTGTTGGTAGCCTAAATCAAGCAGTTGCTGCGGATGCGCGCCCACCACCACCCAATCCCGCTCGTGAAAGGGATAACCAAGCAGCTCATCGCGAACTGCACCGCCAACAAGATAGATCTGCACAGGCTTTTCCAACGTCGCTTTTTTTGCCATTATACCCAACCACTGAAATTTTTCAGCGATTAGCACAGGAAGCGCGCATGTACACCGGCTTTTTTGGCCTGCACAGCCAGCCATTTTCGATTGCTCCGAACCCGGATTTTCTGTATCTGAGCGGACGTCACGCTGAAGCCCTGGCGCATTTACGCTATGGCCTCGGCGATGCCGGCGGTTTTGTCTTGCTTACGGGCGAGGTGGGTACCGGTAAAACCACGGTATCGCGGGCTTTACTGCAGGAACTGGACGAGCAGACTGAGCTGGCTTTTATTTTGAATCCCACCCTGTCAGAGCTGGAACTTTTAGCCACCATTTGCGACGAATTACGCATTCGTTACAAAAAATCCGATGCCAGCCTGAAATTACTGGGCGATAAAATTAAAAATCGCTTGCTGAAAAACCATCAGCAGGGCAAACAAACCTTGCTTATTATCGATGAAGCGCAGCACTTGCAGCCAGTGGTGCTGGAGCAACTGCGCCTACTGACCAATCTGGAGACCAACAGCCGTAAATTGCTGCAGGTGATTTTAATTGGCCAACCCGAGTTGCAGCAATTATTGCAGCGTTCTGACTTACGGCAGCTGGCGCAGCGCATCACGGCACGGTACCATCTGATGCCATTGACTGAAGCAGAAGTGCAGCAGTATTTAAGCTACCGGTTAAAGGTCGCCGGTTCCGAGCGGCCGGTATTTGAGCCGGGTGCAATTCGCCAGTTGTATCAGCGCAGTCAGGGCATCCCGCGCTTATTGAACCTGCTGGCCGACAGGGCCATGTTGGCAGCCTTTGCCCGCCAGAAACCACTGGTAGGCAAAGCGGAAGTGCAGCAGGCCGCCAAAGAAATTTTACCGGCCAGTACTGGCCAAGCTCAGGCAATGCGGCCTGCGCTCTGGCTTTGGTTGCTGGCGTTGGTGCCGCTGATGGCAGGTCTTGGTTTTGTTTTAGCCCGTGTTTTGGGTTAAGTGGCTTGGGTATAGTATTGTGCCAACCAGAAACAGCGTTTTGGGTTGGCAACTTGCAAGACAAAGCGAACAGCTTTGCAGGAGTAGCACATGTCCATTTTGATGGATGCATTAAAACAGCAACAAAACATGACAACCAGTTCGACACCTGGTAGTCGGGTTGCACCTTTTTGGCTGGGGGTGCTGGCTGGCGCAGCTATTCTTAGTTTGGCACTGGCCGCAGGATACTGGCTTGGAACGCAACAAGGAGGGGCTGCGACAGAGCCTGCCAGGCAAGCTGAGCCGGTGGCTGTTTCCAGCCAGCAACAGATTTTGGCCGCTTTATCCGAAGTGCCTTCAGCCGATGCCAATGGATCTTCTGCTGTGGAGCCTGCTGTTGTAGCAGAGCGCACTGCGACCACAGTAGCTGAGCCCACAGAGCCTGAGCCTGCGATTATTGCCGCTGAGCCGCAGTCGCGTCCTGCCCGTGCGGCTTTACCGTCACTGGATGAACTAGAGGTAACCGAGGTATCGGCAGAGTTACAACAGCGTTTTTCACAGGTAGTGGATGAACTTGAACAGGCCGGACAGCGTCGTGAGCAGGTTAGGGTGCACGATGCACCGGCACGTACTATTTCAGAACTACCTCCCCAGTTATTGCAGCAGCTGCCGCCGATGCGTTTCGAAGCCCATGTATTTGCCAGCGTTCCTTCGCGGCGCTGGGTAAAGGTCAATGGCCGCACTTTACAACAGGGCCAGTGGCTTAGTACCGATATTCAATTGGTGGAAATTTATCCGAATCATGTGGTGTTGCGCTATCGTCAGCAGGAGTTCAGTATGCCGGCGCTGGCTGAGTGGCCCAATTGAATCAGAGGTAATTACTGGCTTGCAAGCCGTATTGCTCCAGATCTACACAGTAATCAATGTGCTCTTCCATGTGCCTGGCGAGGTCAATAATTTTGCTTGGTAAATGATGCTGATGTTGGCTGTGGTAGAACACCTTTACTTTTGGCTGAGTCGGTTTTTTAGGGTTATTTTCCAGCACCAGCGCCAGCTTACCACTATGAAGCTTCACCACACTGCCCGGCGGATATATGCCAATGCAGCGAATAAAGCGTTGGGTTAATTCGCTGTCGAGCTGCTCTGGCGTTTTCTCAAGGAGTTTTTTGCTGGCTAATTGCGGATTGATTGGCTTTTTGCCCGCAGGGTGTGACAGATTGTCGTAATGGTTGACAATAGCCAGCATGCGGGCACCTAAACTAATTTGGTTGTTTTTCAACCCTTTGGGGGCGCCACTACCGTCAAGATAGGCACAGTGCTGAGCAATCCATAGCGATACTTCTGCTGGTAAGCGATTGAGTGGTGCCAGCAGTTTCAGGCTGGTCTGGATGGCATCGGCATCACTGGTTGTTTCGCCAAGCGTTACTTTTCCCACATCATGCAACAACGCAGCCATAATCAAATCCTGCACTTTACCTTTTGATAGCTGCAGTTGTTGACCAAATGCCGCCATATAAACCGCACAATTAATGGCATGTTGCAGCAGTTGGTCACTGCTTTGAGCGATGCGGCTTAAGCACAGCAATACATCCTGATTGCGGCTGACTGAGTCGGCCAGCCCGCAACTGACTTCCTGAACCAGTTCGAGATCGATAGGCTGCTGGCGGCGACAGCTATCAAATAGACGGCTTTGTTTGCGCTGCAATTGTTGCCAGGCGCGCTCTGCTTTAGGCAACTCTGCAGAGAAATCGGCCCGCCCCCCCTGCGGATATTCGGAGGACTCACTGGTATCACTATCGTCAGATTGTCCGGATCCTGGCCGCAGGCTGAGATCGGCCAAATCCGGATCGATCCAAAGGCGTTGCACCCCTTTTTTACGGAGCAGCTCAATGGTTTTTTGGCTACGCACCAAACCGGCTTCTTTGATGAGCACATCGCCAGTTTGCTGACTAACGCGCACCACAAAGTCACCGGGTTGTAACTGTTGCAGAGATACTTCCTGTAATGCCATGGTTCCGGAGGTTCCTTAAACTACCTTACTACTGATTTATTGTAGCCTAGTAACCGGAATTTAACAGCAGTTAGATGTTATCTGCCATAGTCATTAGCGATGCATTTCCTCCAGCCGCAGTGGTGTTTACTGTAATGGTTTTTTCTGTGACAAGTCGGTGCAGTAGACGGTGATCAGCCGGAGTGGTGATCAACGGCAGGATGGCTCCTTCACGGCTGGCAAGCAATTCAGCGGCCAATGGTTTGATGGCCGTACCGGATTGCACGATAGCCCCAGCCAGTCCCGGTGCAGCCAATAAGGTGGTCATGCTGCTGAGCTTGATCACAGCCATCAAATGAACGGGCATACCCGCTTGCACCAGCGCTTTGACCACTGCTTCGGCTTCGGCCAGGTCTTGCTCTTCCACAGCGGTGATCACCGCATTACCCGCGGCAATGGCCGTCAGGGCGCTGAGCAGCCAGTGACTAAAATCAGCGGTGTCATCACGTAGCAAAGCCAGGGTGCCACGAGGTTCCAACCATAGGCTGTTGTGTTCACCGGTAGGGCCAGGCAGTTGGACGGGGTTTGCCAGCTCCTGTTCAATCAGTCGCAACTGACTGCGGGCGATGGAAATCACCTGTTCCAGATCCGGTTCCAGCTTAGCGACCACCGTATTGGAGGCCAGCGATGCCAGGAACTGACGCAGCACCGAGCTGCGCTGTACTATAGGCATTTGTTGCCAACTGGTTTGAGCGCTAGCGGCTGCCGGCATGGCATAGGCGACGGCACGGCTGGTGGTTTCTGCCAGCAGTTGTGAGCGCTTTTCTGCAGGCAGGGCTGCATCCTCAACTGCCAGGTTGTCTTTCACCAGTCGGGTTAGATAGAAAGGGCCACCGGCTTTAGGGCCAGTGCCCGACAAACCGCAACCACCAAAAGGTTGTACGCCGACCACTGCGCCAATCATATTTCGGTTAACGTAAATGTTGCCGGCTTTGATGGATTTGGCAACCCGCTCGGTGACCTCTTCAATCCGGCTGTGCACACCCATGGTTAAGCCATAGCCGGTGGCATTGATTTGTTCGATCACTTTATCTAGCTCTGGGCCTTTAAAGCGGATCACATGCACCACAGGGCCGAATACCTCCCGCTCCAGCAAGGTCAGATCGCTGATTTCATACAGATGTGGCGCGAAGAAAAAGTGGCGATCGCCTTCCGGGATAGGACAGGCGTAATGCAGCGTGGCTTTATCGCTTAAGTACTGCACATGGCTGCTCAGGCGTTCATGCGCTTTGGCATCAATCACCGGGCCCAGATCGCTGGACAAATAGGCAGGATCACCCACGGTTAGCTCTTTCATGGCGCCAACCACCATCTCGATCACCTGATCGGCAATATCTTCCTGCAGGAACAAGACCCGCAGTGCTGAACAGCGCTGGCCAGCACTCTGGAAGCCAGAGGCAATCACATCATCGACCACCTGCTCAGGCAAGGCGGTGGAGTCGACGATCATGCAGTTTTGACCACCGGTTTCGGCAATCAAAGGTACCGGCTCACCTTCACGTTCGGCTAATTTACGGGCAATCCAGCAACCGGTTTCGGTCGAGCCGGTAAACATCACCGCCTGAATACGCTCATCCGGTACAATATGCTCACCAACCTGCCGGCCTGGAGCAATCACCAGCTCCACCACGCCTTCCGGTAAACCGCACTGCTTCATCAATTCGACAGTACGAATGGCTATCAGACTGGTTTGCTCGGCAGGCTTGGCCACCACCGTATTGCCGGTGACGATAGCTGCAGCCACCTGACCTAAGAAAATTGCCAGCGGGAAGTTCCAGGGGCTGATGCAAAGAACCACGCCGCGTGCTTCGCTATCCTCCGGTAACTCCTCAGCACGGGCTGCGTAATAACGGCAGAAATCTACGGCTTCACGCACTTCGGCAATGCTGTCTTGCAGGGTTTTACCGGCTTCTTTGATGCAAATTGCCAGCAGTTCGTCCTGATGAGCTTCCAGCGCATCCCCCACTTTACGCAGCAGGTTGGCCCGCACGGCCACCGGGGTTTGTGACCAGGTGGCAAAAGCTTGCTGGGTTTTGCTAAGAATGGCCTGCATCGCCTCTGCATCGGCGTACTGGATGTAGCCAATCACTTCATCCAGATTGGCCGGATTGGTCACCGGCTGGCCATTCGCTGGCTGTTCCAGCTTGGCAATGAGGCTCAGCCAGGACTCCATCGCTTGCTTGATGGGGATCAACTGATCGCAATCGCTGATATCAGTGCCGCGTGAGTTTAACCGCTCAGCACCATAGACATCGGCGGGCAATGGGATCTGGCGGTTGCGTTTTTGCCGCCAGTTGCGCACGGTTTCTACCGGATCGGCCAGCAGGCTTTCCACCGGGATGGTCTCATCAATGATATTGTTCACAAAGGAGCTGTTGGCACCGTTTTCTAATAAACGACGAACCAGATAGGCCAGCAAGTCGGCATGTTCACCCACGGGCGCATAAATGCGACAAGGCACCTTATCAGCACTGACCACCTGATCGTACAGGGCATCCCCCATGCCGTGCAATCGCTGGAACTCAAAACCGCTGCGATCCGGTGCCATTTCCAAAATGGTGGCTACGGTGTAGGCGTTATGAGTAGCAAACTGTGGGTAGATGGTATCGCGATAGGCCAGCAGTTTTTTGGCACAGGCCTGGTACGACACATCGGTAGATGGTTTGCGGCTAAAGACAGGGAAGTCGTGCAAGCCTTCTACCTGACTTAGTTTGATTTCAGTATCCCAGTAGGCGCCTTTCACCAGTCGGACCATCATTTTTCGGCCAACGCTCTCTGTCAGCTCACGCAACCAGTCAATCACATGAATGGCGCGTTTTTGGTAGGCCTGCACCGCCAGACCAAAGCCTTCCCAGCCGTCCAGCGCCGGATCACTGAATACGGCTTCGATAATATCGAGCGATAGATCCAGTCGGTCGGCTTCTTCGGCATCAACGGTAAAACCAATATTGTACTGTTTGGCGGCTACGGCCAGTTGTTTCAGGCGTGGGATCAACTCGGTCAGTACCCGATCACGCTGAGCGAATTTGTAGCGCGGATGAATGGCTGACAACTTAACCGAGATACCCGGGCTTTTAAAGGGGCCTTTGCCAACTGCGGCTTTACCTATGGTGTCAATCGCCGTGAGATAGCTTTGGAAATACCGCTCAGCATCGGCCATAGTACGGGCGCCTTCGCCGAGCATATCGTAGGAGTAGGTATAGCCGCGCTTCTCCTGTTCTTTCGCGCGCTCTATTGCGCTTGCGATGGTGGTACCCATCACAAACTGAGTGCCCATGATTTGCATGGCGTAGCGGACAGCCTGACGAATGACCGGCTCACCCAGCCGGCCACAGGTACGCTTTAACAAACCAAATTGCTGGGCTTTGCGTTCATCGCTGTAGTTGACCATCTTACCGGTCATCAGCAGACCCCAGGCTGAGACATTGACAAAAATGGAGGAGCTGTTGCCAAGATGTGAGCTCCAGTTGCCTTTGGACAACTTATCACGGATCAGCCGGTCCATGGTGTTGTTGTCAGGCACCCGCAGCAGGGCTTCGGCCAGACACATCAGCACCAGTCCTTCTTCAGTCGAGAGCGAGAACTCATTCAGCAGTGCATCGACACCGCCTTTACCTGTTTGGGCTTTACGGATGGCCAGCACCATCTGGCGTGCCCGTTCCCAGGCGCGGCTGCGGGCGTTGTTGCCAATATCGGCTTGTGGCAGCAAAAACTCCAGCACCTGATCTTCATCGGCACGGTAGAAGTCACGAATGTGTTGGCGCAGAGGATTGGTCGCCTCCAGTGAGTCACGAAATAACATCAACAGCTCCCGCTAAAACCCAGTTCAAGTAGGATGCGCATTTTAGGAAAAAGTTGACCAAATAGGGTGGTTTATTTTGCGGTTAAACCGGATATAATTCGGCGAAATTGCCCAATCACCCAAAAAAATACTGTGAGCCCTGCCATGGTGAAAGTCCGGCCTCTTGATCGTATTGATATGAATATCCTGGAAACGCTGCAGCGGGAAGGGCGCATTTCCAATGTAGAACTGGCACGGCGGGTGAATTTAAGTGCCAGCCCGTGTATTGACCGGGTAAAGCGTCTGGAGCAGGAAGGTTATATAGAGCGTTATGGGGCCCAGCTCAATGCCAGCCGGCTTGGCTTTGGTACCACAGTTTTTATTCAAATCACGCTGGATAATACCACCAGTGATGTGTTTGATCGTTTCAAAGAGGATGTGTTAAAGATCCCCCATGTGGTGGAGTGCCATATGGTAGCCGGTGGCTTTGACTATTTGCTGAAACTACGGCTACCGAATATGGATGCCTATCGCATTATTCTGGCCGAAATTGTGGATTTACCTGGCGTCATTAAAAACCATACCTATGTAGTGATTGAGCAGGTAAAAAAAGACGAAGGGTTGCCGCTGAAAGCCAACGAGCAGTTGTAAACTGGCCTGTCTTTTGTTTCCATCACAACCAGGCGATGCTGGGAGGAAACTCGCTAAGACAGGCCTGACAAGCTTTACCAGCGCTCCTTGTTCTTCCGTCGTGGTATCAGCAGTGGCAGGATCAGACCCAACAGCAAACCAAAACCCAGAATGGCTGCACCCAGCACTTTGGGGTTTTGCCAGACCGAGCTGTGCTCGGCATCAAACTGCACTTTTAGCTGTTCATAGGCGGTATTGGCCACCTGCAGCTGATCACGCATCCGGTTGTATTCCTCGTTACGTGCCGACAGATCGCGACTCAGCTGCTGGTTTTGCTGCTGCAACTGACTGAGTTCCGATTGTTGTTCCGCCAATTGTTCATTCAGTTGCTGCAGCTGCACTGCCATGCCTGGTGTGGTTGACACATACTGGCCGGGTAACCAGCCGCGGCGATTGCCTTCAAACTGGATCTGTACATAACCTGAGTCGGCATCTCTGTCCAACAGCTGGACGGCATCTCCTGCATTAACGGTGCCGATAATGCGGTATTGGTTGCTTGGGCCGGAATGAATGTAAACAAACAAGGCATCACTGATAAAAGCAGGTTCTGCGGTGTTGCTGTAGCTGTGCGATGGGAAAAACAAAGCTACACTAAACAGAAGAGTACATACGAAAGCGGAGGTTCTGAACATGGGCCATCCTGTGACGGTAATCATTTGGTTTTACAGAGTTCGTATCAGGATGATAGGGAGTTGTGCTTGAATTGACAAGTCCGACAGGAAAAGTCTTGTTGGGGCTGACGAGTTATTTTAAGGTATCGAAACAACAACTGGCGGGAAAATGCGATGGCGATGGAAATTGAACTGAAGTTTTTGCTGCAATCGGTGGCTGCCAAGGAGTTGGAAGCCCTACTTAAACCTATGGTGCAGCAGCTCCAAAGTGCTGAGCCGATGCATCTGCTGAATGGCTATTACGACACGCCTGAATACTGGTTTCAGCAGCATGGCATGGGATTACGCAGTCGCCAGCAAGACGGTAACATCGAGCATACCATTAAGTTGGCAGGGAAACAGCATGGTGCTTTGCATGCCCGCCAGGAATACAATGTGCAAGCCAAGCAACTGATACCTCAATTGGCAGCTTTTCCTGCGGTTATTTGGCCAGAACACACCGATGTGCAGGTTTTGCAGCAACAATTGACTGAACTGTTCAGGACCGACTTCTGTCGTCAACCCTGGTTGCTAACTCTGGCACAGCACACACAAATTGAGCTGGTGCAGGATGAAGGGCACATTGTGACTGCCGATAGCCAGCAGCCGATCTGTGAGTTGGAACTGGAACTAAAAACCGGTGATGTCAGTCAGCTATTTGTACTGGCCCGACAACTGGTGACAGCTTTACCTCTGCGGTTGGGGGTGCAGTCCAAAGCTGAACGTGGCTACCGCCTGACAGGCTCAAAACCACTGCAAGTCAAGGCATTGCCGACAGAGGCTGGTCCGGCACTGTTACTCCGTCTGCTGCAACACAACGAAGCTTGCTATATGCAGGAGCAGAGCCCCGATGCCATGTTAACAGTCTCGTTGGCACTGAACCGAATCGCCCAGTGGTTGAAAACTGTCCCTGCCATGCAGCGCTGGCAGCCAATTTGTACTCAGCTCTCCGCTAAGGCTGCACAAAGTAAAGCTGATCAACAGCTGTTTTTTGGCTCCGACTACAATTTATTGCTGTTGGCACTGACTGAGTATTTCCTGAACGCTGAGCTATCACATCATTGATGAATGCACATGACAAAGCGCTGGCACTCTGCCAGCACCTTCCAGGTTTTACCGAACTGACGGAGCCACAGCAACAGCGCCTGGCTTGGTTGTGCCGCTGTAGTGCTTTTTTAGGCCGTTGCCTGCAGCAGCAACCGGAGCTAATGCCGTTACTGCTGGATGATGCTGTACTGGCCGCGCCGCTTGATCTGACCGATCCGCTGGCCGGCCTGGTGGAGCAGGATGAGGCCCGTGTATTTAAGGCTATTCGCCTGTTTCGGCATCGTAGCCTGGCTCTGCTGCTGGCGGCTGATTTAGTGCAGTTAAAGCCCATCGCCCAGGCATTGCAAGAAGTATCGGCACTGGCGGAGTGTTGTATCAACAGTGCCTATCACTGGGCCTATCAACAGTTAACCCCCCAGTGGGGCACGCCTTTGACGGACAATGGTCAACCGATGCCCTTGCTCATTTTAGGGATGGGCAAACTGGGTGGTGGTGAGCTCAACTTTTCCTCCGACATCGATCTGATTTTTACCTATCCCCATAATGGTGAAACCCAGGGGGGGCGCCGCAGTGTCGAGCATCATCAGTTTTTTCTGAGGCTCGGCCAGAAGGTGATCGCAGCCTTGCACCAGGTTACTGCCGATGGTTTTGCTTATCGGGTCGATATGCGGTTACGGCCTTTTGGCGACAGTGGGCCCCTGGTGCTGAGCTTTGCTGCGATGGAAGATTATTATCAGGAGCAAGGACGGGACTGGGAACGGTACGCCATGCTCAAAGCCAGGGTGATGAATCCGGATGGCCAGCACAGCACTGAGCTTAAGCAATTGCTGCGGCCTTTTGTTTACCGGCGTTACATTGATTTTTCCGCCATTGAATCGCTGCGCCGCATGAAGCAGTTGATTGAACAGGAAAACCGACGTCGTAATCGCAGCGATAACATCAAGCTGGGTGCTGGCGGTATCCGGGAAGTAGAATTTATTGTGCAGACGCTGCAGCTGATCCGTGGTGGTCGCATCCCACAATTACAAACGCCCTCTATTTTGCAGGCGCTGCCACAACTGACTGCGCACGGTTTACTGCAGCAAGACCAGCAACAGCAACTGACCAATGATTATCTGTTTTTACGTCGGATCGAACAGTTGCTGCAGGGGATGGACGACCAGCAAACCCAGACCTTGCCAGATCAGGCGGAGCAACAAGCCTGCCTGCTGGCCATGTTGCAGCTAGACGACTGGCCAAAGCTGCAGCAACAAATTAGTGATGCCATGGCCCGTATTCACCAGGAGTTTTTGCAGGTCATCGAACCGGAAGAGGCCGCTGAACCGGATGAATTACTGGTGGGCAGGCTGTTATGGGACAGCGGGCAAAGTGCGTCGGAGTTGGCCGAACAAGTGGATTGGCTAAGTGCCGAACAGGCCGGTAAGCTGGTGGCTCAGGTGCTGGATTTCCGGCAGGAGTCTCAGCGTCGCGCCGTAGGCCCCAGAGGCCGTGATTATTTGGCTCGTCTTATTCCGCAAGTGCTGCATTTGCTGGCTTCTAATCAGGCGGGCGTCTCAGTGCTGGAACGGGTACTGCTGGTGTTTCGCAGTGTGATGACCCGTACCGCTTATCTGGAACTTTTGTTCGAAAATCCTCCAGCCTTGCAACAACTGGTGACCTTGTGTAGCCAAAGTCAGTGGCTGACCGAGCAACTGGCTCGTTACCCGATTTTGCTGGATGAACTGATCGATCCGGCTCAGCTGTATCAGGTGCAGACCAAAGCAGATTATCAGGACAGGGTACGACAACGGCTGTTGCGTGTGCCGGAGGAGGACCTGGAGCTACTGATGGAAAGCCTGCGTCAGCACAAGCAGGCGCAGCAACTGCGGATTGCTGCAGCCGATATCAGCGGGGCTTTGCCATTGATGCAAGTCAGCGATCACCTGACCTGGCTGGCTGAAGCCATGATGGAGCAAGTGGTGGAGCTGGCCTGGCAGCAAATGGTCGCGCGTTATGGCTATCCGGCGGGTTTGGCGATGGGGAGCGACAAAGGCTTTGCGGTGCTGGCTTATGGCAAGATGGGGGGGCTGGAGCTTGGCTATGGCTCTGATCTGGATCTGGTGTTTGTGCACAATTGCGATAGCCTGGCGCCCACCTCAGGTGAGAAGGCCATCGACTCGCGGCAGTTTTATCTGAAGCTGGTGCAGCGTATTCTGCATTTATGCACCACCCGTACGGCCAGTGGTGTGCTGTACGAGGTAGATACCCGCTTACGACCATCCGGTAACTCCGGGCTTTTGGCCATTCATGTCCATACGTACCGTGATTATCTGGCGACCGAAGCCTGGACCTGGGAGCATCAGGCGCTGGTCAGAGCCCGTCTGGTTTATGGGGATGCCTTGATTGCCGGGCAGTTTGCACAGATCCGGGCTGATATTTTAAGCAAAGAGCGCGCAATGGCCAGTCTGCAACAGGATGTGCTCGGCATGCGCGACAAGTTGCGTCAGCATCACGGCAGTGATAACGAGCAACTGAAACACGCCAATGGTGGTTTGATTGATCTGGAGTTTATCAGCCAGTATCTGGTGCTGGCACATGCCTGCAAACACCCTGGGCTCTTCCAGTACAGCGACAATATTCGTATTCTGGAGGCTGCGGGCAAGGTAGGGCTTTTAACCCTGGCCGAAGTGGAAGCCTTGCAGCAGGCCTACCAGCTCATGCGGGCGGTGCAGCATCGCCTGACATTGCAGCCAGTACTGCCGCCGGAGCTCTCCGGGCTGGAGGAGGCAAAAGCTGCAGTACAGGCCGTCTGGCACAAGCTGTTTAAGGATTAATGCCGGCTTAAAGGCTGGCAGTTTTGCTGCACGTAAGTATTGGGTTGATCGGTAATGACCAATGCGCGTTCTTTATGGCAAAGATAACTGAGTAGAGGGCTCGGAAAATCTGGCTGAATGGCTGCGGTGACTTCCGTTATGGCTGCGGTCATGCTGCCATTGGTTTGAAAGTATTGTTTAACCACATAATCCCGCGGCAGTGTCCAGTACAGTACCAGCCCTTCTGCTTGCACATATTCTTCCAATTTTGTTTTAACGGTATCGCCTTCGCGAAAGCGACGGTCGGTTTCCCGGCCTTGCCACTGCTCAGTCAAAGGCGATACCTGCAAAGCCCGTTGCTGCAGCTGTTGCGTTAAGCGGTGGCTGGTATCGGGTAGGCTGATGACAAAGTCACTGAGCTGTATATCGGCAATGGTGCCACGGATGCGTTCGTAAAAACTGCTCAGACCCTCGGCTGCCCTATTGCTTTGTTCACGATCCAGGCTAAAAAAGTCGGGCCGGAACAGCAGCAAATACACCAATCCGGATAACAGCACTGTGATAATAAGACTTCGGATCCAGAACCACATACCACTCACCTTTTGTGCTTCGCCTTGCAAAGGCATTGTTTTAGTATAATCCCGGATCGTTCGGATTGGGACGGGTTTTAAAACGTCGGTGCAACCACATGTACTGCTGCGGTGCACGCAGTACCGCCTGCTCTACCCAGGCATTGATTCGGCGCACATCAGCTGCGTTGTCGCCAGATGGGAAATTGTCCAAGGCTGGCAGACATTCTATTTCGTAGCCCTGATTACCCGGTAACCGCCGGGTGTACACCGGTATGACCTGACAGTTGGCATTGCTGGCAAACAGCAGGGTGCCGGTAGTAGTGGCTGTTTGTTCGACCGCGAAAAACGGCACAAATTCGGCAGTTTTCCGACCATAATCCTGATCTGGTAAGTAAAAGCAGACTTCGCCATCATCCAGAGCCTGCAGCAGGGCTTTGACTTCACGCTTACCAATCATGTATTTATTCGCTTTAATGCGACCACGGTACTGCAACCAGTCCATCAAGGGATTGTTGTTGGGTCGATAAAAGCCGACGCTTGGCAGGGTAAAGCCGAAAATACGGCCTGCCGCTTCTAAGTGCAGCATATGCGAAGCCAGCAGCAGCACTCCTTTGCCGGCATTACGGGCTGCCTGAACGTGTTCAAAGCCTTTTAAGGCGCCAAACCGCTTTAAACGCCAGGCTGGCCACCACCAGCCGATGATGGTATCAAACAGCGCCCGGCCGCTTTCCTTAAAATTAGCACGCAGCAAGGCTTGCCGCTCAGCAGCGGTTTGTTCCGGAAAGCACAGTTCAAGATTGCGTCTGGCTACTTTGGCACGTGACTTCAGCAGTTTTAACAGCAGCAGGCCGATACCATCGCCAAGCTTCATCAATACTGAATACGGCAGCCAGCTAATCAGCCACAACAGAGCGCAGCCCAGCCAAATACCCCAGTAGCGTGGATGCAGAAAAGACCCTTGAAATTGCGGTGCTTTAACCACCCCAAACCCTCAGTTTGCCAGAAAGGGGGCTATTGTAGCGGAAAATAATGTTCAGACAAAAGGTTAGGGGCAGAAAACGAAGAACGCAGCAAATGCTGCGTTCTTAGGGCCTGAAGGTTGGTATGAATTACAACGTCAGAGCACGGTTAATATCGGCCAGGTCTTGCTCGGTCAGATTACCGGCTGCCAGCTTCAAATCCAGCACCGACAAGATGTAATCGTAACGGGCACGCGACAAATTGCGCCGGGCATCAAACAGGTTACGGGTACTGACCAGCACATCAACGATGGTGCGGGTACCGACTTCAAAACCCGCTTCTGTAGCCTTTAACGCACTTTCTGCAGAGACCACCGCTTGCTCCAGCGCCCGGATGGACGAGGTCAGGGCCCGCACATTGTTAAAGGAGCTACGCACCTGCCGCACGGTGCTGCGATAGGTTTGCTCCACCAGCTCACTGGTTTCAACGAAGTTAGCCTGGGCCACGTTGACGCCGGCGTTAGTTGCACCACCACTGTAGATAGGTACTCTGACAGTAATACCAATGGAGCTATTATCCTGACGCGGACCTGTACCTCGCTCTATAAAGTTCTGATCGTAACCCCTGGCTTTGCTGCTGCCAATACTGGCTTCCAGCCCAACGGTCGGCAGGTGGCCGGCACGGGCCCGATCAATTTCGATACGGGCGATTTCAAGCCCAATACGCTGAGCCTGCAGTTCGAAGTTGTTTTCTTCTGCAATGTTTAACCACTGTTGCGGTTCGGTTGGGTTAAGCGGTGCTGTGCTGAACAAATCCGTATTCAAACCGGCCAGCTCACTGTGGTAGCGGCCGGTGATTTCACGCAGTTGCTCCAGGGCAATCTCCAGGCTGTTTTCGGTGGCAATTTCCCGCGCTACCGCATTATCAAACTGGGCCTGAGCTTCATGCACATCGGTAATCGCGGTTAAACCGACGGCAAAGCGCTGCTTGGTTTGTTCCAGCTGACGCTCAATGGAGCGTTTTTCGGCTTGAATAAAGGTTAAGTCATCTTTGGCTTTTAACACATTGAAGTAAGCATCGGTAACCCGTACGATCAAGGCTTGAGCTGCACTGTTGTAAGATGTCTGGGCTTGTAATGCCTGCTTTTCGGCAATATCCAGGTTTTGCCAGTTGCGCCGGTCATATATGCTTTGGTCCAATTGAATACGACCACTGAGGGTGGTTCTGTCGTCACCAAAGGTCCAGTCACGCTGATCAGCCCGGGTTAAGCCAGTACTAAAGCCAATGCTGGGCAGTAAACTAGCTTTACTGATATCAATACGGGCTACGGCAGCATCACGACTGGCAGCCGCCCGCTGAATAACAGGATCTTTTTGCGTAGCCAATTGATAAACGCTTTGCAGATTGTCAGCAAGGGCTGGCAGACTAAATACGCCAAAAGACGAGCACAACAGGGTAGCGACTAATTTTTTATGCATGAGCAGGGGATCCTGAGTGAATCAAATTGGATAAATGATAACCTGTTCCAGTTTTACAGTGAAACTTAAAACCGTAAAGTTATCCCTTCAAATGTAACAGAATGTGAGTACGCTGATGTCAAAATTCAAGGCGATAAATTATCCATCATTTTCAGCAAAAGATGTAGAGATAAACGATAAAACCACGGTTTTTCAGGGTTTCTTTAAACTTGAACGCTATCAGGTACGGCATAAGTTGTTTGCTGGTGGCTGGAGCGACTGGATGCAGCGCGAGCTCTTTGAGCGGGGGCATGCTGCTGCAGTATTGCCTTATCATCCAGCCAGCGATCAACTGGTGCTGGTAGAGCAATTTCGCATTGGTGCGCTGAGGCGTGCTGCTGGTCCCTGGTTGCTGGAGATTATTGCCGGTATGGTAGCGCCAGGGGAAAG
The DNA here is from genome assembly GCF_036327005.1 of Alkalimonas mucilaginosa. Lineage (NCBI taxonomy): Bacteria > Pseudomonadati > Pseudomonadota > Gammaproteobacteria > Alkalimonas > Alkalimonas mucilaginosa. The sequence continues at coordinate 379,638 of NZ_JAUGZK010000004.1, forward strand.
CATGGCTGAAGTAGCGATACGGGAAAGCAAGGAAGAAGCTGGGCTTATTCTGAGCGAACTGACCCCGATGCTGAGTTATTTATCCAGCCCTGGAGGGACAACCGAGCGTATCCAACTGTATTTTGCTACACTGGACACTTTACCGCAGGAAGGTGTGTTTGGCCTGGCTCACGAGCACGAAGATATTCGGGTGCATCTGGTACCACGTATGCAGGCCTTGCAATGGCTTGATGAAGGCCTGATAGATAATGCAGCAACTGTGATTGCATTGCAGTGGCTGGCATTGCATTATGAGCAGCTGTTTGCTGATAGCCAGGGCAGTTCGGAGTAACCATGACAGCGAAGCCAAAGTACCGGCCAAAACTGCCAGATTTTCTTAGCTTGTGCGAACGCAACTTTGCACAGCTGAATCCTTTGTTGCCTGCCAAGCTGGCGGTTGGTGAACGTCAGGTGATCGGCATGGATGATGCCAGTTATTTCCGGTTAGAAGTACTGGAGGTTTGTCCCTTCACCACTGTGCTGCGTATTGTACCATTGAGTGATCCTGCCTGGCCGGCACTGCAGCCTGCTTTTGATGTGCGCTTATACCACGATGCCCGGCTGGCTGAAGTCATCAGCTGCCATGGCCGACGTGGTTTCAAAGCCGTGTACGACTACCCGAATAGTGAGATGTTGCAACCGGATGAAAAACGCCAGGTCAATCGTTTGCTGAGTGACTGGTTGCGGCTATGTCGTCAGCAGGGATATCGGCCTGAGCCGGTACCGGGTTGATATCAGGAGCCCCATGCTGAGTTACCATTTTCCGCACCAGACCAGGTTCCGGCTGGTACAATTGACCGATTGCCATTTGCTGGCCCGGTGCGATGCGCTGTACCAGGGGGTGCAGCCTTATCAACAACTGGCAGCTGTGCTGCACCAACTGGCAGATAACTGGCCGGATGCTGTGCTGTTAACCGGTGATCTAAGCCAGGATCACAGTCTGGCATCCTATCAACTGCTGAATACTTTGTTTCAGCAGGTACCGGTGCCTGTGTTCTGGTTACCCGGCAATCATGATGATGGTCAGCCGCTCGGTGAATTGCTGGCTGCACCACCTTTTTTACCCCATAAAAGTTTGTACGCAGCAGGCTGGCAGCTGGTGCTGCTGGATAGTACCGGTCCCACCCCGGCAGGCTATTTTCCGCGTGAACGCCGGGTTGAATTGGCCGCCCAGCTTGATACACACCCGGCACCTTGCTGGCTATTTGCCCATCACCATCCCTGGCCGATAGGCAGTTCAATTGATCGCCATGGCTGGCAGGATGCGGCACCTTTTTGGCAGTTGTTGCAGCAATATCCGCAAGTACGCGGTCTTGCCCATGGCCATTGTCATCATGCCTACCGTCGTCGTCGGCAGGGGATTGAGTTGGTAGGCTGCCCGGCTACCTCCGTGCAGTTTCAGCAAACGGCCGATTGGCAGACAGACATGCAGGGGCCGCAATGGTGTGAATGGTATTTTCATCAGGACGGCACCATTCAACTCGATTTTAAAAGGATCATGTCATGAGTTTGGTACTCTACCTGCATGGCTTTGCCAGCTCTTCGCAGTCGCACAAAGCGTTGCAAACGCGGGCTTATTTTCAGCAGCATCACCCTGAGGTTGAGTTGTTGGTGCCGGATTTACCCTACACGCCGCTTGAAGCCTTAGCGGAAGTCAGCCAGGTGCTCGCCGGGCGTGTTCCAACGGCTGTGATTGGCAGTTCCTTAGGTGGTTTTTTGGCCACCTGGCTGGCTGAACAGCATGATTGTCGTGCCTGTTTAATCAACCCGGCGGTAGCGCCATACCGATTGCTGCGTCACCATTTAGGCCGCTACTACCATCCGGTACGTCAATGCCATTACGAAGTATCGGAGCAGGCAATCGAGCTGCTGCAACAACTGGAGCCGCCAGAGCTTGCCAAGCCGTCAAATTATCTGGTACTACTGCAAAGTGGCGATGAAGTGTTGGATTACCGCCAGGCGGTGCATTTTTACCAGCACTGCCAGTTGGATGTGCAACAAGGTGGTGACCACAGTTATCAGAACTATCTGCAGCAATTGCCCGCTATAGTGCGCTTTTGTTTGCAAACCGATGAATTTTGTACAGAACAGGTAATGTTTCAACCATGACAGTTCAAAGTTATAACGCCGATTCGATTGAAGTCCTTACCGGGCTGGAACCCGTGCAACGCCGTCCAGGCATGTATACCGATACCTCCAGGCCCAACCATCTGGCACAGGAAGTTATTGATAACAGTGTTGATGAAGCCCTGGCTGGACATGCCAGCCAAATCAAGGTGATCTTGCATCCAGACCAGTCTTTGGAAGTGGTGGATAATGGTCGGGGGATGCCGGTAGATATTCATCCCGAAGAAGGGGTGTCTGGCGTAGAACTGATTTTTTGCCGGTTGCATGCCGGTGGCAAATTTTCCAATAAAAATTATCAGTTTTCCGGTGGCTTACATGGCGTTGGGATCTCGGTGGTCAATGCTTTATCCAGCCGGGTGGATGTCACTGTGCGGCGCGATGGGCAGGTTTATGAGATGGCGTTTGCAGAAGGCGCTAAAACCAGGGAGTTAACAGTCACAGGTACCGTAGGAAAGCGCAATACCGGCACCCGGGTCCACTTTTGGCCCAACGCCGGTTATTTTGACTCGGCCAGGTTTTCTGTACCCCGTTTACTGCATGTGTTAAAAGCCAAAGCTGTCCTTTGTCCTGGCCTTAGCATTGAGTTTGACGATAAGGTCAACAACCAAAGTCACAGCTGGTGTTATCAGGACGGTATTCGTGATTATCTGGCCGAAGCAGTGAAAGACTTTGTTGCTTTGCCGGAGCAGCCTTTTGTCGGCAATTTCAACAGCACGCAGGAAGCTGTCGAGTGGGCCATGCTTTGGTTGCCTGAAGGTGGCGAGCTGGTGACCGAAAGTTACGTCAACCTGATTCCAACCGCTCAGGGGGGGACCCATGTGAATGGCCTGCGGCAAGGGGTGCTGGAAGCGCTGCGTGATTTTTGTGAGTTTCGTAACCTGCTGCCTCGCGGTATTAAGTTGTCACCGGAAGATGTCTGGGATCGCTGCAGCTATATTCTGTCGCTGAAAATGCAGGATCCGCAGTTTGCCGGCCAGACCAAAGAGCGGTTGTCATCACGCCAGGCATCCGCTTTTGTCTCTGGCATCGTTAAAGATGCGTTCAGTCTGTGGCTAAATGAGCACACTGAGATTGCTGAAGCTCTGGCTGAGCTTTGCATTAGCAATGCACAAAAGCGGCTGAAGGCTGCAAAGAAAGTGGTGCGCAAAAAGGTGACCTCCGGCCCGGCTTTGCCTGGCAAGCTGGCGGATTGTTCGGCGCAGGATCTGCAGCGGGCCGAGCTGTTTCTGGTAGAAGGGGACTCGGCCGGCGGCTCGGCCAAACAGGCCCGCGATCGAGAGTTTCAGGCAGTAATGCCGCTGCGTGGTAAAATTCTGAATACCTGGGAAGTTGAATCCGGCCAAATTCTGGCTTCACAGGAAGTGCATGATATTTCAGTGGCCATTGGGATGGATCCGGACTCCACTGATTTATCGGCACTGCGCTACGGTAAAATCTGCATTCTGGCCGATGCGGACTCCGATGGTCTGCACATTGCTACCTTGCTGTGTGCGCTTTTTATGCGCCATTTTCCCGCTCTGGTGGAAGCTGGCCATGTTTATGTTGCTATGCCGCCATTGTATCGGATTGATATTGGTAAGGATGTGTATTATGCACTGGATGAAGATGAAAAAAATGGCATCCTGGACCGCATTGAAGCCGAAAAGAAAAAAGGCAAGGTCAATGTACAGCGCTTTAAGGGGCTGGGGGAAATGAACCCATTGCAGTTGCGCGAAACCACCATGGACCCAAATACTCGTCGGCTGGTGCAGCTTACCATTGACGATCAGTTGCAAACCATGGAACTGATGGATATGTTGCTGGCCAAAAAACGCTCTACGGATCGCCGGCAATGGTTGGAGCAAAAGGGTGATAAAGCCATTATTGCTTAATATAACAGTGCTTTAGCTGTAAGTTGCGAGTTTGACTGTTTGCTTATAGGCTGCTTATTTGCACCGGGTTGCAACCTGTGCTAGGTTGGCTGTGCTGAGTTCTTTTTACACTCATTCAAGGGAAATGCACATGAAACTAACCTTAAAGAAGACCCGTTTGGTTAACTTATCGCAGGAAGACAAGGGATTGCCACAAGAGCTTACCGCCCAGGTTGGTGCTGGTGGTGGTGCTCGCTATCTATCGAATGGCTGCACATATAATTGCATTACCAGACGTTGTGAAAGGCTGCAGCAATTCACGGTGGATGAAGACCCGGAAGCACCATTTACCGAGATGCCATAAATATTGACAGGCTGGCGCTGATACCTCGTTAATGCTGGCCCTGATTCGCTTCTCTTTGCTTGATGCAATGATAGAGGTATACTGCCAAAAATGTTAATTATCAGCCAGGGTTGCGATGAAAGACATCAGGCAGCTGTTTCTGTTGATCAGTATGGGTTTGTGGAGTCTGTCGCTTCAGGCTAGCCAGGCTGTGCCTTTGGGAGCTCCGGCCTGGTTGCAACAGGTGATTGAGCAAAAACGAATTCAGCCCGAAACCATGCTTGTGTTGCTGCAGCAGCATGAAGATCAGATCCCGACGTTACCGTTGCAAATCCAGCGCAGTGCTTATCTTCAGTTTGCCAGCATTTATGGCATGCTTGGGGAGCATCAGCAGCAGCTGAACTATGCTCGTAAGGGGCTGGCACTGGATGATCGCATTGATGCCGTGCGCATACAGTTGATGTTTAATCTTGGTTTTGCCACCGAAATACAAGACAATTACCTGCAGGCTCAGCAATATTACCAACAGGGAACACAACTGGCTGAACAGCTGGGACTTGCATCCCTGCGTTTCAAAGGCCTTATGAATCAGGCTGCCATTTTACGCGCCCAGGATCATTATCAGGAAGCTTTATCCTTGTTGCAACAGGTCTACCAGCAAAGCTCTGAGTTGGATGATCCAGAAATTGAGGCTGAAATTCATGCTGAATTAGGGCTGCTGTACGCCACTGTTTTTGAAGATGAAGCGGTGGCCTTTTTGGAGCAAGCTTATGGCATGTTTAAAGCTATGGGCTGGCGTACCAGTAAGATCGCTGTGCTCTACAACCTGGCCCAAACATACAGCGCTTTAGAGCAGTACGAACAAGCTTTTAGCACCTACCAGCGGATACTGACCGTTAGCCAGCAATACGACGATCAGCTCAATCTGTATTATGCGTATCTTGGTTTGGCTATAACCAGCTATGAAACCGGTCGTTTTAATTCTGCATTAACCTACATCCAAAAAGCTGAAGAATTTATGCAGCAGCTGCAATCGCCGATGCGGCACGTTATGCATTTTTATGAAAAAGCCACTATTTACAGTGGTCTAGAGCAGTATTCGCAAGCGTTGCAGCAACTGCTGTTGTCAGAGCAGTTATTGCAGGAGTTGGATCATGTAGAAAGTGCTGTCATGTTACTGAATATTCAATTTATGCAGGCGGAAGTTCGGGCCAGCCTGGGGCAATACGAGCAGGCCTATGCGTTGTTACAGGATTTCTTGTCTTTATTTCGTGAACGTTTCACGCAGGAAAGCCAGGCTGCACTCAATAGTTTGCGGCTGAACTTTGAGTATGAACGCGAACAGTCTGAGCGTGCCTTGCTGTTAAAAGATAATGAGCTGCAGGCACTTCGGTTGCAGGAAGCAGAACGTAAACGCCTTATTCAATGGTTATGGACAGCCGTTTTTGCCATCACCAGTTTGGTCCTGATGATCCTTTTGCTATGGCAGCGCAAGTTGCGTCATAGCGCCGAAACTTTGCAGTCACACCATCAAGAGGAAACGAAGTCGCTATGACCGACACCATCATTTCTGCAGATGGCGTAGAGCAGCTGTCGCTGCGACGCTTTACGGAAGATGCTTATCTCAATTATTCCATGTACGTCATTATGGATCGTGCATTGCCACACATTGGTGATGGTTTAAAACCAGTACAGCGTCGTATCGTCTATGCCATGTCAGAGCTTGGCTTGAGCCATATTGCCAAGTACAAAAAGTCCGCCCGAACGGTGGGGGATGTGCTGGGTAAATTCCACCCGCACGGTGATTCAGCCTGCTACGAAGCCATGGTGTTGATGGCGCAGCCGTTTTCGTACCGCTATCCGTTAGTGGATGGTCAGGGCAACTGGGGGGCACCGGATGATCCTAAGTCCTTTGCGGCCATGCGTTATACCGAGTCGCGTTTATCCCGCTTTAGCGAGGTGCTGTTATCGGAGCTTGGGGCTGGCACAGTCGACTGGACACCCAACTTTGATGGTACCCTGGACGAGCCGAAGGTGTTGCCGGCTCGCCTACCGCACATCTTATTGAATGGCATTACCGGCATTGCGGTGGGGATGGCCACCGATATTCCGCCGCACAATGCGCGGGAAGTTGCCCATGCCTGCGCTTTATTGTTGGATCAGCCGGATAGCTCTATTGCCGATCTCATGCAGCATATACAAGGACCGGACTATCCAACCGATGCCGAAATCATCAGCAGCAAAGACGATATTGTTGCGATGTACCAAAGTGGCCGTGGTAGCATCCGCATGCGCGCCCGTTATGTACTGGAGGATGGCGATGTGGTGATTACCGCACTGCCGCATCAGACGTCTGGCGCCAAAATACTGGAGCAAATTGCTGCCCAGATGCAGGCAAAAAAACTGCCAATGGTGACCGATCTGCGTGATGAATCTGATCACGAAAACCCGACCCGCATTGTGGTGATACCACGCTCTAACCGGGTAGATATAGAGCAACTGATGCAGCACCTGTTTGCCACCACCGATCTGGAGAAAAGCTACCGGGTCAATCTGAATATGCTGGGGCTGGATAACCGGCCTGGTGTGCGGGATCTGAAAGCAATTTTGAGCGACTGGCTGCTGTTTCGCCGTGATGTAGTGCGTCGTCGTTTGCAGTACCGGCTGGATAAAGTGCTGGATCGGCTGCATGTGCTGGAAGGTTTGTTGATTGCCTTTTTGAACATTGATGAAGTGATAGCCATTATCCGTGAGCACGATAAACCTAAACCAGTGCTGATGGAACGCTTTGGCTTGTCGGATCGTCAGGCAGAGGCGGTGCTCGAGTTAAAGTTACGGCATTTAGCCCGGCTGGAAGAAATGAAAATCCGTGGCGAGCAGGATGAGCTGGCTAAAGAGCGCGACAAACTGCAAGGCATTTTGGGCTCGAATGCCAAATTAACGAAACTGATCCGGACGGAAATCTTAGAAGCCGCCGAAAAGTATGGTGATGACAGGCGCAGCCCTATTGTAGCCAGGGCAGAAGCAAAGGCACTGTCAGAAAAAGAACTGTTACCCAGTGAGCCGGTCACGGTTGTATTGTCGGAGAAAGGCTGGGTACGCTGTGCCAAAGGCCATGATGTGGATGGTACTACGCTTAGTTATAAGGCCGGTGATGCCTTTAAATCGGCCGCTAGCGGCAAGAGCAACCAGCATGCCGCCTTTTTAGACAGCTCTGGCCGTAGCTTCTCGGTAGAAGCGCATGAGCTGCCATCAGCCCGCGGCCAGGGAGAACCCTTATCTGGTCGCTTCAACCTGGTAGCCGGTGAGGCCTTTGAGCATGTATTTATGGCCAAAGATGAGCAGTTGCTGTTGTTTGCCTCCGATGCCGGCTATGGTTTTGTCGGCCGCTTTGATGACATGCTTACCCGTAACAAATCTGGCAAGGCGCTGCTAAGCCTGCCGACCGGTAGCCGTGTGTTGCCGCCGGTGCCGATTCGACAGCCGGAATCGGACCTGGTGGTCTGTGTGTCCACTGAAGGGCGTATGCTGGTATTTCCGGTGCAGGATTTACCGCAGCTCAGTAAAGGTAAAGGCAACAAAATGCTCTCAATTCCGACCGCTAAAGTAGCCAGCCGGGAAGAGTACGTGCGCTTGATGACGGTGATCCCGGTCGATGGTGGTGTGGTGCTAACCGCCGGTAAGCGCAAACTGAGTTTAAAAGCAGCTGATCTGGAGCACTACCGCGGTGAACGGGGGCGGCGGGGGAATAAGTTGCCTCGTGGTTTGCAGCGTATCGAGCAGATGGAGCAACTGCAGGGCGCAGCGGCCGGCAGTGATCAAACCAGCCTGTGACAGGCAAGCGGCTATACTGTGCCTCTTATGATGAACTAGGGATTTGCTTGTGATAGCTGTTGTGCGTTTACTGCTGGTATTGGTGTTTATTGTTGTGAGCACAGTGGTTGGTTTGGTGGTCTGTATTTTCAGACCTTTTCATGCCAATAATGTAGTGTTATTTGGTCGTTGGTACGCCTGGTGTGGTCGCATTTTCGGTGTTGAAGTAGAGGTCAGGCGTCATCCGGCAGTGCCTGAAGCGCATCCATGTGTGTACACTGCTAACCACCAAAACAATTACGATCTGTTTCTGATGCCTAAGGCATTACTGCATCGTACGGTCACTATTGGGAAAAAAAGCCTGCGACTGATCCCCTTTTTTGGTCAGCTGTACTGGTTAAGCGGTAATATTTTGCTGGATAGAGACAACCGTAGCCGGGCGGTTGGGACCATGCAGGGGGCCGTTGATCGTATTCGCAATGAGCAGCTGTCGGTCTGGATGTTTCCGGAAGGCACCCGCAGTTATGGTCGTGGCCTGTTGCCTTTTAAAACGGGTGCTTTTCATATTGCTCAGCAAGCTGGAGTGCCGGTAGTTCCAATCTGCATGAGCTCTACCGCGCATATTAAGTTAAATCGTTGGCGTAATGGTAAAGTGATTATCGCCATGCTGGAACCTGTTGCTGTGACAGAAAGCACAAACATTCGTACGCTGACCAAGCAAGTACATCAAATTATGGCTGACAAGCTGGCCGAGCTTGATAGCGAGCTGAGCAGCGACTACACTGCCCAAAGTCTCACTGCGCGGAATTAACTTTATGGAAAACTGGCAAGAATTTACCGAAGAAACCATTGCTGCATTGCTGGAAGATGGCAGCGATCCGGATGCACTTTACACCATTGAACACCATTTTTATCACGCCGACTTTAAGAAATTGGAACAATTGGCGGTAGAGGTGTTTAAATTAGGGTTTGAAGTGACCGATGCTGAAGAAATTGAACTGGATGATGGTAGCCTCGCCTGGGTGTTTGATGCGATTCGTGAGCAATCACTGGACGCCGATGCTATTACTGCCGATGCGCTTCGGCTGGAGAAAGTAGCCGCAGAGCATGGTATTGAATACGATGGCTGGGGTACCTACTTTGAAGATGAAGATGGCTACGAGCTGGAGGAAGACGACGATTTTTAATCGTTTGCTCATTGCCTGCATTGGCTGTGGGAAAGTATAAGTTTACAAGCAGTGCTCATGCAGAAAAATCAATGTCTGCATGAGCAACGGCACTTCACGGGCAACTTATGTAATCCGCTGTTTGTTGCTGAGCGACAATCCGCACATCAGCCAGACTGAGCGTTAAGGCACCCTTGGTTTCCAGATACATCGCAGAAAATACTTGCTGCAAGGTGAGGCCCTGCTGTTGCAGGCATTGCAGTGGTATTGCCAGTTGAGTCCATTCGCCTTCTGCAACCGCATTCAGCGCTTTGGCAATATTGACGGCGCCCTGGCAGTCGGTGTTGCAGTGCATACCTAGCCAGACCTCATCCGGCACCGCTCCCTGACGTTTTAATTCAACCACCAGTTGGCTATTGGTCTCGCCATAGCCGCGTAAATCACGTGGGAAGGCACTGATAAAGCTAAAACGCGCCATCTGGCCACCGGCAAACACAAAGCGGCGGGCATCTTCTTGCACCTGTCGGTCAAAGGTGCGGCTGGATAGGCCTGGGAGTTCCTGTACACTGCTGGTCACCGCAGCACTCTGCTCACCGCTGTGAATAAAGAGTTGCCATGGGCTGCGCGGGGCCCGCTCAAACACCACCAGATCGCTTAGAGCTTCATCCTGCACAATGTCAACCGGCAGATTATCGCTGAGTACGTCGGCATCGCCGTAGCGCAGGCCGAAGCCATATGGTAGTAGCGGCTGGTAATCAGCATCAAAGCGATTGACGACGGCTTGCTGCGGCGTGGCTGGCCAGGAGAAGGTCAAACGACCATGAAAGTCGTGCTGCACAGCGCCATGAGCATCCTGCAGAATCACGTCTGCTACCCCTTCGCCTTCGCTGCCAGGCAGCCAGATGGCGACAAAGGCATCGGACGCATTCAGCTCCGGGTTAACCCACATGGGTCTACCACTGATAAAGAGCGACACCACCGGAATGCCTTCTGCCTGTAGCTGCTGCAACAGGGCCAAATCGGTTTTATTGCCACGCTGATACTCCAGGTTATCGATATCACCATTGCCTTCGGCGTAAGGCTCTTCCCCAAAGACTACAATGGCAACATCGGGTCGTTGTTGATAACTGCCATCAAGGCTTAGCTCGACGGAGCCACCGGCTGCTGCCACCTGACGGGCAATACCGCCATAAATGGAGGTGCCGCCCGGGAAATCTGCATTGGTATTGCCGGTGCCTTGCCAACTGATGCTCCAGCCACCGGATTGCTGGCCAATATTATCGGCGCCAGGGCCGGTTACCAGCAGATGCTGGCGTGGATCTAATGGCAACAGCTGATGGTGGTTTTTCAACAGCACCAGCGACTGGCGTACGGCCTCACGTGCTACTTCCCGGTGCTCTGCTGCGCCGATCAGTTCCAGCCGTCCAGCCAGAGGCCGTTGGGCCGGGCTTGGCTTGTCAAACAGTCCTGCGCGCTTTTTCACCCGCAAAATTCGCCGCACTGCATCGTCAATCCTGCTCATTGGGATCACGCCGTTTTCCACTTGCTCGATCAGGTTGTAGTACAGCGGTTTCCAGGCATCGGTTGGTACCATGTAGATATCAAGGCCTGCTAATGCTGCTTGCGGACAGTCTGCGTTGCTACAGCCCGGAATTTGGCCATGGCCGTTCCAGTCACCCACTACCAGACCATCAAAGCCCATGCGATCTTTTAACACCTGCGTCAGCAGGTAATGATCGCCGTGAATTTTTTTACCATTCCAGCTGTTAAAGGTCGCCATCACAGTCTGGGCACCGGCCGATAAACCGCCGACATAGCCTTGCGCATGGATCTCGAACAGCTCCCGCTCAGATATTTCGGCATCACCCTGGTCAATGCCGTTGGTGGTACCACCGTCACCAACAAAGTGTTTGACGGTGCTGATCACCCGCCGATCGCCAAGAAAGTCCGCATCAGCCGCGCCTTGCAAACCTGTAACAATGGCCGCTGAATAGCTGCGGACAATCTCCGGATCTTCCGAGTAGCTTTCATAGGTGCGGCCCCAGCGTGGATCCCGTGCTACTGCGACCGTTGGTGCAAACACCCAGTCGATGCCGGTGGCCATGACTTCGCGGGCCGTGACTTCGGCAATACGTTCAATCAAGGCTGGGTTGTTGGCCGCACCAAGGCCGATGTTGTGCGGGAAAATAGTGGCGCCAATCACATTGTTGTGGCCATGCACGGCGTCGGTGCCCCACATAGTGGGGATGCGAATGCCATTGATGGAGTCGTCCATGGAAGCCTGGTACATGGCTTCAGCCAGGGCTATCCAGTCTTCCGGGGTCGCGTATTTATTGTCGTTGGGAAAGGCGCCACCACCATTTAAAAAGGAGCCAAAGCCATAATGGCGCATGTCTTCAACGGTGATATCGCGTATTTCCGGTTGGATCATTTGGGCAATTTTTTGCGGCAGGGTCATTTGTGCCAACAGCGCATCAATGGCTTGCTCCATGGCGGGATCCTGGGTGACTGGACTTTTTATGACCGGCCAGATGGACACATCGCCTGTTGGCACAGCACTAACATCGCTACTGGATTGTTGCTGGCTGCAGCCCGTCAGGGCCAGCAGGCTGGCCGTTGCAAGTGCCATTGGTAACCTCCGCTTCAGACCCGGCAGGGCAGTGAATTGAAAAATCATGCTAGCTCCTTAGGATTGTTCGGCAGTCGATTGGGGGATACAGCCTTTTAAGCCGTAATAGGCGATGTAGATATAACAAAGCAGTGGCAGCAGGAAAGCCTGCTGTACACCAAAGGTGTCGGCCAGCACACCTTGCAACAACGGCAGTACGGCACCACCCACAATGGCCAGACACAGAATACCTGAACCCTGGCTGGTGTGCTGTTTCAGGCCATGGATAGCCAGGCTAAAAATGGTCGGGAACATAATGGAGTTGCACAGACCCACCAGCAGTAAAGACCACATGGCCAACTTACCTTCGCTTAAAATGGTGATCGCCAGCAGCAGCACGGCGCAAACAGCATTAAAAGCCAGCGCCTTGCCAGCATTAATTTTCTGCATGGCGGCAGCACCAATAAAGCGGCCCAGCATGGCACCGCCAAAATACCAGGCAATGTAGTGAGCGGCTTGCGCTTCGGTCATGCCGCCAATCTGTGGCATGGTGAGATAGCTGACTAAAAAGCTGCCGATGCCGACTTCAGCGCCGACATAGACAAAGATGCCGATGGCTCCGAGCACCAAATGGCGATACTGCCAGGCAGAGCCCTGCAGGTGCACCGGATTGCTGCGATCTTTCTGGCCAAGCTTTGGGAGCTTGATCCAGGCAAAAATAATGGCCAACACAATCAGGGTAGCTGCCAGCAGCAGATAAGGCAGCTTGACCGAGGTTTCCGAGACCTGTGCATCGGCCGAGACATCCATGCCAGAGAAAATCAACCAGGCACCAAAGAAAGGGGCAACAGTAGTGCCTAATGAATTAAAAGCCTGGGTCATAGTCAGTCGTGACGAAGCCGTTTCAGGCCTCCCCAACACACTAACATAGGGGTTGGCGGCTACCTGCAGGATGGTAATGCCGGATGCCAGCACAAAGAGGGCAAATAGAAACAGCCCATACACCTGAATGGACGCGGCCGGATAGAATAACAAACAGCCTGCGCCTGCAACCAACAGGCCAGTAACAATACCCGACTGATAGCCAATACGCCCCACCAGCATGCCTGCTGGCACCGATACCACAAAATAGGCCCCAAAAAAGCAAAATTGTACCAACATGGCCTGGGTGTAGCTGAGATCAAACAACAGCTGCAAGTATGGGATTAAAATATCATTGAGGCAGGTAATAAAGCCCCAGATAAAGAATAAAGATGTGAGTGATGTCAGTGCAAAACGCAGATTTCCTGGTTGTTTTGCCTGCTCAGCTTCGGTCATTATCACCGGTGCTGTCGCCATAAGTTCCCCCTGTCTGGATCATAATAGTTCCCGCTGGCAATGGCATGCTGTGGGAATGCTTTACGGCCTTATTGTTCTATGCAGCTTGCAGCTGAAAGCATTTGACGCTGTTCGAATGACCGATTAGTTTGAATGTAAGCGCTTTCATTTATAGCATAACTCTGGCTGATGGCAATGTTTTTTGTCGGTTTTTTAGCTGCCACTTAGCAGTCCCATGCTTTGCTATGAAGCGGGATTCTTGTGCAAGCCTGACAAGCTAGGTTGGTTTTTCGCAGATACTGAACATGTGAGAGGAGCTCTAGCTGGCATCCTGTGGACAACAGTTCCAGTTCGGTTCAAGCAGAAACTTTTGCCGGTACTGGCTTGGCGTCAGCTCCGTGTACTGCAAAAATAACTTTCGGAACGAGCTCACGTCTTCGTAGCCAACTTGCAGTACTACCTGCTCAATTGGCATCCGGCTGGTTTCCAGCAGGCGCTTTGCCTGCTCTATGCGCAAACGTTGCAAGTAGTTTAACGGGGTGTCTTGCAGTTCTGCTTTAAAGCGGCGCAGCAAGGTACGCTTGGTCAGATGCAGCTGATCGGCCAGTTGCTGTAATGAGAAAGGTTCGGCCAAATTGGCCAGCAAATAGCGCCGGGCTTGTTTCATCAGTGGATCCAACGCCGGATTGGCGGGTAGTAGGTCGGCATCCATGTAAGGCAGTTGCGAGCTGCGGTTGGGATCGGTCAGCATCAGTTTCGCCATTTGGCGGGCAAATTGCTCCCCGGCCAGTTTTTCAGTCAGAGCCAGGCATAAATTGTGGTGTGAGGTGGTGGCACCAGCGGTCAGCAGTTGCTGATCCAGCACCAGCACTTTATTCAGTTGCAGATGGACCTGTGGGAACATGCTTTGAAACACATCTTTAAAAAACCAGCTGCTGGTGGCTTGTCGGTGATTGAGCAAACCGCTGCCGGCCAGTGCATAAGTGCCGGTGCAACTGGCGGCAAGGATAGCTCCCTGTTCCAACAAGGCTGGCAGCTTCGGATAGTAACAGCTGGATTGTTCGACCAGTTGCTGCAGGCCTTTGGCATCGTATGCATAACCCGGTGTAAAAACAGCGGCATCGGCCTGGCTCCAGTCATGGGGCTGCACGGCTAATTGCAGACCATGGCGCAGTTGCAGTGGCTTGGCGTCGGGGCTGACCACATAGGCATGAAACAGCTGTTGTTGGCTTTCTGGCTGTAAAAAGCGCCAGAGTGCATTACTAAACTCAAAATAATCCAGCAAGGTCAGCACATCGCTGGCGATGCTGTTGGGATGAGCGAGAATCGCGATGGTTTTCATCAGTTGTCACTATCGACCTTATTTTTATCAATAGTGACACTGCTCTTTCAATTGTGCAAGTTTTACACTGGGCTCCGTATTCATTGTGACTGTGGAGCAATCATGAACAACCAACATCGTGCCCTGATAAGTGTGCTGTTACTTGGTATCAGCTGGTCGGCTATTTTCTGGATCAACTTTACCGCCAGCTTGCCAATTGCAACCCAACTGGTCGCCTTGCCGGTGCTGTTAGTAACTACGGCCTTGCCGGCTGCCCGGGTTTTCTCTTATGATTAAAGCGTGTAGTGAGTTGCTGTATTATTTAACCGATGGTTCCTGAGCCAGATTTCGGCCAGCAAAAGAAGAGCTGCCTTGCCGAAAGCTAAAGTAAAATCACAACCAGAGTTTTCCATTCAGATTCAACTGTTTCAGGATTTAACGGCAACAACCTGACTTACCGCTGCTAAACCGGTATGTCCTGTCCCTTCATTCACGTGGCGCTCACAGGCCTCTAAATGTGATATCGCCAGACCAGCAAGTTGCTCATTCAGAGTACAGAGGCTATACAGCATCTTGATATCCTGAGGGCCACCGGTTTTAAAGCGTAACTGGTCAGGCCGGTAAAACTCGCCAATAAAAAGGCCACCAGGCCGCAGTGCCGTTTTTATTTGCGCAAATACCCGATCCCGGATGATTTCTGGTAGATGCATAAAAATTGCGACGATAAGATCCCACTTGTCATGAGCAAGTATATAGTCTGCCAAATCAGCATGCTGCCAGCTCACCTTTACACCCGCTTTGTCTGCTAGTTTGCGACCTTTATCCAGTGCCACCACAGAGATATCGACGGCGGTAACGTTATGGCCTAATTGCGCCAGATACACAGCATTTCGTCCTTCCCCTTCGGCTAAACACAGGATGTGAGAATTTGGCTTTATTCTCGCTACCTGACTGACCAAAAAATCATTTGGTTTTTCACCATACACATAGTCTTCCTGAGCATAACGCTCATCCCAAAACGTAGAACCGTACATTGCTTACCTCATTTTTGGTTACTAAAGAAGTTTGTGCACTCCACATCATACGTTCTGAAATGCCCTGTCACATAATGTTAGCGCCCCCTAAATGTTATGGTGTCTGAAAATGATTTGCAGGTGTTTTGCCTGCGACATTTTGTCGCATTTACTTGGGGCAAGGAGGACACCAACCTAGCTTGTTTAGCTTTTTGAACCAAATTAATGGTGTGGCTCTCTAACCTGGCCACTAAGTCATTTAAGTTTAAGTTATTAATCTAAAAATGATTTTATCTGCGTCGTGTTGCATGGTATCGCTCCTACGCACCCGACCATGCTCCAGTGTTATGAAATAAATCTCTAATTAATCGATAAATACGATGAGCCTAATCCAAAACAATTATTTCCATTGGTTATAAGTATAGTCTAATTTGCTATAAGCAACTTTGCTAAAGTACTCTTAACAACCAATCGAGGAATACAAAATGTCTGAACAAAACGTGACTTTCCCACAACTAAACAAACCGGCTCCAGCTTTTAATGCAAAAACCACTTTTGGTATGAAGAGCCTGGAAGACTACAAAGGTAAATGGTTGGTGCTGTTCTCACATCCAGCTGATTTTACGCCAGTTTGTACCACTGAGTTTATGGGGTTTGCCACCCGCGCTGACCAGTTTGCTACGTTAAACTGTGAGCTGTTAGGCCTGTCAATCGATAGCGTCCACTCACACATTGCTTGGGCGCGCAGCATTGAAGAAAACTTTGGTGTGAAAATTACCTTCCCCATCATCGCCGATTTATCGATGGAAGTGGCTAAAGCCTACGGCATGATCCAGCCAGGTGCCAGCGATACTGCTGCGGTACGTGCCACTTTTATTATCGACCCGGACGGAATTCTACGGGCGATGGTGTACTACCCCATGAGTAATGGTCGTAGCATCGACGAATTTGTGCGGGTATTAAAAGCCCTGCAAACCAGTGATGAGCACAAAGTAGCCACACCGGAAAACTGGCAGCCAGGTGAGGATGTGATTGTACCACCACCGGCTACCATGGCCGATGCTGAAGTCCGTAAAGATCAAGGCTATCAATACACGGATTGGTATTTTAGCAAGAAGTCCCTGTAAGTTATCGCCGATATCATCCAAGAGCTGTATTGCAGCTCTTGCTTTCACTTCGATAGGAGGGGGTATGGATCCTTTTACACACGTCAAAGCTTTTTTAGACAGCGACAGTGAAACCTTTAGCTATGTGGTTGCCGATGTAACCTCTGGTTCAGCTGTTATTATCGATCCAGTGCTGGATTTTGATTATAAATCGGGACGGACTTCAACGAAAAGTGCTGAGGAAATTTTGGCTTATGTTGAGCAAAAAACCTTTAAGGTAGAATGGGTTCTGGAAACTCATGCTCATGCCGACCACTTATCTGCCGCGCCGTTTTTTAAAGAAAAGCTCGGTGCCAAAATTGGGATTGGCGAACATATCCAGCAAGTACAAGGCATTTTTAAGCAGATTTTTAACTTAGAAAAAGAGTTTTTGCCTAATGGTGCGCAATTTGATCGCTTATTCAAAGATGGCGAAGCGCTCAAGGTTGGAAGCTTGTCGATCAGGGTGATGCATACCCCTGGCCATACACCAGCAGATCTGGCTTATATCGTGAATGGGAAGATGGCCTTCGTTGGCGATACCTTATTTATGCCAGATGTTGGTACCGCACGCTGTGATTTCCCGGGAGGAAGTGCTAAAACCCTATATCAGTCGATCAGAAAATTGCTGTCTTTACCATCTGAGACGGAAATTTATATCTGCCATGATTATCCAACCCAAGGTAGGGGACATGAATACAAAACCACAGTTGCCGAACAACTTGAACATAATATTCATGTGAACAGCGAAGTTTCAGAAGAGGCTTTTGTGCAAAAACGCGAAGCTCGCGATAAAACCTTGGCAATGCCGAGGCTGATTTTGCCCTCCATTCAGGTCAATATCCGGGCTGGACAGTTACCGCCAAAAGAAGCGAATGGTCAGATTTATTTGAAAGTGCCAATCAACATGTTGTAACGGCACCCAGAGAAATAGTATGACTTATATTTTCTTGGTGCCGAGCTAATTGGATTTAGCCCCGATAACTGCACCTTGTCAGCCATCGGGGCCTGTTGTTGATTAACCGCCAATCCGGTCGCGTAAGCGGTCTCGCACCCTGTCCCGTACGTCGCCAAGCTGTGCTTGCAGCAAGGATTCAATCTGCTGGCTCATTTGCTCGGTGCTGGCTTGTTCGCGGTCCAAAAGGCTTTGCAGGGCTTGCTGGTCGCCGGCGGTATCCGGCAGTTTGGCATTGAATTTACTGCGTAAATCCTGCTCGAAACCGGCAAAGCGGGCCTGGGCTTCGCCCATTACCGCATCTGCCACAATGCGATCCAGCGGTGAGCTGACCCGCACATTGGGCCGGGTCACTGTGCCGTCGGCGCGCAGCTGAAACGGGATTTCTGCTTGCTGGTTTAACAGCTGGGTAAGCTGCTGCACATAACGGTTATCGCCACTGTTAAAGCGAGGGCCTTGCAAAGCCACTGTAGCTTGCTGGCTGAGTGCAGTACCGCTTAGGTTTAATCCGCCGCCAGAATTGAGCAAGGCGTGCTCCAGGCCAAACCGGGTAGCGCCTTCGCCAAATACCCGCTCGGCCAGTTGCAGGCCCTGCAGCTGCCAGTTTACTTCCGATTGCAGCTGGTCGAAGATGGCAAAGTTGCCATCCAGACGGAATTGCTGCAGCATCGGCAGTTGCTGTACATCCAGCACAAAGCGGGTGGCGGCATCGATAATCTGGTGCTGCGCAGTGATGTCCTGCACCCGCAGCTCGGCACTGCCGCCGCCAATCAGCATGCTGATGCTGGCATTTTTAATCCAGAAGTTTGGATAGGGCTGCTGTTTCAGCGGCAGTATCCGACCCGGTAACTCCATCGGCTCGGGCTGCTCTTCCAGCCGTGATCCTTCCGGCAGGTAGGGGGCGACCAACTGATAAACGGTATAAAGCTGCTGCAAACGCTCTGTCCACAAATCGCCTAATAGCAACTGGCTGATACCCGCCAGGCCGCCATCGGCCAGATTGGCGTAGGACTGCACTTGCTGCCAGTCGGCCTGAGTCGCTTGCTGAAAATCACGCACCGCGCTTTGCAGTTGCTCGCGGCTTTGTAGCAGAGCGGTTTTCACCTGCTCAACTTTGGCTTTGTCTTGCTCCAGCTCGTCTTTTAACCTCCGCAGTTGTTCGGTTTTGGCAGCCAAATCGGCCGCATCGCGGATATCGCCATCGATCAGGGCTTTAATTTGCTGCTCCAGCTCGTGCAGTCGATCGCTATCTGGCAGTTGTTCGCGCAATTGCCGCACTTGTTGCTGTTCGCTTTGTGCCAGCTGTTTGAGTGCTTCGCCTTTGGCGACGGAGGTTAAATTGGCCCGGGCCAGCAGTTCATCGGCATCTGGCAGCTCAATGGCAAACAGGCTGGCAAAATCGAAGCCAGAGTCTTCGCTTTCGGCCAGCTCACCACGAAACACCTTACCGGGGCGACGGCGCTCGCTGCCATAGGCCAGTTGCTCGACCGACAAATCGCTGATCACATAATAGCCAAGCAGGGCAGGCCAAAGTTCCAACTCGGCGTTGGCACGGCCAAAGCTGACCAGGTTCTGCTCCGGGGCTTTGGCATCCGTGACCTGGAGGTCGTCGATGGTTAAGGATAGTGGAAAGAGCCCGAGCGAGACTTTGCGGATATTTACTTCAGCTCCAGCCGCTTTTTCCAGGCTGTACACCATACCAAAACGAATGGCGGTGCCAGCAAACACATAAATCAATAAAAACAGAGCACCAAGAATGCTTAAAAAAATCAACCAACCTGATTTACGGATCATCGCAGCGCTCCTTTAATTCATCTTTTGATACAGCTGTGCCAGCTTACTGGCTTTTAGCAACTGCACCACCTTCCATTTGCTGAGGTGTGGCATTAGTACATGGCGGTACTTCAGCACCAGCCGGGTGCTGCCCCAGGCGATTGGCCAAAGCAGAATCAGGCTGAGCAAAAAGCCGCCCAGCGTCAGGCTGTGGTGTAAATGCAGCAGTTGCAGGGTTTCGCTGTTACTCAGTAACGACAGCAACCACTCTTGTTGGCCAAAGCTCCAGCCCAGTTGCTCCAGCCGACCAGCCAGCAGCCACAATAAGGCTTTGCTAAAGCCCCACACCAATAGAAAGGTGGAGAGGTTGACAGTAAACAAGCAGGCAATCAGCAGGAGCAACAGGGTAAGCAAACCGAACGGCAACAGGCCGGCACAAAGGCCCAGCGCCACTGCCCAGCCAATTTGCCAGGGTGAGGCCTCCGAGTTCAGTACTTTGAGGATGCGCGCTAGTATGGTAAGCATAGATTCTTCCTTAAACGATGCGGTGTTGTAAGCTTATCACAAATACCGTAGCTTGCAGCCCAAGCGCTATGACAATTCTATGATAGTACAGTGATTTTATGAAGTGGCAGCCAGCAGCTCGTTCTGCTGGCTGCCAGGCGCTTAAAACATTCCCAGCGCAATAAAGCCAAAGAATGCCAGGATGGCAGCCATCAAAGCGTAGGGGAATTGTGTCAGGGCGTGGCTCATCAGATCACAACCGGAGCCCTGTGCGGCCAGTACCGTGGAGTCGCTGTAGAAACAGGCCTGGCTACCGAACGAACTGGCCGAGAGCAGCGCACCAATCACCAATGGAATATTGGCATCCACTGCCAGCGCAATGGGCATCACGATAGGAATGGAAACGGCAAAAATACCCCAGGACGAGCCAGTGGCGAATGCCAGCAGCGCCATGGCGACAAACACCAGTGCCGGCAGCATTTCGGCCGACATATAAGGCGCCAGGTTTTCAATCACGTACAGCGGCAAGCCCAGTTGATCGCAGACATCTTTAAAGGTAAAGGCGGCTATCACGGTGCAAATGGCCGGCAGCATGGTCTTAAAGCCGTGGATCATCTGATCCATCATTTCGTTAAAGGGCATCAGGCGCTGCGCCATATAAAGTGGCAGGGTCAGCACAAAAGTCAGGATCAGCGCCGGCCAGATCTCGGCTTCAAACCAGATACTAAAGCCAACCAGCATTGCCATCGGCAGCACAAAGTTGATCAGCTTGCCGTGCTTGCGATCGGCATGTTCAAACTCTTCTTCCATCGCCTGCATGGCAAAATCATCGCCGGTATGAGTATCCTGCTGTGGTGCATCCTGCTGAATGGCACCACCGCGGGCGGCCAGTTCGGCTTTTTTCATTGGGCCAAGCAAAGGCACCACACCTAAGATCACCAGTGGCACCATGATCATCGCCAGCCAGGCATACAGCATGTAAGGAATGGCCGAGATGTAGGTCATAATACCGTTCGGATCGCTGTCAGGAGCCACGCCATTGGCTACCAGCAAGCCACCAAAGAACACCGCCCAGGTCGAAATCGGCACGATGACGCACATCGGCGCAGCGGTGGAGTCCACCACATAGGCCAGCATTTCGCGTGAGACTTTGAATTTATCGGTGATGCGCTTCATGGTTTCACCGACGGTCAGTGCATTGAGGTAATCGTCGATAAAGATCAGCATGCCAAGGAAGTAGGTCATCAGTAGCGAAGGCTTGCGGCCCTGGGCATACTGCTGGGCAACCCGGCCAAAGGCAAAGGCGCCACCGGTATGCACCAACAAAGCGATTAGTGCACCAAAGCCGCCGACCACCAGGATCAGCCAGCCAATGGTTTCATCCTGCATCACCCGCTCGGTGGTTTCGGCAAAATTAAACAGACTTTCACTGGGGGAAATAAGCAGTAAACCAGCCACCGCGCCCATAATCAGCGCAAAAATAGGCCGTTTTAGCCAAATCGCAACAATCAATACCACCAGCGGTGGCAGTAAACTAATGGCGCTGGGTTCAACCACAGCTGCTTCTATGGCAGCGGCCAGGGGATCAACAACCTCTTCTAACGCTTCTGCAGTGGTTTCTATGGACATAGGACGTCTCTCAATTTGATTCCGGCGGCCGGAAAAAGATCGAAAAAACCGTGAACTGGGGATGCAGGATCCAGAGCACGGAATGAAACCTTGCTCTTTCCAGTCGCGGGCTTTGAGAAACAACTCAATTCTCATGAAATAACCGGACTATCCTGCCAAGATCCGGTGTGAACTGCAACGAGTTGCCGGAAAAAGATGCAGCGCAAGTACAAGCTGGCACAGGCCATTTTTTGCGCGGCAATCATAGCAAAAAAAAGCCGGCTGACAAGTGAAAATTTCTTGCCAGATCCGGCCGGGTGGAAGGGCGTTAAACAGCTGTTCTGACAGCGCTTTAAGTGCCGATAATGCCACCATCCTCTTTGGTAATGATCACCGTGGCGGATCGGGGGCGGTTGGTGCGCCGATCCGGCCAGGTGCTGCTAAAGCTGTAAGGGCCAGAGCCTTCGCCCGGGTGCTGGATATTGACAAACATGGTCTTGCAGTCCGGCGTCATCACCACACCAGTCACTTCGCAATCGACCGGGCCAACCAAAAAGCGCTTGATGGTGTGGGTATTCACGTCAGCCGCCAGCATGGCGTTGTTGCCAAAAGGGCCACTGCGCATCTGCGCGCCGGCCATATCGGTTTGGATCCACAGCAAGCCATTCGGATCGAACCAAAGGCCATCGGGGGAGGCATGATGGTTTTGCTCGGTCAGCATCAACTGGTGCTGCGGGGTGTAGGTAAAGGCATCGCCCGAGAGCAGGAAAATATCCCAGTCAAATCGCTGACTGGTGCCTTCACGCCAGCGGATGATATGGCCACTGTGGTTGTTGGCACGCGGGTTGGCGGCATCCGGGCTATGACGGCGGCTGTTGTTGGTCAGGGTAAAGTAGACTTCATTGGTGACCGGATGCACCGCGCCCCATTCTGGCCGGTCCATCTTGGTGGCACCCATAATATCGGCCGCCAGCCGGGTATTCAGTAACACATCAGCCTGGCTATCAAAAGCATGGCCGGCGGCCCTGGCTTTGGCCTGAAAATCGGCATCGTTCAAGTCGAGCGGCAACCAGTCCCCACTGCCATCTTCGTTATAGCGGGCCACGTACAAAGTGCCTTCGTCCAGCAAGTGTGGTCCCGCAGTGGCCGGATGGTACGGCTTGGCCGAAACGAACTTGTAAATGTATTCAAAACGGGCATCGTCACCCGAATAAGCCACCAGCGGTTTGCCGCTTTCTGGTTTGGCGAAAATCAATCCTTCATGGGCGAAGCGGCCCATGGCGGTGTGTTTCACCGGCGTGCTGTCTGGCTTGAAGGGGTCGATTTCGACAATCCAGCCAAAATTATTCGGCTCGTTGCGGTAATCGTCGCTGGCTTTGTCGGCAAAAGGGGTGGCGTTAAAGCGGCTGATGGCATCGTCGCTGCGCCCGGCGGTTTCCCAATGCAAAATGCTGTGTTCATCGGCAATGCTGTAGCGGCGATGCTCGCGCGGCATGGCTTGCTGATGATTGACAAACAGCAGCGCCCAGTTTTCTTCGCAGGTTAGGTAGGTGCCCCAAGGGGTGACACCATGAGCACAGTTATTCAGGGTGCCTCGGGTGCGTGTGCCATCCGGGCTGTATTTGGTGACTACTTTGGCATGGCCACGCACCGGGCCGGTTAATTCCATCGGCGTATGGCCGGTAATGCGCCGGTTCAGCGGGCTATCCTGCAGTAATTGCCAGTTGCCATCGGCCTGTTTTTTGATGTGCGCTACGGAGACGCCGTGCGCAGCCAGCTCTTTGTGCACTTCTTCTTTATCGCGCGGGATCCCTTTGCCGCCAAAGGCGTGCAGAATGTTGGGGTCGACGTACTCGTGGTTCATCACCAACAAGCCTTCGTCCGAACTTTGGCCGCCTTGTTTTAAATCAATGGGGAAAAAGTGCATGCCATCGTGGTGCATGCCGACTTGTTTGGCTTGTTCGGCTGCGCTGTGGCTGGCATCGGCCCGGTAGGCCGGCGCATCGGTCGTCAGTGGCGTGCCCCATGGCAAAAACACCTGTGTGCGGTAACCAGCGGGCACGGTGACGGTATCAAAACGATTGATCGGGATGGCATCAAAACCAAGCAAGCCGGCTGGTTGCTGCAGCAGGGCCGGAGCTGCACTTTGGTTGCTGCAGCCGAGCAAGCCTTGGCCCAAAAAGCCGGATACAGCCAGCGCCACACTGCCTTGTAAAAAGCGACGTCGGTTCAGGCGCTTATCCAGCACTTCGGAAAAATCAGAGTTGGCTGAAAAGTTTGCCACTGGCTCTTCGCCGGATAAGTCAAATGGTTGGTGCTTGGATGGCTTGGTCATAACTCACTACCTGTCTTTATTAACTGCAGGGCATCGCAGTCTGCGGCTGCGCTCAAAGCCTCGAATAATAAGGGCAGTGTATGACATTGTGATGACAATTGCAGCTTACCGCTCCGGTAAATGCATGGACACTCAGCAACTATAAGGTAGTGACGCTTGCTTGCTACTGTGCCAGTTGTTGCAACAGCCGTAGTCGTTGCTGTTCCTGTTCATCCGGTTGGTAGGGCGCGTTGCTTAGTTGGTGCAGCGAAAAAGGCTCCAATTGATACTCTGGCTCGGTCGAATCACCGTAGCGGGTGGGCTCACCTGGCGCTGGCGATAGTCGCTCCAGTTGGAAAGTGGTCAGCCAGAACGATTCGTTGGTATCGGGCAGTACCGAACGGTGAGCTCTTAGCAGCAAGGTATTGCTGCCTGATTGCAGCGCTGCTCTGGCGGTTAACACTGCTATCGGCTGACGCTTGGCATCGAACAGGTTGGCTCTTAGCCGGTAATGTCCGGCCAGCTCTGCATTCAATTGCACTGGGATCACCATATCAGCTCCTTCACCATAGCTGTTTGCAATGCCGGTGATCTGCGCGACCGGTGCGCTGATTTCAAAGCCGGTTCGCAGCAGCAGTGGTTCGCTGCCTGTCTGTAACTGAACCTCTGCCGTGACAGGACCATCCCAGTTTTGTTGGTTTGCTAATTGCAACCGGAAACCATGGTGAGTGGGCTGCATGACTTGCTCGATCAGCAGCTCACCTGTCCACTCATGCCGCAAACGAAGCGTAGCAGTCTGGGCACTGAACCCCTGTAAGTGCAGCTGGATCTCGATGGGCTCCGGGTAGAGAAAGCGGTATTGGCTGGGAAGCAGACTGGCACTGGCACCATGTTTTAGCGGCACAGGCTGGGCGATAAACCGATTAGGTGCCAGCAACTGACTGTCATCGGGGGTGAGCGGACGTGAATAAGCCGGAATACTGATTTCACTGGCATAAGCACTGGCCAACCATTGCATCTGATGTTGGATTGGCTGCTGTCTTGTTTCTGAGCTAGTGACCAAGGAGCCTGCTTGCTGCTCTGTTGCTGGCAGGCTTTGCTCAGTCAGACTAGTGGCTGTAGTCGCCGATACTTGTGGCGCAATAGCTGCGGTTGGCCATAGCCACCATGCTAATAACAGGCAGCTGAGGGTTCCAACTGCCAGTAACAGAGCTTTGTTCAATCCAGTAATTCCTGATATACCAGCTCGGACATACTGAACTGATCCGAGCCACGCACCACCCGATAAGTGGAGCGGAAAATCCACCAGCCTGCGCTGATATCGTCACTGCCAAAGCCGTAATCGGTTTGATCGGTCAAATTAACCGAAGCTCTGGCCAGAGTCACCTGGCCCCGCTGCCGGTCGGTCAGGATACCATTGTGGCTGTAGTTATCACTCATTAGCATCGGGTAGTGGTAGGGCATAAAGCTGGTTACCGCTTTACTCTGCGCAGAAAGTTTGCCATCAAAACCTACCTGGCCGCTGCAGCTGTTAAAAGCGGCCACGGTGGAAGCGCCACAACTGGAATGGCTGGCAACAACGCCATCATCGGTCCCGGGCAGGAACAAACCCGTGGTACCAAAGTAATCATTGCTTGCCGCGACCATGCGGATCCTGGGAATACGGGCATCGGGAAAGGCTGCCAACTGCCGGGCTGTATTCACCCGTAAATCATTCAACACGCCCAGATTGGCTGGAGAAGGGGTTTCGCCCAGCCAAAGCGACACAGCAAAGCGTAAGGCGGCATCGATCCAACTGCTGCCTGTAGCCACGTTTATAGCCAGATCACCTAACTCGGAACCACCACCTGCACCAGCAAAGTCCAGGGTCGCCACTATATTTAAAGGTTCCAGGCCGGCGTTTTCAAGCCATAACGCCTGGTTATCCAGTAGATAGCGCATAACCAGATCACCGGTGGAGTGTGTAATAAAAATGCAGCCGTTTTGACAGGTGCCTTGCCGTGACAACTGTTGCAAGACAGGCCAGGCATAATCGCTGACAATACGGCCAGTGATGCGCTCATGCGATGGCCAATCAATACGGGCACTGGCTTTGGGTAGCCAGTAATCTTGCCAGTAATGGCTGCCATCTTGCTCCACTTCAAAGCGATTGGGACGAGTGGCAAGCTGAGCCGGCTGAAAGCCATGCACTAATACAATGGGGTAATCTGAGGCATGGCTGTTTGAAAAAAGACTGCCAGTTGTCAGCAGCAGTGCGAGCATCTTTTTCATATCGTCCCCTTTAGCTGAAATACGGAGCCAAGCGTCCATGCCAGCTGGTTTGATGTCATACCAGTTGAGCAAGCAAGAATAACACAAGCAATGGTTAAAATACCAGCAGAAACCTAGGGTAAAAAAACGGCAGCCATGGCTGCCGTTGTCTTTCAGTGATCGGAAGTGTTAAAGAGCAGCGATTTCTTCTATCTGCACTTCAAGCTTGCCAAGGCTGAGTTTCAGCTCGGCCTGTTTGGCTTTCTCTTTTTCCAACACGGCTTCCGGTGCATTGCTGACAAATTTCTCATTGCCAAGTTTGCCATCCACCCGGGCCAGTTCCTGCTTGGCTTTTTCCAGCAGCTTGCCAAGACGCGCCAGTTCGGCGTCTTTGTCAATCAGGCCGGCCATTGGGATCAGCACATCCATGGCACCGACTTGCTGCACGGCACAGGCCGGCGCGGTATCGGTACTGCTAAGCACGGTGATGCTGTCAAGCTTGGCCATCACTTGCAGGAAATTGCGGTTTTGCTCGAGCCGGCGCAGCTCATCGCTGCTGAGCTGACGGAGCAAAATCGACAGCGGCTTGCCCGGGGAGATGTTCATCTCGCCACGAATGGTGCGTACTGCCAGGATCACCTGCTTTAACCACTCCAGATCCTGCAATGCCGTGTCGTTGACGTCATCGGCCTGATACTCGGGGTACGGCTGCAGCATAATGCTGTCGCCCTGCACGCCCGCCAGTGGTGCGACTTGCTGCCAGATGGTTTCGGTCATAAAAGGCATAATAGGGTGCATTAAGCGCAGCAGACTTTCCAGCACCCTGACCAAAGTACGGCGGGTGCCGCGCTGAGCAGCTTCGTCGCCTTGCTGCAGCACCGGCTTGGTCAGCTCCAGGTACCAGT
This sequence comes from Alkalimonas mucilaginosa, assembly GCF_036327005.1. Lineage (NCBI taxonomy): Bacteria > Pseudomonadati > Pseudomonadota > Gammaproteobacteria > Alkalimonas > Alkalimonas mucilaginosa. Next base: position 406,689 of record NZ_JAUGZK010000004.1, read on the forward strand.
CGCAGAACTGGTTCCAGGTAAATTCGTACAGGGTATGGGCAGCCAAATCAAAGCGGTAGTTGTCCATCGCCTGGCGCACCGCTTTCACTGTATGCTGGTACTGGGTCAGGATCCATTCATCGGCCAGCGACAGCGTCATAGCACCGCCTTGCTGACCACAATCCTGGCCTTCGGTATTCATCAGCACATAGCGGCTGGCATTCCACAGTTTGTTGCAGAAGTTGCGGTAGCCTTCCAGTCGCTTCATATCCCAGTTGATGTCGCGGCCGGTCGAAGCCAGCGCCGCCAGGGTAAAGCGCAGCGCATCAGTGCCACTGGCCTGGATCCCTTCCGGGAACTGGGTCTGGGTTTGCTTGGCGATTTTCTCGGCCAGCTTGGGCTGCATCAGGTTACTGGTGCGTTTGGCCAGCAGGGCTTGCAGATCAATGCCGTCGATTAAGTCCAGCGGATCGATGACGTTGCCTTTGGACTTGGACATCTTATCGCCGTTCTCATCGCGAATCAGGCCAGTGACATACACGGTTTTAAAAGGCACCTGCGGCTTGCCGTGCTCGTCTTTCAGCAAGTGCATGGTCATCATAATCATCCGGGCGACCCAGAAGAAGATGATGTCAAAGCCGGTCACCAACACATCGGTCGGGTGAAAACGTGCCAGCTCCGGCGTTTGCTCCGGCCAGCCTAAGGTAGAGAAAGTCCAGAGGCCAGAACTGAACCAGGTATCCAGTACGTCCTCGTCCTGACGCAGGGCGACGGTGTCACTAAGGCCATGCGTGCTGCGTACTTCCTGCTCGTTACGGCCAACATAGACCTTGCCGTTGTCGTCGTACCAGGCTGGTATGCGGTGGCCCCACCACAGCTGACGGGAAATACACCAGTCCTGAATATCACGCATCCAGCTGTAGTACATGTTTTCGTACTGCTTGGGCACAAACTGAATATCGCCGTTTTCCACCGCTTCGATGGCGGTTTTGGCCAAAGGTGCGGTGCGCACATACCACTGATCGGTCAGCAGCGGCTCAATCACCACGCCACTGCGATCGCCATAGGGCAGGGTATTGGTGATGGCTTCAATTTTTTCCAGCAACCCGGCCGCATCAAAGGCCGCGACAATGGCTTTACGGGCCACAAAACGATCCAGCCCCTGGAATTCAGCCGGGATAGCTGCGCTAAGGTCAGCGTTGACTTCGCCATTGCTGTAAAAGCATTCGCCGGCAGCCAGAATGGTGGCCTCTGTGCTTAACACATTGATCATCGGCAACTGATGGCGTTTACCGACCTCGTAGTCGTTAAAGTCGTGCGCCGGGGTGATTTTGACGCAGCCGCTGCCTTTTTCCATATCGGCGTGGTCATCGGCAATGATCGGAATGCGGCGATCGACCAGCGGCAGCAGCACCTCTTTGCCAATCAGCGCCTGATAACGCGGGTCGTCTGGATTAACCGCTACCGCGGTATCGCCCAACATGGTTTCCGGTCGTGTAGTGGCGACGACCAGATAGTTTTTGCCATCGGCCGTGACAGCGCCATCGGCCAGCGGGTAGCGCAGATGCCAGAACTGGCCTTGCTGATCTTTGTTTTCCACTTCCAGATCGGAAATGGCGGTGTGCAACTTGGGATCCCAGTTCACCAAACGTTTGCCGCGGTAAATCAGGTCGTCCTGATACAGCCGGACAAAGACTTCCTGCACCGCATTGGACAGGCCCTCATCCATGGTAAAACGCTCGCGCTCCCAATCGACCGAGTTACCAAGCCGGCGCATCTGATCGCTGATGGTACCGCCAGACTCGGCCTTCCATTGCCAGATTTTGTCGATAAAGGCATCACGGCCCAGCGCATGGCGATCGGGCTGGCCTTCAGCGGCCAGTTTGCGCTCCACCACCATCTGAGTGGCGATACCAGCATGATCGGTACCAGCCTGCCACAGGGTGTTTTTGCCCTGCATCCGCTGATAGCGGATCAGTGCATCCATAATGGTGTGCTGGAATGCATGGCCCATATGCAAACTGCCGGTTACGTTCGGCGGTGGGATCATGATGCAGTAGTTATCCTGGCTATCATCGGCCGAGGCTTTGAAGTAGCCTTTGCTTTCCCAGGCCTGGTACATGGCCTGCTCAATTTGACTTGGGTTAAAGGTTTTTTCCATCGGTTTACCTGCAAATCAGCTGGCGGACATCATCTCTGGGGTGATGCCAAGCTGACGATAGTGTTTATAGCGGGTTCTGGCTTCGGCTTTTAGCTGCTCGTTTGCCGGAACAAATTCAATTACTTGCGCAAAACGCCGGGCAAAGTCCGGTACTTCACGGCTTAAATTAATCAGCAACTGCCGTTGCTGGCGCGGTGGCTGCCAGCTTATTTCAACCGGTGCCCCGCGGGCCGGGCCTTCACCCGGCAGGTTGTGTGGAATAAAGCGTTCTGGCTCAAATTGCCACAGCCATTCATCCAGGGCATGGGCATCCTGCTCGTTAGCAGTCAGGATAAAAACTCGCTGTTGCTGGCGATACGCTTCGCCGCACAGCTGGCAAGCCAGTTGCCAGTGCGCCGGAATATCCGGCTGTGGCGCTGTAGCATCCTCTGCCAGCTGGTAAAAGCGGACCTGCATTTAGTCCTGATCCTGACCACAGCGGTGCAGCAAATACTGGGTGAGCATCGGTACCGGGCGGCCAGTAGAGCCTTTGTCTTTGCCACCACTGCGCCAGGCGGTACCGGCAATATCCAGATGCGCCCAGTGGAACTTGCGGGTAAAGCGCGACAGGAAGCAGGCCGCGGTAATGGTACCGGCAGCACGGCCGCCCAGGTTGCTGAAATCGGCAAAGGGGCTTTCCAGTTGCTCCTGATAATCATCCCACAGCGGCAAACGCCAGGCGCGGTCACCACTGCTGTCGGAGGCATTCAGTAGATCGTGCGCCAGCGGATTGTGGTTGCTAAGCAGGCCGGTAGCGTGCTTACCAAGCGCTACGATGCAGGCACCGGTCAGGGTCGCGACGTCAATCACCACATCCGGGTCAAAGCGCTCGACATAGGTCAGAGCATCGCACAGCACCAGCCGGCCTTCGGCATCGGTGTTCAGCACTTCCACGGTTTGGCCGGACATGGTGGTCAGGATATCGCCTGGGCGGTAAGCGTTGGCATCCGGCATGTTTTCCGCCGCGGCCAACACGCCGATGACATTTAGCGGCAGCTCCAGCTCGCACAGCGATTTCATTGCGCCCAGCACCGCCGCAGCGCCGCCCATGTCGTATTTCATTTCGTCCATGCCATCGCCTGGCTTGATGCTGATGCCACCGGAGTCAAACGTCAGGCCTTTACCCACCAGCACAATAGGGGCGGCATTATCGGCGCCGCCCTGGTAGCGCATCACCGTCATACGAGGCTCATTGACCGAGCCTTTACCTACGGCCAGGTAGGCATTCATACCAAGCTCAGACAGCTCATTTGGCCCCAGCACTTCGACCTGCAATTTGCTGTGCTGCGTGGCTAACTGCTGGCTTTGCTCGGCCAGGTAGATAGGTGTGCAAATATTGGGCGGCATATTGCCGACGTCTTTGCATAACTTGGCACCGGCTGCGACTGCCAGGCCATGTTCGACGGCTTTTTCACCCAGTGCCAAATCGCGGCGGGTTGGTACATTAAAGACAATTTTACGCAGTGGGCGACGGGTTTCGTCTTTTTTGCTTTTCAGCTGATCAAATACATAGAGCGAATCCTGAGCGCTTTCCACCGCATGGCGCACTTTCCAGTAGATATCGCGGCCTTTGACATGCAGTTCGGATAAAAAGCACACTGCTTCCATCGAGCCGGTTTCGTTCAGAGTACTGATGGTTTTGGCAATGATTTGCTTGTACTGGCGCTCGTCCAGCTCACGCTCTTTGCCACAGCCAACCAGCAACACCCGCTCGCTCAGCACATTGGGTACATGATGCAGCAGCAGCATCTGGCCTGGCTTGCCTTCCAGATCGCCCCGACGCAGCAGGTTGCTGATATAGCCTTCGCTGATCTTATCCAACTGCTCGGCAACGGCAGACAAACGGCGTGGCTCGTAAACGCCAACCACGATGCAGGCGCTACGTTGTTTTTCCGGACTGCCACTTTTTACACTGAACTCCATGCTGACTCCTGGTTCTAACTGGACCGACTCGAAGCTACCGCAGCCGTGAAAAAATGCAGACTGAGTAAGAAAATGCTCGGATTTTACGGCGCTTTCGTCGATAATAATTGCTATAAACACCAAGTTTACTCAAAAACGGCCGAGGTTTCAGCAAAAAGACCGGTTTTCAGGGGGCATTTTTTGATTATTTTTCGTTATCTGATTGGAGAAGTAGCCAAGTCGCAATTGGCCGTGTTTCTGATCCTGATGACCATCATCATGAGTCAGCGTTTTGTCCGTATTCTGGCCGATGCTTCCGAAGGCGATTTGCCGGGGCAGTTGGTGTTGACGATGGTTGGGCTGAAGCTACCGCAATTGGCGCTGATTATTCTGCCACTCAGTGCTTTTTTGGGTATTTTTATTGCGCTTGGCCGTGTCTATGCCGACAGTGAAATGACGGTATTGCATGCGACAGGCCTGAGCGAACGACGCATCAGTGTTTTTGTGCTGAGTTGGTCCTTGCTACTGGCTGGCCTTGCTGCCAGCGTTAGCATGGCGCTTAGCCCCTGGTCAATGGAGCGTGAATACCAGGTGCTGGAACGGGTAGAAAGCGATGTTGGACTGTATTCCTTAGTGCCGGGCCGTTTTCAGCAAACCTCCAATGAGCGTGCCGTGCTCTTTGTGCATGACATTGCCCGCGGTAGTGGTGAATTATCACGGGTCTTTGTGGCACAAAGCGAAATTCGTGATGGCAAGCCACATCATTCCATTGTGTATGCGCAAAGCGGCGCTGTGCAGGAAGATGCCAGTGGTGCCCAAATGCTGGTGCTGGAGCAGGGCCGTCGTTATGCCGGTCAGTTGCAGTCGCCACCTTTTGAAGTGATCGAGTTTGGCCGCTACCAGTTGCAAATCCGTGAGCAGGAAGTCGAGCACCGGCGCCGTAAACTCAGCAGCCTGACCACCCCGCAATTGCTGCAACAACTGGACGATCCCGAGGCCCTGGCTGAGTGGCACTGGCGGCTTGCTATTCCGTTGTCCATTGTGCTGTTGGCACTGATAGCGGTACCGCTTAGCCGGGTGAACCCGCGCCAGGGCAAGTTTGGTAAGTTACTGCCCGCACTTGGGCTTTACCTGGGGTATTACATGCTGCTGATAGTGACTCGTTCGGCACTGGAAAATGGCCAACTGCCAGGTTGGCTTGGTATGTGGTGGATCCATCTGAGTGCTTTATTGATGGGGCTGGCCTTGCTGGCACAGCAGCATCCGCGGGTGCGGCGCTGGCAGCGCCAACTGCGGGGGGCCAGCGCATGATCCGTATTCTGGATATTTACCTGGGGAAAACCATTCTGGCTACCACCGCCCTGACGCTGGTGGTGCTGATGATCCTGTCCGGTTTATTCCGTTTTTTGGATCAGTTACGCGCCATTGGCCGGGGTAATTACGATACTCTGCATGCCGTACTGTTTAGTTTGTACAGCATGCCGGGGGATCTGGTGATGTTTTTCCCGATGGCGGCCTTGATCGGCGGCCTGGTTGGCTTAGGGCTTTTGGCCAGCAACAGCGAACTGGTGGTGATGCAGGCAGCCGGCTTATCCCGCTTGAATATCATCAACTCGGTGATGAAAACCGCGGTACTGATGATGCTGGTGGTGATGGCGGTGGCCGAATGGGGCTCTCCGGCGACCGACCGGGCAGCTCGTGAGCTGCGGATTAAAGCCATTTCCGGTGGTAATCTGTTTGCGGTGCAGCAGGGTATTTGGGCCAAAGACGGCGATGATTTTGTCAATATCAAGGAAGTGAAAGACAGCGGTGATCTGGCAGGGGTGGCGATTTATGAGTTTAGCGACGCGCTAAAGCTGGAAGCTATTATTTATGCCGAGTCGGCCAGATTTAAGCAAGATAGCTGGGTACTGCAACAGGTAAGCCGTTTGCATTTTCATGAAGAGCGGATAGAGCGACATCAATGGCAGGAGCAGCGCTGGCGCTCGACCTTAACGCCGGACAAGCTGGGAGTGGTGACCATTAAACCCGAGATGCTGTCGTTACGGGGCTTAAGCGATTACCTCGACTACCTGCGCGCCAATCAGCAGGACACCAGCCGCTATGAGCTGGCCTACTGGCGTAAATTAACGCAACCACTCACCATTATTGCTATGCTGTTGATGGCGTTGTCCTTTATTTTCGGGCCACTGCGCAGCGTGACTATGGCGGCCAGGGGCATCATGGGGGTGCTGACCGGTTTTGCTTTTTACATGAGCAACGAAGTCTTTGGCCCTGTGGCGCTGGTGTATCAGATGCCGCCCTTGCTTGGCGCAGTGTTGCCAAGCCTGTTGTTTATTGTGCTGGCGATTGTGCTGATGCGCAAAAAGGTCTGAGCCACTGCCGTACTGCGGTGGCTCCATCCAATAGCCACTATCAACGTGCTGTTTTGTACAAATTCAGCTGCTTGCTTTGTTCTTTGCTGATCAGCACCATCTGGGTGTTGGTCAGTTGATCTTGCAATGCCAGACCTTGGCCCCAGCGCAGAAATAGCCAAAAGTTTCCCAGGCCACCGAACGCCAGTAAAGCCCGGCAAATTGCTTGCGAAGGCGTCAGTTGCTGGCCATTTTGCTGCAGCAATAATAAGCGCCAGGCTTTCATGCCCAGCGTTTGACCGGCCCGTAGCCAGAAATAGGCGTAAAAGCCGACCCCGGCCGACAATAAGTACAGCAGATAAAGCCAGCGCTGCAGGCCCTGACCAAAAAACGCAGCGGTGTCTTCATAGGCAGATAAATCCAGCAAGCCGACTTTTTCCAGCCCAATCACCAGCGCAAAGGCCAGGCCTGCAGCGGCCATAATCACTGCACACAGCACCAGTACATCGTAAATAATAGCGGCTAAACGGCGGGCAAAACCAGCCCTGGGCGCTTGTTCAAACATGCACAATCTCAGCAGTTTTCGATGCGCCAGAGTGTAGCATAGCCGCCCTTACTGCGAAATCTGTTCATGGCCGTTGCATCCTTTCGGCACGCTTTAAGCGCCGGCGAAAGGCATACAGTAGCACGGCCACACTGCTGATCACCAGCGGCAGGCTCAGGCTGTGCCACAGCTCGCTATTCAGCTCCGGCCACCAATACTGCAAAGCCCGAATGCCATGCTGGCACAGCTGCATGGCGTAATAACTGATGGCGACCACTGACAACCCTTCCACCATATGCTGCAGCTTCAGTTGCAGCCGGGCACGCTGATCCATCGATGCCAGTAAGCGCTGGTTTTGCTGTTCCAGCTTCAGACTGATACGGGTGCGCAGCAGCTCGGTGCAGCGTCCCAGCCGGTTAGAGAGTCCTTGCTGGCGAAACAGCACCGACTCGCTGGTACGAAACGCCGGCGTTAGCCTGCGTTCGGTAAAATCCTGCAGCGACAGCAGGCCATCAATCGGCGTTTCATTCAGGCTTTTAATTCTATCCAGTGCCAACTGGTAGTAAGCCGCACTGGCTTGTAGCCGTGAACTGTTCTCGGCAATCAGATGTTCAGTCTGCGCCGCCATCCGGGTGAGTTCTGCCAGCAGCGACTCATCCTGCTCTTCAGCCTGTTCAATGCGTTTGGTGATGTATGACAGTTGCTGCTCCAGCGTATTCAGTTGCCCGATGGCTTTACGAGCCAATGGCCAGCCCAGCAGGGAGAGCTTGCGGTAATTGCCCAGATCAAACAATTGCTGTACCAGCCGGCCCAGCTGAGCCGGGCTTAAACCACAATCTTGCATCAGCATCCGGCCGGCACCTTCGGCATGCTTTTGAAAGTCGGTCCAGATGCGGGCTTTTTGCTCGGCCAGATAACTGCTGATGCAATGATCCGGATTGAACAGCGCCGCAATGTCCTGCTCTTGGGTGCTGCTGTTACTGTCCAGCACGCTCAGCTGTATCACCCGGAATACCTGGCCAGGAAAAGGTTCCAACCAGTCTTTGGCGGGCAGTAAATCCAGTGGATCATCAAAGAACTCAGTGCCACTGCCCGGTTGAATAAAGGTATAGCTGGAGAACTCGCCATGCTTTTCCCAGCGTAAGGTAGCGCCAAATAAGGACAGATTCAGATCGTTGTCACTTTCTTTCAGTTGCGCCCCTTGTTGTGCAGCCAATTGCTGCATCTGCGAAAATTCGGTACTGCGGCTGCTTGGGCTGACCGTCAGTACAAACTGACACAGCCGGCAGGGCGCCTGCAGGGCAGGGAAAGTGCGCTGGCGCAGTTCTTGATCCAGCAAGTCGCGCAGCGGATGGTTGCGTTGTTGAAATCGGCTCATCACTCAGCTCCTTGGGGGTTGCGAACAGACGTGGATAGCGACAGGCAGCAGCTTGTATGCCAGCTGTAAAGTCACGGAGCATATTGCAAGTATAAGGTATTGATTATGCTTGTTTTATGAATGTAATAAGACGTTTTATACTTCCGCCACAACCAAAGGTATAACTGTGCGAGTGTTTCAGCAGGAGGCAATTTGAGCCGCTTTAGTGCAGTGGCGGTGATAGCCCCCACACTGTTGGGCACTACCAGCAGCCAGATGTTGCCAACTGGGCTATAGTAGAAGCATCGAAGTGATGCGAGCGACCTTATGGGAAAGCGAACAGGTATGGAGCAGTTCGCCACCGGCAAATGTTTAGTAGTAGGTGTATGATGCGGATTATCTGGAGCACTGTGTTGTTTAGTCTGATCTTTCCTTTGCAGGCTATGACCACCATTGTTTACCCGGCAGCAGAAAGCGAGCAGGATATCCGTTTTGCCGATGTGATGGAGATACTGCAGCTAGCACTCGAGCTCACCAAGCCCGAGTATGGGCCTTTTGAACTGCAGCCCTTTCCTGTTCAACTTACTGAAAGTCGTAGCCGGGCGCTGCTTAAGCAAACACAAGAGCTGGATTTGCTGTGGAGTCCGACCTCCTTACAACTGGAAGACGAACTATTGCCGGTGCGCATTCCATTGCGTAAAGGCCTGCTCAGTTATCGTCTTTGCCTGGTGAACAAACAACAGCAGCAGAGGTTGCAGAGCATAAGTAACCTGGCGGAGTTACGCCAGCTGGTGATCGGGCAGGGTGCTGGCTGGTTGGATACAGAAGTTTACCGTTACAACGGCCTACGCGTAGTGACAGGGCCATACGATGATTTATTCGCCATGCTGGCCCGAGATCGCTTTGATATTTTCCCCAGAGGGCTGGCTGAAGCTTTTGCCGAACTGGAAGTGCGACAGTCAACATTCCCTAACCTGACCATCGATGAAGAGCTCTTGCTGTATTACCCCTGGCCTTATTATTTTTTTGTGCATCCATCCAACCAGGAGCTGGCTGAGCGTCTGGAGCTTGGTATGCGCAGAATGATCGCCAACGGCAGCTTTGATGACATCTTCTATCGCTACAACCACACAGCTATTGAACGAGCTAATTTGCCGGGCAGGCGCCTGATCCGGTTGGAAAATCCTCATTTGCCAGCCAGCGCCCCGGTAGCTGATCCTGAGCTCTGGTTCACCCCAGATACATGGCGATAAGCTGTTCTGAAGCGCAGTGCGCACAAAAGGCGGTGATTTTATCGGCAAACAATGCAGGCGAAGGATAAATTGCTTGCGTGTGACAAAAGCCATCGTATAATGACTGCGTTTTCCCCCAGTGCCTGGGTGGCGAAATTGGTAGACGCAGTGGATTCAAAATTAAACGCTTTTTAAGACTTTTTATGTTTAACCTTTTGATATAAAAGAGATTAAAAATAAAAAATCTTGACAAATAAGCTGTTATAGTTTGTTATAGAACCTCTTGGCTCAGTGATGAAATTGGTAGACGTGCCGGATTCAAAATCCGGTCCTGGAAACAGGGTGTCGGTTCGAGTCCGACCTGAGCCACCAAACATAAATTAAACGCCCTTCAAGGGCGTTT